>NZ_NEIR01000003.1:0-417386 GCF_002112825.1 Pseudomonas sp. B5(2017)
AACTATGCTTTTTCATGGTCTCGCCCTCGCTGCCGTTGGCTTCTTAGAACGCCACCGTGGCACTGTGATGCCTCGGCGGGGGCGAGTCCATCGATTACAATCGACCGCGTCAAGCAGTCAGGCAAGGCCCCAGTGCATCAACGCCAGCACCAAAAGCACAAGAAACACGCTCTCCCCCACCATCAGCGCAATGGGTTTCACCCCGACCGAGGCCAGCGACTTGAGTTGAGTTTTCATGCCCAGGGCACTGATCGCCACCACCAGGCAGCCACGCGACAGGTCGTTGATACCGCCTTGCACTGTGGTGGGTACCCAGCCTGTGCTGTTGACGCACGCCAGCAGCAGGAAGCCGACCGCGAACCATGGCAGCAAGGGCGGCCGCTGGCCACCGGCCTCGAGGCCCTGGCGCCGGGTGATCA
Source organism: Pseudomonas sp. B5(2017) (assembly GCF_002112825.1). Classification (NCBI taxonomy): domain Bacteria; kingdom Pseudomonadati; phylum Pseudomonadota; class Gammaproteobacteria; order Pseudomonadales; family Pseudomonadaceae; genus Pseudomonas; species Pseudomonas sp. B5(2017). Next base: position 420 of record NZ_NEIR01000003.1, read on the forward strand.
TGGCTGCGCAGACAATGACCGGCAACAGCATGGCCACCCGCATCAGCTTGACCACCGTGGCGATGTCGCCGGTCTCGGTAGACATGCTGTAACCCGCCCCCACCACCTGTGCCACGTCGTGGATGGTCGCCCCGAGGAAGACCCCGGCCTGCGCCGGGGACAGGTGCAGCCACTGGGCAATCATCGGGTACAAGATCATCGCCAGGGTCGACAGCGCCGACACGCCGATCACGGTGAACAGCGTTGCATGCTCCTTGCGCGGGTGCTGTGGCAAGGCAGCTGCCAGCGCCAGCGCAGCCGAGGCACCGCAAATGGCCGTGGCACCGCCGGTGAGCATGCCGAACAGCCGTGAAAACCCCAGCACCTTGGCCACCACCACCGAGACCAGGATGGTCACCACCACCAGGGTCACGACCAGGGCCACGGGCTTCCAGCCCAGGCTGGCGATCTGGTCCAGGGTGATGCGCATGCCAAGCAGCGCCACGCCCAGGCGCAGTACCGTGCGGGCGGTGAACTCGATACCGGCCTTGCAGGGGCCGTCGACCGCGAGAAAGTTCAGCGCCATCCCCAATAGCAAGGCAAACAGCATGACCGGGGCCGCGTAATGCTCACCGAGGAAACTGGCGGCCGCGCCGACGACAAGGCTGACCACCACCCCCGGGGCGAGGGTGCGGATACGCTGATGGGTAGCGCCAAGTGCCAGTGTATTCATTGCCCCGCCTCCTCACTGTCAAACACGATGTAGACCTGCCCGCCCTGCTGCTCGACCGGGTAGCTGGCAACCTTCAAGGCCCTGGAGTTGACCAGGTAGCCGCTGGCCAGGTCGAAGCGCAGGCCATGCGCGCAGCACTGGATGACACGGCCTTCCAGCCGCCCGCCGCACAACGACGCGCCCTGGTGCGGGCAGCTGTCGTCGATGGCATAGAGCGAGTCGGCAACGTTGAACAGCGCCACGCTGCGCCCTTCGCAGGCCAACAGCACACGGCCGTCACGTTCCGGCACCTGATGGGGGGCCAATGCAATGCGCCGGGTCATGCCCTCTCAACCTCTTGCAGCGCTTCGGTCATGGCCGCATACAGCACCTCGGCAGGCTGTGCACCCGCAAAGAGCGGCCCCTGATTGAAACGGAAGCGCGGCACGGCACTGCCAGCGCGCCCGGCCCCATCGAGGAACGGGCTGCCGTCGTCACGCAGGCAGTCGACCACCTGCGCGGTATCCAGCCCGCAACATCGGGCGATGTCGAGCAAGGTGCGGCTATCCCCCAGATCGCGGCCCTGGTGGAAATAGGCGATGAACAACTGCGCCAGCAAGGCTTCCAGTTGCGCTGCTTCGAGCAACTGGGCAGCCCGTTGCAGCAGCCGATGGGCATTGCCGGTGTTGGGCATGCGGCGAATACGCGAGAAGTCGATGTCCTCGCCTACCACACGGGCAGCGGCGCGCACCTGGGCCTGGCGCTCGCGTACCGCCTCCTCGCTGCCCAGGCGTTGCAGATAGAAGGCATGGAACGGCACGCCAACGGCGGGCAAGCCAGGCAACAACTGCACACCTCGCCATCGCAGTTGTACCTGCACTTGCGGCTGTTCGCGCTGCAACAGCAACAGGGCAGCCTGCAGGTGCCGCTGGCCAATCAGGCACCACGGGCAGACGAAATCGAAGAACACTTCGACGGACAACAGCTGTTTCACGGTTTCAACTCCCGGGGTGCGTCGGCGGCGTCGTGTGCCGGTGCATGCAGACGGTCCATGTCGCGGTGGTAATGACGTTTGGCGAGGAAAAACACCGCCGCCGCGCCGATACTCATCAGCGGCACCAGCTGGAAGGCGGCATGCAGGCCGATCAGGTCGGAAACGCGCCCGGTGATCAGCGGCCCGGTGGCCAGGCCCAACAGGTTGTTGGCCAGGGTCAGGGTGGCAAACGCGGTGCCGTGCACCGAGGCGTGAGTGAGGTTGGCGACCATGGCACTGGACGGGCCGTTGGTGCCGGCGGCGATCATCATGCCCAGGCAGATCAGCACCAGTTGGGCGGTGCCGGCTGGCAGCGTGAAAGCGAGGGACAACAGCGCGCAGCTGCCCAGGCAGTAGGCGATGGCCAGGCTGATCTTGCGGTCCGGGCGCTGCCGCCCGAGGCGGTCGCAGAGCATGGCGCAGAGGATCATGCCGATGCCGCTGCACAGCACGATGACTGCGGCAATAGCCCCGGCGCGGTCGGTGCCCATGGCGTAATAGCGGTTCAGGTAGCTGGGCATCCAGACGATCACGGTGCCGCCGACGAACAGCTGCAGCCCGCTGCCGACGTAGGCCGCGATGACCGAACGGCTGCTGTACAGGGTGCGCAGCGGGCGGCCGGCCTTGCCTTGCGACTGCTGCGCGCATCGAGGCGCAATACGCGCCTCCTTGACGATCAGCGGGTACAGCATCGCCAGCACCAGGCCGAACAGCGCCATGCCGGCGAATGCCCAGCGCCAGCCCAGGTGCTGGGCCAGTACACCGCCCAGGGCCATGCCCAGCACCGAGCCGAACATGCCACCGGCCATGAACGCGCCGGCCAGGGTCGAGCGCATGTCGCGGGGGAACACCGCGACCACCACGGCGATGCCGACACTGCCGTAGGCCGCCTCGCCCACCCCCACCAGAAACCGCGCGACGAACATTTGCGGGTAGTTTTCCGCCAGGGCGCAGCCGAGGGTGGCCAGGCTCCACAGTACTGCCATCAGCACCAGGCTGCGCACCCGGCCGAAGCGGTCGGCCAGCAGCGACAGCGGGAAGGTCAGCAGGCCGACCATCAGCGCGACGATACCGCTGAGCAGGCCGAGCTGGCTGTCGCTCAACGCCCATTCGCCCTTGAGCAGCGGGAACACCGCATTGAGCACCTGGCGCGACATGTAGTCGGAGATCAACAGGCCAAAGGTCAGGGCGAAGACCACCCAGGCATAGCGCCGGGGGACGCTGTGGGCGGTGTCGGTGCCGGAATCTTCGGCACTGGCGAGATAGGTGGCCATGTTGCCTCCTTGGGGTGATGTGGGTTTTTCTTGTTCTTATGCATTGGCACGCCCCCTGTAGGAGCGGCCTTGTGTCGCGATGGGCCGCAAAGCGGCCCCCGATTGAAGCGTCAACTCAACTATTGCCGGGGCTGCTGTGCAGCCCTGTCGCGACACAAGGCCGCTCCTAAAAAGGCCAGCGCAGGCCAGTGAAGTCAGCGCTGCGGCACGCCCTTCACACCCGGCTGGCGATTCGGCGCCATGCCGTTGGCCTCGAGGGTCTGCTCGATGCTGTCGTACTGCTGCCCGATGCGGTAAATGGCGCGTGCTTCCTTGCCGCTGGCAATCTCGCGGCCCAGCTCATGGGCCACACGCACGGTCTGCTGGATCTGCTGCACCGAGGTGAAGCGCTTGCCATGCTGGTCGATGATGGTGTCTTCGTTGCCGCAGCGTGGGTGCAGGCCCATGGCCAGGGCCATGGTGTTGAACGGCAGCACGTTCTTCAGCAACGATTCGGCGGTCAGGGTGCAACCGTCCGGCGCGCGGTGGATGAAGTTGAAGAAGTTGAACGGGTTGGGGCCGTCGAAACCGCCGCCAATGCCGATCCAGGTCAGGTTCAGCGGGCCCATGTAGTCACCACGGCGGACGATGCGCTCGAGCGTCTCCAGGGCATGCATGCCGGTCAGCTGGAAATGCGGCTGGATGTTGCTGGCCTGCAGGCGGCGCAGGTGCTCGCGGACCCAGGCCGGGCCGGCCGGCACAGTCATCTCGCTGTAGGCGGCATGAATCGCCGGGCTGGCCAGCGAGGTACCTTCCAGGTACTCGGGGTACAGCAACTCCATGATGTTCATCTGCGTGGTGTTGATGGCCACGGTCACCTGGTCGGGGCGCGGCGTCAGCTCGGCGAGCATGTGCCGGGTATCGTCCGACAGCCACTTGGCAGCCTCGCCTTCGCCTTCCGGGGCAAAGGAAATCGACCCGCCAACCTGGATGATCATGTCCGGCACCGCTTCGCGCACCCCGGCGATCAGCTCGTTGAACTTGGACAGGCGCTTGGAGCCCTTGCCGTCCAGTTCGCGCACGTGCAGGTGCAATACGGTGGCACCTGCCTCGTAGCAGTCGACAGCCTTCTGCACCTGCTCGTCCATGGTCAGGGGAATGTCTTCAGGGAAGTCTTCAGGCATCCACTCCGGGCCATAGGGGGCCACGGTGATCACCACCTTTTCCATGTTTTCAGGGTGCAACGAATCGTCGAAGAATTGCATGCTGTAGTCCTCGCTATTGTTATTGTGCGGTTGCCGCCAGCGACGGCGACGAACTCAGAACGTGGGGCTGCCCTTGATCCCGGCGCGCTCCATCTTGCGGTGGCACGGCGGGTAGTCCATGACGGCGTAGTGCTGGGTGCTGCGGTTGTCCCAGATCGCCACGCTGTTGGGCTTCCAGCGCCAGCGCACCTGGTACTCCGGCAGGTAGGCCTGGCTGATCAGGTAACGCAGCAGGTCGCTGGCACCGGGGTTGGCGTCCTGCCCGAAGCGCACCCGCTGCGGGGTGTGGTAATTGCTGAAATGGGTGGTGAAGGCGTTGACGAACAGCACCTGCTCGCCGGTTTCCGGGTGGGTGCGCACCACCGGGTGCTCGGCATCCGGGAACTGCGCCTTCAGCGCCAGGCGCTTTTCCAGCGGCATGGCGGCGCCAAAGCTGGCCTCGATGCTGTGACGGGCGCGCAGGCCTTCGATCTTGGCCTTCACATCGCCTGGCAGGTTTTCATAGGCCAGCACCATGTTCGCCCACATCGTGTCGCCGCCCACGGGCGGGCATTCGATGCAGCGCAGCACACAGCCCATCGGCGGGGCCTCGCGCCAGGTGGCGTCGGTGTGCCAGGCATTTTCATAGCGGTCGTTGGGCTGGTCCGGGCGCTTGTAGATCTGCACCAGGCCCGGATGCTCCGGGTCGCTGCCGGCCACCGGGTGGTCCTCCAGGTCGCCGAAGCGGCGGGCAAACGCCACGTGTTCGGCGCGGCTGAAGTGCTGGTCGCGCAGGAACAGCACACGGTGCCGGAGCAACTGCGCGCGAAGCTGGGCGAACAGGTCGTCGTCGTGGATCGCGTCGGCCAGGTTGACCCCACTTACCTCGGCACCGATCGCGCAGGTCAGTTGTTCGATGTGCATGCTGTTGCCCTCTTCAGATGACGAAGATCGACGAGCCGGTGGTCTTGCGCGCTTCCAGGTCACGGTGGGCCTGGACGGCATCCTGCAGTGCGTAGTGCTGGTTGATCTCGATACGGATGCGCCCGCTGCCGACGTGATCGAACAGCTCGCCGGCCAGGTCGGCCTTTTCCGCCGGGTCGGCGATGAAGTCGGCCAGTGCCGGGCGGGTGAGCTGCAGCGAGCCCTTGATCGCCAGCAACTGCGGGTCGAACGGCGGGATGGTACCTGACGCCGTGCCGACGCAAACCATCAGGCCGCGGCGCTTGAGCGAATCGAGCGAGCCCATGAAGGTGTTCTTGCCAACGCTGTCGAACACCACGTTCACCCCTACCCCGTCGGTCAGCTCACGCACGCGCGTGGCAACGTCCTCGACGCTGTAGTTGATGACGTGGTTGCAGCCATGGGCGCGAGCCACTTCGGCCTTGGCCTCGGTGGACACCGTGCCGATCACGTTCAGCCCCAGCAGCTGCGCCCACTGCGCGACGATCAGGCCGACCCCGCCAGCGGCAGCATGCAGCAGCACGCTGTCGCCGGGTTTGAAGTCATGGAGCCGACGCAGCAGGTAGGCGGAGGTCAGGCCGCGCATGGTCATGGCGGCGGCGGTTTCGAAGGCGATGGTATCCGGCAGCTTGATCAGCGCGGCGGCATGGATCAGGCGCTCGGTGCAATAAGCGCCCAGGGTGTTGAGGAAGCCGGTGTAGGTGACCCGGTCACCCACCGCCACCTGGGTCACGCCCTCGCCCAGCGCCTCGACCACGCCGGCCGCTTCCACGCCGATGCCATTGGGTAGCGGGATCGGGTAGGTGCCGTTGCGGAAATAGGTATCGGCGTAGTTCAGGCCCACCGCCACCTGGCGCAAGCGCACCTGCCCCGGGCCGGGCTCGCCGACCTCGGCGTCCTCGTAGCGCAGCACCTCGGGGCCACCGGTCTGATGGAAACGTACGACTTTGGACATGCTTGTCTCTCCAATCATCGATCTGGACGCATGGCGTCAGTTCTGGGTGATTGGACTGTATGCCCTTGGTGTGCGGGGTGCTTCGCATCGGACGACAGCGGGTTTTCATTTGATGACAGGACGGGCGTCGACCTGCCGATCACGAAAACCGTGTTTTATTCATGAGTCTCCTTGATGGTTATCCATGGCCAGACTAATACTTAAGTCTCTGCCTGGGGAGGCACGAAAAATGCAACCAAGATTCGTTATCGTTCCCGCTGTGCCGATCGAAAAGGAGTCGTTCCGCGTGGGTAGCCGCTATTACGCCGCTACCGTTTGTGGGGGTTTCGACATTTACGATAACCAAGCGAAGGAGCGGCTCAAGCCCAGTTATCCAAGCAGGACGGATGCGCTGATGCGGTGCGAGCAGATGAACAAGCGCGGTGATGCAGGCTGATACCCAGAATCCAGACGGCTGTGCGATCCCTGTAGGAGCGGCCTTGTGTCGCGATGGGCTGCGCAGCGGCCCCGGCAATCTGTGCATCAACGCAAGATCCGGGGGCTGCTACGCAGCCCATCGCGACACAAGGCCGCTCCTACAGGGGGTCACGTGTTCGTGGCCTCGCCCTGCTGCCAACCGGCAATCAGGCGCTGGGCATTCTCCTCGCAATCTATCCCCTGCGGCTTGTCTTCCATGCCTGCAATAACCGCCAGCAACTGCGCGCGGTTGTGCGCCAGCCGCTGCTGCATCGCTTCGATCTCCGCCACCTTGCGCTTGAGGCTGCCCAGCAATAGATCATGCCCACCCGCCGCAGCCCCGGAGGCGTCGGTGAGTTTGCGCATTTCTTCCAGGCTGAACCCGGCCTGCTGGCCGCAGGTGATGATCTCCAGCGCCCGCACCACCTGCTCCGGGTAATCCCGGTAACCATTGCCCAGGCGCCGCGCAGTAATCAGTCCGCTGGCTTCGTAAAAGCGGATACGCGATGCACTAAGCCCCGTGCGTCGCGCCAGTTCACCAATTTTCATTGCGTCAGCATTCCCCTCTTGACCTTAAAGCTGACTTTAATCTTAGCCTTCTCCCGAACCTAGCCCACGCGCGCAAAAACCGATGCGTGGCAACCCTTTGCGGAGATCGCCATGACGCCGTTCCAGCCCCTGCACCTGCCCAATGGCAGTGTCATCCCCAACCGCATCGCCAAGGCGGCGATGGAGGAAAACCTGGCCAACCCGGACCAGACCCCTTCCGACCAGCTGCTGCGCCTTTACCAGGCTTGGGCCGAGGGCGGTGCCGGGCTGTTGCTGACCGGTAACGTGATGGTCGACCCTGGCGCCATGACCGGCCCGGGTGGCGTGATGCTCGATGCCAGCCAGCCACTGCAACGTTTTCGCGACTGGGCGCGCATCGGCCGCGCCCACGGCGCGCAGTTCTGGATGCAGATCAACCACCCGGGCCGGCAGATGCAGGCCAACCTCGGCCAGCCCACCGTGGCGCCTTCGGCCATTGCCCTGGACATGGGCGGTTTATCCAAGCTGTTCCCCTTGCCCAAGGCACTGGACGAAGCCGAGATCGGCGCGTTGATCCAGCGCTTTGCCCGCACTGCGGCGCTGGCTGAAGAAGCTGGTTTCAGTGGCGTACAGATCCACGCTGCCCACGGTTACCTGCTGAGCCAGTTTCTTTCGCCACTGAGCAACCAGCGCCAGGATCGCTGGGGTGGCAGCCTGGAAAATCGCGCGCGGTTGCTGCTGGAGGTGGTCAAGGCCGTGCGCGAAGTGGTTTCGCCCGGTTTCGCCGTGGCAGTGAAACTGAATTCGGCGGATTTCCAGCGCGGCGGTTTCGAACCGGCGGATGCGCGCCAGGTAGTGCTGTGGCTGAATGAATTGCCGGTGGACCTGGTGGAGCTGTCGGGCGGCAGCTATGAGGCACCGGCGATGCAGGGTGATGCCCGCGATGGGCGCACCCTGGCTCGCGAGGCCTACTTCCTGGAGTTTGCCCGGGAAATCGCCGCCATCGCGAAGATGCCGGTGATGGTCACCGGCGGTATCCGGCGGTTGCCGGTAGTCGAGCAGGTGCTGGCCAGCGGTGTGGCCATGGCGGGGATTGCCACGGCGTTGGCAGTCGAGCCTGCCCTGCCCCGGCTCTGGCAGAACGGCGAGCCGACGGCAACCGCCGAACTGCAGCCCATTCGCTGGAAGCGCAAGGCCTTTGCCGCACTGGCCTACATGGCCCTGGTGAAATTGCAGATGCGCCGCCTGGCGGCCGGCAGCCGGCCCAAGGCGCATGCGTCGCCCTTGCGCGCCTTGTTGCTGGAGCAAGGCTGCACGTTACTGCGGGTGCGGCAGTACAGGCGTATGATGAAAAGCCGAGCGGATTGATGGTGTGATCGCAGAGCCAGGGGTCGCACATTCGCGCGGGGAGCACCTGCCTTCATCGGCGTCCTCTACCGGAGCACTGCCATGAACAAACCCTTTCAAGCGCTGATCCTTGCACTGGCAGCGCTTTCTGCCTGCTCGTCCAACTCCGCGCTGTACCACGACCAGCCGCTGGTGGCGAAAGTCGCCAACGGCATGAGCAGAGACCAGGTCATGCAGGTCGGCGGCAAGCCCGATGCCGAGACCCAACGCACCGTGGTGCCCGGTACCTGTTTCGACTACATGTTGACCAAAGCCGACAACCGGCAACCCTACAGCGTAAGTTTCGACGGCACCGGCAAAGTGGACAATACCGCTTTCATGACCTGCGCCGAGTGGAGCAATGCTCAGCGCAGGGCCCGCCTGCCCAGCATGGGCGGCTCTAGCGGATCGGGTTACTGAGTCAGTCCAGGCATTCCCTGGCAGCCTAGCGCAATTTGTCGCCAGACAGGAAGCTGCCTTTGTAGAAGGTCGCGCGGCTGCCCTCGCGGGAATCGACTACGTCCAGCACATCATCGGATGCCACGGCGCTGGGAGCCGTCAACCGGTAGCCGTGGGCGATCGATTTCTGCGTGGCCTGTGGCGCCAGCGCTTGCCACTTGGGCAGTACGCAGGCGGCGTACTGCTGGGGCGATTTGTGGGTCAGCTTGCTGGCAGTGGGTTTGCCAGGGGTTGCGCAACCGGCAAGGCCGGTGACCAGCACGGCGGCGAGAAAGATACGAAACGTAGACATTTGCAATTGCCCATCAAGGATACGCGGCATTTTAACGGAGGGTTGTATTGGCTTACCAATCAACCAAAGTCTCGCTGCACGGGCCGCAACTGATATTTCTGCCAGTGGCCTGGGTGAGTGAAGGCTGGGAAAGTGTATCTGCCAATAGCCTTCGGAGCACACACCATGCAAAGGAACACCAACAGAACGCAATTCTTCTATCAGAATGGAAAACTGATCAACCTGAGGGTTGGTGAACAAGGTCGCAGCATTTTCCGTACTACAGATGTGCCACTCGCCGAACTGCAAACGAAGGGCATGCACTCCAGCGGCTTGCTGGCGACGGACGATAAGGGTTCAGTACTGAACGTGCAGGAAAACACCTGATTCTGGAGGAACGGGCGCTATCGAGAACACCGGCGTAGCCGGTATCAGCCACCGCGTCGCCTGCTTCGCGGGTGAACCCGCTCCCACAGGGACCCCATCAGCCGAAAGAATGCACCGCTCCTGTGGGAGCGGGCGTGCCCGCGAACACCGGCGCAGCCGGTGCCAGCCACCGCGTCGCCTGCTTCGCGGGCAGGCCCGCTCCCACAAGGACCCCACCTGCCGAAAGAATGCGCTGTCCCTGTGGGAGCGGGTTTACCCGCGAACACCGGCGCAGCCGGTGCCAACCACCGCGTCGCCTGCTTCGCGGGCATGCCCGCTCCCACAAGGACCCCACCTGCCGAAAGAATGCACCGTTCCTGTGGGAGCGGGCGCGCCCGCGAACACCGGCGCAGCCGGTGCCAGCCACCGCGTCGCCTGCTTCGCGGGCATGCCCCACAAGGACCCCACCTGCCGAAGGAATGCGCTGTCCCTGTGGGAGCGGGTTTACCCGCGAACACCGGCGCAGCCGGTGCCAACCACCGCGTCACCTGCCGGGGGCGCTCGCTGACACCTGCGCCTGACGTCAATCCAGCGCGCCGTTCAACACCTCGTAGATAATCCCCGTAGCAACTGCCACCAGGATCAGGTCCGCACCCGCCTGCATCCATTCATAGCCATCGTAATGAGGCAGTTGCCCCAGCAGCCTGCCATCCAGCTTCTTGGCGATACCCGGCGGCAGTGGTTTGCCACGGGCCAGGTTCTTCTGAATGCCGGGGGGCAGCGCCGGCCCTGCGCTCCAGTAGCTGCGGTGCCCGTCAAGAATGCCAAGCACATCGCCACGGTTTATCGACGGCCCACCATACGAGCCCCCGTGGCCTTGACCATGCTGGCCCTTGTCCTTGCCATGGCCCTGCCCTTTACCATTACCCGGGTCGGCATAAGTGAGCGCCGGCCCCACTGCCAGCGCGATCGAGGTAGCGATAACTGCCCATCGACGCTTTGCCATAGCTGTTTCCTTACACCAGAGACGTCCCAGCACTGTAGACCAAAACCCGGTTCAGGGTGAAAGTCCCCAAACCCGGGTCAGGGCTTGGCACTCCGATAGAGCATGATGGCTGCCACATCGAGTGCCAACACGGCAACGGCGAAGAGAAACATGAAGTACAGATCTTCTGGAAACATGGCCGTATCCCCAAATGGGCAGGTTTTCAGGGATGCAGCAATTCCCGTTCCAAACGCCTGGCTGAACGAACCTGCCCATCTGCTATCGAGATGATTGCTCCGTAACCACGACATCAGCCGGCAATGTTCCAGCGCGGCTTTCCCATTTTGCGACCACGATCGGCGCCAGCGCATTACCGAGCACGTTCAGTGCCGTAACGGGCATGTCCATCAAGCGATATACCCCTGCAATCAGGGCCACGCCTTCCAATGGCAAACCTGCCGCTGTCAGGGTTGCAGTGAGAATGACAAACATGAACCCGGGCACTCCGGCAGCGCCTTTGGACGTCAATACCATGATGAATACCAGCATCACCTGGTCGGCCAGGGCCAGTTCAATATTGTAGGCCTGCGCGATAAACAGGGTACCCAGGCCCGCAAACAGCGACGCGCCATCCAGATTGAATGAATAACACAACGGGATCACCAGCGACGTGATCGCTCGCGGCACACCCCGTGCTTCGGTCTTGGCCATCAATTGCGGCATGACGGTGGCAGAACTCGCGCTGCTGAAAGCCAGTATCAGTTCATCCTTGAAGGCCTTGATGATCTCGAAGATATTCTCGCCAACAGCCCTGGCAACAAGGCCCAGCACGGCAATCGCGAAGAATAGTACCGCCACATAAGTAATGGCTATCAGCTTTGCCAGCGGCATCAGTGAATCAATCCCGAAGGTCGACACGGTGACAGCTATCAGGGCAAAGATGCCGATCGGTGAGTAGGCCATGACCATATGGGTGACCTTGAACATGGTATCCACTACCGTCTGCAGCACGGCAACCAAAGGCTGCCTCCTGGGTTCATCCAGCGTAGACAGTGCCACCCCGAACAAGATGGCGAAGAACAGTACCGACAACAGCTTCGCCTCTGCCATTGCGGCCACTACGTTATCAGGAATGATGCCCAGCAATACCTTTCCGAGCCCTGCCGAACCATTTTGCACCGGTGGCACTGCTTCACTCGCCGATGAAACGGCGAAACCCGCACCGGCGCCTGGCTGGAGCACGTTACCGACCAACAAGCCGAAAATGATTGCGACCCCGGTCACAACAAAGAAATAGACAAGGCTTTTTGTTCCCACCCGCCCCAGGGCGCGCTTGCCAGAGCCGGCTATGCCTACCACCATGCAGGAAAACACCAGCGGCACGATGATCATTTTCATCAGTTTTATAAACGCGTCACCCGCCGGCTGTAGCACTTGCTCGATCCACCACCCCTTGTAATCGGGAAAATGATTCAACAACACGCCAACACATATACCGACAGCCAGACCAATTGCAATTTGCGTGATCAAATTTATTTTTATTCTCACAGGACTGATCTCTGTTTTTATAAGACACTAGGAAGCAAAGACTGCATTCAAACTCTTGAACCCCTTGATTTCGATCGGATTACCACTTGGGTCCAGGAAAAACATTGTCCTCTGCTCGCCAGGCTCACCCTCGAAACGTACAACCGGTGGAATTTCGAACTGCACGCCCAGAACTTCAAGGCGTTCAGCCAAGGCTTGCCAGCGATCCAGAGGCAATATCACCCCGATATGAGGCATCAGTACAAGGTGCGGGCCGACCTTGCCGGTGCGGCTGGTTTCAAAGGGTTTGCCCACATGCAGAGATATCTGGTGACCAAAGAACTCGAAGTCTACCCACGTATCAGTGCTACGCCCCTCGACACAGCCAAGAACCTCTTTATAGAATTTTCTTGCTTCATCCAGATCTTTGACATGATAAGCAACATGAAAGGGTGTCAACATGATGGTACTCCTCGAACGGAGCCACTATCCTCACACCGCCCGGCATTCATGTACACCAACTGACACTTGGTCTGAGCATAAGCATTACTTATGGACATTCAAAATCTGGAAAGCCTCATATCTGTTGTTGAATGCGGTTCCATTGCGGGTGCGGCAAAGAAAGCAAATGTTTCAGCCGCTGCAATAAGTTTGCGCATTCGAAACCTGGAGAAACACTTGGGCTGCACTCTCTTCAATAGAGAGGCACACGCGATAAGGCCGACAGAAAAGCTGCTGGCATTGATTCCACGGATACGTTGCATCGTCGAGCATGCCAATCAGCTCAGGAACGACCTGAACGCCGATACGCTGACCGGGGAACTGCGCATTGGCGCCATATCAACCGCCCTCACCGGCCTTGTACCGGCAGCACTGGAGCATTTGTCATCCTCCGCGCCCGACCTCAAACTCACCATCACGCCCGGTGACTCGAAACTGCTTCATGACAAGCTGATCAATCAGGAACTGGATGCGGCAATTCTGGTGGCGCCACCCTTCAAGACAGCAAAATCGTTGAGAACGCTCACGTTGCGCAGCGAACCGCTGTGCTTGTTGGCACCTGCCGCGGCCTCCCGGGCTGAAGCGCAGGCAATGCTGGCCACCGGGCCCTATATCCGATATGCCGTGGACTCCTGGGGCGGCCTGATAACCCAGCGTTATCTGGACGATCTGGGCCTCGCGCCCAGCGTGGCTTGCGACCTGGATGCGCTCGAGGCCATCAGCCTGCTGGTGTCGCTGGGGCAAGGTGTTTCCTTGGTACCGCAATGGCCGTCATTGCTGGAGCAATCGCCTAACGCCCGGATTCTGAGCGAAGAACCCAGGTACTGCCGCGACATAGTGCTGGCCTACAGTGCCGGCCATCACCGCACGTCGGCAATCAAGCTGCTGGCATCCGTACTGATGGCCTGACACCCCAGTTCAGTACAGACGGGCCTTGATCAGCGGGCGCAGCAAGTAATTGAGCACGCTGCGCTTGCCGCTGAGGATATCCACCTCGGCAACCATGCCGGGGATGATCGGCAACACCTCCTCGCCGCGCTTGAGCTGGCTGCCGTCAGTGCGGATCAGCACCTGGTAGTACGACTCCTTGCCATGGGGCGTGTCCTCCTCGATGGTGTCGGCGCTGATCTGCTCCAGGGTGCCCTTGAGGTCGCCATAGATACTGAAGTCGTAGGCGGTGATCTTCACCTTGGCCGGCATGCCCGGCACCAGGAAGGCCACGTCGCGCGGCTTGATCCTGGCCTCGACGAGCAGGCGGTCCTCCACCGGGATCACTTCCATGATCGCCTCGCCGGGCTGGATCACCCCGCCACGGGTGTTGATCAGCACGGTGTTCACCCGCCCACGCACCGGCGAAACGATCCCGGTACGGCGCAGTTGGTCCTGGCGCTGCTGGACGATCGGCTCCAGGGCACTGAGGTCGGCCTTGCGCTGTGAGCGTTCGGTATAGGCATCCTGGAAGTAGCTGCTCTTCAGCTCGGTCAGCTTGCCGTTGAGGGTAGCGATGTCCTGGCTCAGCCGCAGCGCCTCCATCTGGCTCACCGCACGCTTGGCCACCAGCGGGCGGACCAGGTCGAGCTGACTCTGGGCCAGGCTGATCTGCCTCTGGATTGCCTGGCTGCCTTCGAGCAGCTTGTCCCGCCGCGACTTGAACAGCTCGCGCTCGGAACGCGCCAGCGGCCCTTGCGGGTCGATGTCCGATGGAAACTCGATGGCCGCCTTGCCCAGCACTTCGGCGTCCAGCCGGGCAATGGCCGCGCGCAGCACGCCGGCCTGGTTGGCCGACTCCTGGAAATTGGTGAGAAAGCGCGTCTCGTCCAGGCGCAGCAGCGGCTGGCCGACCTCCACCAGGTCGCCCTCCTGCACCAGCAGACGGTCGAGAATGCCCCCTTCCAGGCTCTGGATCTTCTGGATGCGGCTGAACGGCACCACCCGCCCATCGCCGCGCGTCACTTCATCGAGCTCTGCCCAGGCGGCCCAGGCGACGAACAGCAAGACGCTGCCGAGCAGGGTCCAGAGCAGCGGGCGATAGACCGGGTGAGTGGTCGCCAGCAAGGGATCGGCCAGTTGCCGGCGCAGCGCTACAGAACTCTTTTCAGCTGCCATGGCCGGCTCCTTCGGCGACCTGCGGCGCCTGCACCTGGTTGCCCAGCACCACCTGGTTCAGCGGGCCGTCCATGATCACCTGGCCGTTGCGCAGCACCACCGCACGGTCCACCAGCGCCAGTACGCTTTTCTTGTGGGTGGTGATGATCAGGGTACGGCGGCCCAGCCATTTCTGCAGGTAGTCGATGACCTGCTTCTCGCTGTTCTGGTCAAAGGCCGCGGTCGGCTCGTCGAGCAGCAGGATCGGCGGGTCCTGCAACAGCACCCGGGCCAGCCCCACCGCCTGGCGCTGGCCGCCGGAGAGGCTGGCGTTGCCCTGGATCGGCATGTCCAGGCCCAACGGGTGGGCGCGCACGAAAGTACCCAGCCCCACGCCATCGAGGGCTTCCAGCAATTCCTCGTCACCCAGCGCGGCGTTGGCCAGGTTGAGGTTTTCCCGCAGGCTGCCGTGGAACAGCGCCACGTCCTGCGGCAGGTAGCCGATGCCGCGCTGGCGGTCGGCCGGGTCGAGCTGGCTCAGGGCGATGTCGTCCAGCAACAGCCGGCCGGATTGCGCGTCGAGCAGGCCGCTGAGCAGCCGCAGCAGGGTCGACTTGCCGGCGCCGTTGCCGCCGAGCAGCGCTACCCGCTCGCCGGCCTGGATGTTCAGCGCCTGCACGTCGACCACCGGTGGGCTGTCGCCGTGGGCCAGGCGCAGCGCCTCCAGACGGTAATGCCCGTGGAGTCGGTCGCGGTGCACGAAGCGCTTGCCGGCGGGCCGCTCCTGCTCGGCGGACATCAGCTGGTCGAGGCCCTCCAGCGCCACCTTGGTGTGCTGCCAGCGGCCAAGAATGGCGGCAGCCTGGGACAGCGGTGCGATGGCCCGCGAGGCCAGGATCGAACAGGCCACCAGGGCGCCGACGGTCATCGCGCCGTCGCTTATCCGGTAGACGCCGAACACCACCACCCCGACATAGCACAGCTGCTGGACGATGCTCGCCGAATAGCTGAGGGTCGAGGCCAGGGCGTGGGTCTTCATTGCGGTACCGGCCAGTTCCCCGGTGAGCGTCTCCCACTGCTGGCGGCAGCGGCCTTCGGCACGCGCGGCCTTGACCGTCTCCAGGTGTTCGAAGGCTTCCAGCAGCACGCTGTTCTTCATCGCCCCCTCGCGCAGGTTCTGCCGCGACAGGTGCCCCAGCAGGCGCTGGGTCAGCAGCCCCGGCAGCAGCATCAACACGCAGGCCACCAGCGGCACCCAGACCACATGGCCACCGATCACGGCAATGATCAACAGGAAGATCACCACGAACGGCAGGTCGCTGATCAGCGCGGCGCTGGACGAAGTGAAGAACTCGCGGACCGACTCGAACTCACGCACCTGGGTGCTGAACGCGCCCATCGACGCAGGTTTGGCGGCGATCCGGGTGCTCAGCACACGCGCGAACAGCAGGCTCGACAACTGCAGGTCCAGGCGCTTGCCGAGAACGTTCAGCAGGTGCCCGCGAAGGATCCGCAATACCCCGTCGACGATGATCGCCAGGGCCACGCCGCTGGCGAGTATCCATAGGGTATCGAAGGCCGCGTTGGGTACCACGCGGTCGTACACCTGCATGGCGAACAGCGCCGAGGCGACGGCCAGGACGTTGGCCACCAGGGCCGCCGCCGTGACTTCCGCATAAGAGCGCCAGAGCCGCTTGAGCGGCCCGAAGAACCAGTGCTCCGGCAGGCCGCTGGCGTAGTCGCCCACCCGCCCGTCGGGGTGGTAGCGGCACTTGGCGAACACCGCCGTGCCGCTGTAAAGCGCCTCCAGAACGGGCAGCGCCATGCACTCACGGCCGCCGTCGCTCTGCGGCACCAGCACCTCGTACTGCTCACCCTCGATGCCAACCAGCAGCAGGCTGCGGCCATCGTCGAGCAACAGCAGGGCCGGCAGCAGGTAGGCGTCCATCTGCCGCAACGGCAGCTCCGCAACCCTGGCAGTGATGTCGGCGCGGCGCAGGGCGCGGGCGACCAGGCGCAGCGGCAGGCGTCCGTGCTCCAGCGCCAGGCCGTCGACCAGCTCAGCGTCGCCCAGCGGCCGGCCCAGTTGCCGGCACAGCAGCAGCAGGCCCTGGCGCAGCGGGTCGTCGTGGTTCAGGGTCACGACATTATCCGGGGATTGTTCAACTTCCATGATTCAACCGATTCTCCAGTAATGCCCCCAACAGCCCGACCTGCGCAGCCGCCCGGTACTCGATGCGTTTGCGCTCGATGTGCAGATTGATCAATTGCCGCTCGGCCTCGAAGCGTTCGCGCTGCACGTTGAGCAAGTCGATCACGTCGCGCCGGCCGACCTCGAACTGCTCGCGGTACAGCTCGCCCACCTGCTCCGACTCCGTCACCTGCTGGCTCAGCGACTGTTCCCGCCAGCGCAGGGTGTCGCCATTATCGAACAGCGTCTGCAGCTGCCGGCGGATGTCACGCTGCATCGCATCGGCCGTCCATTGCGCCGACTCCAGACGCTGTTGCGCAGCGGTCGGCCGGCGGAAGTTGGAAAGCCCCTGGAAGGTATCCATGCGAAAGCGCAGCGACATCACCGAGTCGCTTTCCGGGCGACCGCCGATCTCCCGGCGCAATGCGGAGGCCTCCAGGTTCAACTGCGGCAGCAACGAAGCCTTGGCCTCGCGGACTTGCGCCTCGGCGACATTGGCGTCCTCCAACGCCTTGCGCTGCAACGGTGACTCGCGGATCACCCGCGTCATGTCGCTGGCAGCCAGGTAGCGCTGCAGCGACATCGGCTCGGGCTCCACCAGCTCGGAGGGGTCCTGGCCAACCAGGATCGCGTACTGGTTGCGCGCGTCCTGCAGGTTGCCCTTCTCCAGCGACAGCTGTTCCTGGGCACGCGCCAGTTCGAGGTTGGCGCGGTCCAGTTCGCTGCGGTCGGCGTAACCGTCGCTGCCGCGCGCCTGGGTCATCTCGCGGATGCCGTCGAGGCGCTGGATGTGCTGGCGCACCGTCTCCACCCGGCGCTCCGAGGCAAGCACATCGAGATAGGTCTCGACGATATCCAGCGCCGCATCGTCGCGCGCCACCAGCACCGCCTCGGAAAGCTTGCGCCGGGTCGCGCTGGCGCTGTCGACCTTGCTCGTCACCCTTCCCCAGTCATACAGCATCTGCGAGACGGTGACGTCGTAGACGACCTCGCCAACGTCGAACTCCTGCGGCCCTCCGGACATGGTGACAGAGGGGTAATAGCCACCCTTGGCGATTTCCACCTCGGTGCCCGCACGATCCGCCTCGGCCATCGCCGAACGCACCTGCGGGTGGATCGCCAATCCCGCCCGCACCGCCTGGTCAAGCGGGATGGCCGGGGCGGACAACGGCAGCCCCAGGCACAGGAGCCAGAGGGCTCCCGCGCCACGGCGCCGTCCCTTGAGCACGGACAGGCCGCGCATCAGACCACGACCTGTACCGTGTTGTCCTCGATCAGCAGGGTACTGCTGCCAAAGTTGTAGACATCGTAGGTAATGCCGTTGAGCTGCTGCGTGGTCCCGGTGTTCACGGCACCCACCACGTTGAGGGTGTCGTTGCTTTCGCCGGTAATCTGCAGCACGTTGTTGGCATCGGTGATGGCGTCGACCTCCGCCGCGGTCAGGGTCAGCACGCTCCCCGAGTCGCCCCTGCCAAGGTCGATACGCTCGATGTTGGAGAGCGTGCCGACGCCGACGGCGTTGTAATCGAGGTCGATGCCGTCGGCCAGGACCAACGTGTCGAAGCCGGCGCCGCCGTCGATGCTGACGAAGTCGGTCGCGGTGATCTGGATGGCATCGTTGCCGTTGCCGGCCACCACGTGATCACCGGTCCCAACGTTGAAGATCAGGTCGTTGCCATCACCTCCATTGATGTGCTCCGAACTGCCGCTCGCCCCAGACATGACGTCGTCCCCCGAGGTGCCGTTGACGTCGATCTGGCCGATATTCAGTGACAGCCCGTTGGGGGTCAGGGTGATGCCGTAGGCCGAGCTGTCGTTGCTGTTGGTGTCGGTGGCGACGATGTTGAACGAGATCTGCGAACCGAGGTTGAGGATATCGGTGATGTTCAGCCCCAGCTGGGTGAGGACGGTCGGGCTCAGCAGGTTCAGCGAGAAGTTGCCGGAGCTGTCCGCCTGGATCGGCAGCAGCTCGACGTTCAGCGCAGGGGTGATGACACGGATCACCACGCTGGAGTCCGGCTCGGTGGTGCCGCTGAAACCGAACCGCGGGTTCAGCGGGTTGAGGCTGACATCGACGCCGAAGTTGCCGATGGTCACTGGCTGCTCGAGGCTGCCGCCAACGCCGATGGTTGCCACATTGCTCGTGTTGCCGGCCGGATCCTCGCCGGTTACCGAAACCTGGGCGTTGAGCAACTGGTCCAGGGTAAGGTCGATGTCCAGGTCGGTGAGCAGGTTCAGCGAAGCCAGCCCGCTGTTGTCGGCTGTCACCGTGGCGGTGGCGGTGACGCCGCCGATGTCCACTTCAACCGTCAGTTCGGTTCCCAGATCGGTGGAGATGGTCAGGATGCTGCCCACCAGCGACAGCACCGGGGTCGCAGGCGGGATGGTGTCGACGGTGAACGGCACCGGGGTCGAAGCAGTGCCGCCATTGATGTCTGCGGTGACGGTAGAGGCGCCCTCCGGGAACGGCCCCATGCCACCGCCAGGGGGAATGGTCACGGTGACGCTGCCGGCCAGGATATCGCTGGCGGTGATGGTGTGCGTTGCCTGCGTCTCGTAGCCGTTCTGCCCGGCGAAGGCGACGGTGATCACCTGGCCGACCTGCATGGTCGGGCGGATCGTCACGTCGACCTGGATGCCGTCGCTGATCTCCGCAGCGTTGATCCAGGTGTCGGCGGCTTCCGGCACACTGATGGTCGGCGGCGCCAGGTCCGGCGCGTTGATCGTCGCCGGGCCGCTGAGGTTGCCGGCAGCGTCGGCGGTAACCCCGCTGATCAGCTCGCCGGTGATCAGCGGTGGCGCCAACGGCAGGCTGAAGTTACCGGCGCCGTCGACATTCACCGTGATCGGGTTGGCGGTATCGCCGTCGATCACGAGGCGTACCTGGCTGTTCGGCTCGGCGGTACCGGTCAGCAGCGCACCGTCGGCACTGATGCTCAACAGCGGTGCCGACGGCGCCACCGAGTCGACCGTGGTACTGGCCGGGCCACTGCTGTTGCCGGCGGCGTCCTCGGCCACCGCGTTGACCACCGTGCCATTGGCCAGCGGCGTGGTTGGGGTGAAGCTCCAGTCGCCACTGCCGTCGGCGGTCGTCTCGCCGATCGGATTGCCGCCACCATCGGTGAGGATGACGGTGGCGCCGGGCTCAGCAGTACCCGTGAGGACCACACCATTGCTCGGCTCGATAGTCGGCGCGGCCGGGGCGATGGCGTCAACGGTGACGCTGCTCGGCCCGCTGGTATTGCCGGCCGGGTCCTGGGCCACGGCGTTGATCACCGTGCCGTTGGCCAGCGGCGTGCCGGGCGTGAACGACCAGTTGCCACTGCCGTCGGCGGTCGTCTCACCGATCGGGTTGCCGTTGCCGTCGGTGAGGATCACCTTGGCCCCGGCTTCGGCGGTACCACTGATCTCGGTGCCGTTGCTCGGCTCGATCGTCGGCTGGCCGGGGGCTACCGCATCCACCGTGGTGCTGACCTGTGGGGTGCTGGTGTTGCCAGCGGCGTCCTGGGCCACGGCGTTGATCACCGTGCCGTTGGCCAGCGGCGCACCAGGCGTGAAGGCCCAGTTGCCAGTGCCGTCAGCGGTCGTCTCGCCGATCGGGTTGCCGTTGCCGTCGGTGAGGATCACCTTCGCCCCGGCTTCAGCGCTACCCGTGATCACGGTCCCGTTGCTCGGGTCGATCGTCGGCTGGCCAGGTGCGACTGAATCCACCGTGGTGCTGGCTGGCAGGCTGATATTGCCGGCCGGGTCCTGGGCCACGGCGTTGATCACCGTGCCGTTGGCCAGCGCAGGCGCAGGCGTGAAGGTCCAGTTGCCACTGCCGTCGGCGGTCGTCTCGCCGATCGGGTTGCCGCTGCCGTCGGTGAGGATCACCTTGGTCCCGGCTTCGGCGGTACCACTGATCACCACCCCGTTGCTCGGGCTGATAATCGGTGCGGCCGGGGCGATGGCGTCAACGGTGACGCTGGCCGGCCCGCTGGTATTGCCGGCCGGGTCCTGGGCCACGGCGTTGATCACCGTGCCGTTGGCCAGCGGCGTGCCGGGCGTGAACGACCAGTTGCCGCTGCCGTCGGCGACGGTCTGGCCGATCGGGTTGCCGCTGCCGTCGGTGAGGATCACCCTGGCACCGGCTTCAGCGGTACCACTGATCTCGGTACCGTTGCTCGGCTCGATCGTCGGCTGGCCAGGGGCTACCGCATCCACCGTGGTGCTGACTTGTGGGGTGCTGGTGTTGCCAGCGGCGTCCTGGGCCACGGCATTGATGACCGTGCCATTGACCAGCGGCGTACCGGGCGTGAACGACCAGTTGCCGCTGCCGTCGGCAGTGGTCTGGCCGATCGGGTTGCCGCTGCCGTCAGTGAGGATCACCTTGGCCCCGGCCTCAGCCGTACCACTGATCACCACCCCGTTGCTCGGGTTGATGACCGGTGCGGCCGGCGCGACGGCGTCAACGGTGGCGCTGGTCGGCCCGCTGGTGTTGCCGGACGGGTCCTGAGCCACGGCGTTGATCACCGTGCCGTTGCCCAGCGCAGGCGAAGGCGTGAAGGCCCAGTTGCCACTGCCATCGGCTGTCGTCTGGCCGATCGGGTTGCCACTGCCGTCGGTGAGGATCACCTTGGTCCCGGCTTCGGCGGTACCACTGATCACAACCCCGTTGCTCGGGTTGACGATCGGTGCGGCCGGGGCGATGGCGTCAACGGTGACGCTGGCCGGCCCGCTGGTATTGCCGGCCGGGTCCTGGGCCACGGCGTTTATCACCGTGCCGTTGGCCAGCGGCGTGCCGGGCGTGAACGACCAGTTGCCGCTGCCGTCGGCGACGGTCTGGCCGATCGGGTTGCCGCTGCCGTCGGTGAGGATGACAGTGGCGCCGGCTTCGGCAGTACCACTGATTTCCGTGCCATTGCTCGGTTCAACCACCGGAGCGGCCGGCGCCACGCCGTCCACGGTAATGACCGCCGGCGCACTATCGGTCCCACCGGGGTTGCGCGCCACCGCGTTGACCACGGTGCCATCCGGCAACGGAATGCCGGGTGTGAACGACCAGTTACCGGCGCCGTCGGCGGTGACCTGGCCGATCGGGTTGCCGCTGCCATCGGTGAGGATAATGGTGTTACCGGCATCGGCAGTACCGCTGATCACCGAGCCGTTACTCGGGTCGACCTGCGGAATCGACGGCAGCGACGAATCCACGGTGGTGCTACCTGAAGCACCCGTATTGCCGGCGGCATCGGTCGCCGTGGCGTTGACCACGGTACCATTGGGCAGTTGCGTGCCCGGGGTGAACGTCCAGTTGCCGCTGCCGTCGGCAGTGACTTCGCCAATCGGATTACCATTGCCACCGGTGAGAGTCACGGTGCTGTTCGGCTCGGCAGTACCGTTGATCACGGCGCCGTTGCTCGGATTGACCACTGGCGCGGCGGGTGCGATCGAATCCACCGTGGTGCTGCCCTGCGGGCCAGTGTTGCCGGCTGGGTCCTGGGCGACGGCGTTGACCACCGTGCCATTGGCCAGCGGCGTGGTCGGGGTGAAGCTCCAGTCGCCGTTGCCGTCGGCGGTGGTTTGGCCGATGGGGTTGCCGCTGCCATCGGTCAGGATGACGGTGCTGCCCGGCTCGGCGGTGCCGCTGATTTCGCTGCCGTTGCTTGGCTCGACGACTGGTGCGGCCGGGGCTACCGAGTCCACTGTGGTGGCGGCCTGCGGACCGGTGTTGCCGGTCGGGTCGGTTGCCGTGGCGATGATTACGGTACCGTTGGCCAGCGGCAAGCCGGGGGTGAAGCTCCAGGTGCCGCTGCCGTCGGCGGTGATCTGGGCGATCGGGTTGCCGCCGAGGTCGGTCAGGGTGACGGTGGCGCCCGCTTCAGCGGTACCGTTGATGGTCGCGCCGTTGGTGGGATTGATTACCGGTGCAGCCGGCGCGCTGGAATCGACGGTGACCGTCGCTGCCGGGCTGGTATTGCCAGCCGGATCGCTCGCCGTGGCATTGACCACCGTGCCATTGGGCAGGGGCGTCGCTGGGGTGAACGTCCAGTTGCCGCTGCCGTCAGCGGTGACTTCGCCAATGGGGTTACCGCTGCCGTCGGTGAGGGTCACGGTGCTGTTCGGCTCGGCGGTGCCGCTAAGACTGCTGCCGTTGCTGAGATTGATGGTAGGTACACCCGGGGCCACGCCGTCCACGGTGGTGCTGGCCGGCCCGCTGGTATTGCCGGCCGGGTCGGTCGCCGTGGCGTTGATCACGGTTCCGTCGGCCAGCGGCGTACCGGGGGTGAAGCTCCAGTCGCCGCTGCCGTCGGCAGTGGTCTGGCCGATCGGGTTGCCGCTGCCATCGGTCAGGGTGATGGTACTGCCTGGCTCGGCGGTGCCGCTGATTTCGCTGCCGTTGCTCAGTTCGACCACTGGTGCGGCCGGGGCTACCGAGTCCACCGTGGTGGCGGCCTGCGGACCGGTGTTGCCGGTCGGGTCGGTTGCCGTTGCGATGATTACGGTACCGTTGGCCAGCGGTGTGCCGGGGGTAAAGCTCCAGTTGCCGCTGCCGTCGGCGGTGACCTGGCCGATCGGGTTGCCGCTGCCATCGGTCAGGGTGACGGTGGCACCTGCTTCAGCGGTACCGCCGATGGTCGCGCCGTTACTCGGATTGATTACCGGTGCAGCCGGCGCGCTGGAATCGACGGTGACCGTCGCTGCCGGGCTGGTATTGCCAGCCGGGTCGCTCGCCGTGGCATTGACCACCGTGCCATTGGGCAACGGCGTGGCTGGGGTGAACGTCCAGTTACCGCTGCCGTCGGCGGTGGCTTCGCCAATCGGATTACCACTGCCGTCGGTGAGGGTCACGGTGCTGTTCGGCTCGGCGGTGCCGCTAAGACTGCTGCCGTTGCTGAGATTGATGGTAGGTACGCCCGGGGCCACGCCATCCACGGTGGTGCTGCCCTGCCCGCTGGTATTGCCGGCCGGGTCGGTCGCCGTGGCATTGACCACGGAGCCATCCGGCAACGGTGTGCCAGGGGTGAACGACCAGTTGCCGCTGCCGTCGGCGGTGGTCTGGCCGATGGGGTTGCCGCTGCCGTCGGTCAGGGTGATGGTGCTGCCCGGCTCGGCGGTGCCGCTGATTTCGCTGCCGTTGCTCGGCTCGACCACCGGCGCGGCCGGGGCCACCGAGTCCACTGTGGTGCTTGATGGAGCGCTGGTGTTGCCGGTCGGGTCGGTCGCGGTGGCGTTCACCACGGTGCCGTTGGGTAACGGGCTGCCCGGAGTGAAACTCCAGTTGCCACTGCCATCGGCGGTGACCTGGCCGATCGGGTTGCCGCTGCCATCGGTCAGGGTGACGGTGGCACCTGCTTCAGCGGTACCGCCGATGGTCGCGCCGTTGGTGGGATTGATCACCGGTGCAGCCGGCGCGCTGGAGTCGACGGTGACCGTCGCTGCCGGGCTGGTATTGCCGGCCGGGTCGCTCGCCGTGGCATTGACCACCGTGCCATTGGGCAACGGCGTGGCTGGGGTGAACGTCCAGTTACCGCTGCCGTCGGCGGTGGCTTCGCCAATCGGATTACCACTGCCGTCGGTGAGGGTCACGGTGCTGTTCGGCTCGGCGGTGCCGCTGAGGCTGCTGCCGTTGCTGAGGTCGATGGTGGGCACGCCCGGGGCCACGCCATCCACGGTGGTGCTGCCCTGCCCGCTGGTATTGCCGGCCGGGTCGGTCGCCGTGGCATTGACCACGGAGCCATCCGGCAACGGTGTGCCTGGGGTGAGCGACCAGTTGCCGCTGCCGTCGGCGGTGGTCTGGCCGATCGGGTTGCCGCTGCCGTCGGTCAGGGTGATGGTGCTACCCGGCTCGGCGGTACCGCTGATTTCGCTGCCGTTGCTCGGCTGGACCACCGGCGCGGCCGGGGCCACCGAGTCCACTGTAGTGCTCGATGGAGCGCTGGTATTGCCGGTCAGGTCGGTCGCAGTGGCGTTCACCACGGTGCCGTTGGGTAACGGGCTGCCCGGTGTGAAACTCCAGTTGCCACTGCCGTCGGCGGTGACCTGGCCGATCGGGTTGCCGCCGGCATCGGTCAGGGTAACGGTGCTGCCCGGTTCAGCGGTGCCACTGATCGTGGTGCCATTGCTGGGGTTGACCACTGGTGCAGCCGGGGCCTGCGCATCCACTGTCGTGCTCGTCGGAGCGCTGGTGTTGCCAGCTGCATCCTGGGCCACCACGTTGATCACGGTACCGTCGGGCAGCGGTGTCGCGGGGGTGTAGCTCCAGTTGCCACTGCCATCGGCCGTCACCTGGCCGATCGGATTACCGCTACCATCGGTGAGGGTCACGGTGCTGTTCGGCTCGGCGGTACCGCTGAGGCTGCTGCCGTCGCTCAGGTCGATGGTGGGAGCGCCCGGCGCCACGCTATCCACGGTGGTGCTGCCCTGCCCGCTGGTATTGCCAGCCGCGTCCTGGGCCACCGCGTTGACCACGGTACCATCGGGCAGCGGGGTCGCGGGGGTATAGCTCCAGTTGCCGTTGCCATCGGCCGTCACCTGGCCGATCGGGTTACCGCTGCCATCGGTGAGGGTCACGGTGCTGTTCGGCTCGGCGGTACCACTGAGCTCGGTACCATTGCTCGGGTTGATCACGGGTGCCGCTGGCGCCACGCCGTCGATGATGATGCTGGCGGGCGGGCCGCTGTTACCGGCGGCATCCACTACCACTGCTTTGACCACCGTGCCATCGGGCAGTGGGCTATCGGGTGTGTACGACCAGTTACCGTTGCCGTCGGCAGTAGTCTGGCCGATGGGGTTGCCGTTGCCGTCGGTGAGCACCACGGTGCTGCCCGGCTCGGCGGTACCGCTGATGCTGGAGCCGTTGCTCGGGTTGATTTGCGGCGCATCGGGGAAGTCAGGGGCCTGCACGGTCGCGGGCGGGCTGCTATTGCCGGCCGGATCGGTCACCACCACGGTAACCGTTTCGCCGTTGGTCAGTGGCGGATTCAGTGGAATCTGGAATTTGCCGTCGGAGCCGACCACCACGCTGACGTCGGTTTGCCCGTCGCCGTTGCTGTCGATGCCCACGGTGGCGCCCGGCTCGGCCGTGCCGCTGATGCTGCTGCCATCTGGGGCAATCTGCAGTCCGCTGGCAGGCGCCGGTGCCGTGGTGTCAGGCGGCACACTGCCGTCACCGCCGCCACCACCACCGCCGCCGCCATCGTTGCTGTTGGCGATCGCGACGCCGCCGCCAATGATCGCAGCCCCAGCCAGCAATGCAGCGCCGGGGCTGAGCCCGGCAATGGTGCCGTCGGCGCCAGTGAGCGACTCGAACCCGGCCGCAGTTTCCTGGGGCACATAACCTGCCAACAGCGGCCCATCGGCAGCGACCGGGGGCAGGTCGACGGCCAGCAGCTTGTCCCGGTCTACCAGGTACAACTGGCTTACCGGCTGCCCTTCGACATAGAAGTTGGCAATGCGCAGGCTCTCGCCAGACTTCAGTTGTACGATCAGGTCCGCCCCGCTTTTTGTGTAGCTCGTCACGCTTTCTGGAGCAATATCCAGAACAATGTTACTGCTCTGAGTAAGCGTCAGGATTCCGTTATCGGGGATTGCGATGGGGGCGGCAGAATTAACACTTTGAGCGAGGGGAGATACCTTGGCCTGAATCGACATACGTGACAGTCCTTTTGTCTACAGCACG
The DNA here is from genome assembly GCF_002112825.1 of Pseudomonas sp. B5(2017). Classification (NCBI taxonomy): domain Bacteria; kingdom Pseudomonadati; phylum Pseudomonadota; class Gammaproteobacteria; order Pseudomonadales; family Pseudomonadaceae; genus Pseudomonas; species Pseudomonas sp. B5(2017). The sequence continues at coordinate 26,972 of NZ_NEIR01000003.1, forward strand.
ACCGAGCGATCGCACGCGTATATCCACAAATAGCACGCCCCCCATAAAACGCCAGACGGGCTTTAAAATATTTAAGGAAGGTCTCTTGCGGGGAGGATCATCATCGAGGCTCGCAAAAACCTACTTGATCTATTACTTTTGAGTTAGCCCTTTCCTCACTGCAGGATGGCGTAACTGAAAGTTGGTCTTAACAGGAAGGTATTAGTTGAAAAGTAGCCGAGCCACACCTTGATAAATGCAAACAAATCGTGTTTGCTTCAAGCTCCTGACGAACCTTTCAACTTGAGCCTGGGTCAGCTCGACAGCAAGGCAGATTATCGAGCAACATGAGACAGTAGGCCGCTCGGTGCTGGCCCTCGAGCGGCTCGTTCAGCGTTTTCCTAGTTGAACTTGAGCTTTGCCACTTTGCTCAGTGCCCACCCACTGAACACGTAGAACGCATCCAGATAGAAGCGGCCTTCGTAGTTCGGTAGCGGTTCACGATTCAACAACAGCTCGGGCATGTCGGGCGTCGGGGGAAACAGCGCATAAAAGCCGTTGGGCAACACCGCCAACGCGATGAGCAGCAGGTAGGTCACGGCCCGCAGCATGGTGGCGCGGTTATCGGATTGCTCCGCCCATTTCAGGCCGAACCAGGCGACCAGGCCGGCAACCGGCAACACCCAGAAATGCGTCGGCATTCCAATGAACATTTCCGCGACAACGCTTCTTGCTTCCAACCTGGTGCTCTCCGTTCAAATGAGCGGATTATTGCCGCTGGGGTCGGCAAATGCAAAAAGCCCGCTCTCGAGGGCGGGCTTTTTGTTCACGAGGGTCAGTTGATCATGCTTTGGAACACATCAGCGCGGCGTCCAGCAGCCTGCCATGGTCGTACCAGGCATCGCGTTGATAGGCCGCGAACTGGCGCTGGTTACCCGTGCCCCGCACCTCGACCATGCCACCCGCCTTGTCGGGGTCGGTACTATCGACGAACAGTCTGACCGAGTTATCGCCATCGACCTGGTAGGTTTTCACATTCCCTTGAAGTTCGCTTTTGACGCATCCCAGGTACGCCGGCGTACTTCTTTCCGTGGCCCCGGCCGCATACCCATGGCCCTCACGCACATCGGGGTCATGTGCGCAGCCTGCCATGAACAGTGTGGCGAAAGTGGACATCAGTATTGCACCTGCTACCGATCTTGAGCTCTTCACGCGACACGCTCCTGCCGCCCCATCGAGTAACTTGGGAAAGTGTTGCCAAGCCGCATGCCTTTTTTTGGTTTTTGTTTGCCCATGTTACTGCTCAACGTCAGCCGGGCAATATGCTTGTTGGCTATATCGGTTTCAGGGCGGGCTTTCCCCGCGAAGTTAACCTTCGTTCATGGATAAGCGGGCAAGTTCCAGACAGGCCAGCCTGGGCGAGTTTGCGTTGTCCTGCAGTGTAATCGCACAGGCCTGGCCGCAAGCGGAAGGGATTGCTGCCTGCATCAATAGCGGCGGTAGTCCTGACCACCATGGTGTCCATCGTTGAAATGCCGGTGATGGCCGCCGCCGTGATGCCCACCGTGGTGCCAATATGGCCAGCAACCACCGAGCAGCAGCAACCCTGACAACACTACGACCCATGCAGTCTTGCGTTTCATGTGCGTACCTCCGGCCAGATGAAACCAGGCCTTGCTTACGTTGGACCGCACAAAGGAGGGATGTTCAGGCAGAGGTACGCCGCTGGTCATCTTGCGGGCGAGATTTCAGCTGGCGGTCGACTCAAGGGCGTGCAGCGCCGTGTGGCCATGAACCAGACAGGGGGCGGACAAAACTTGTCCCAAACCGGGTAGTCACTCTGCAGATGACCCCGATTTCGGGTACAACCAGGCCCACAAACGGGGGTCAGGCGATTGCCTTGAGAAACACAAATGTCGCCGCCAGATCCAGGACCAGTACAGCAACCACAACGAAGATCATGTAGTAGCGGTCATTCTGAGTCATTTCTGCGTACTCCGCATGATCGATGCCCCAGAGGGTCACAGCAATTTGCATTCCACTTCCCTGCTGCTCTCAGGCCGACCGGGCCTGATGGATGGGCAGTTCGACCCTGAATGTCGTACCGACTCCCTCCTCGCTGTCTACGCGGATCTCGCCACCATGACGCTTGATGATTCCGTACGAAAGTGACAATCCCAGCCCGGTGCCCTGGCCGATGGGCTTCGTCGTGTAGAACGGATCGAAGATCTTTTGCAGGCTTTCGGCAGGAATGCCACAACCATTGTCTGCGACTTCAATCCACACCCACTTGTCACTGGCACCGGTTCGCAGGGTAATTCTGCCACGCTCGGCACCCATCGCCTGGGTGGCATTGACCAGCAGATTCATGATTACCTGATTGATCTGCGAAGGCAGGCACTCGACCGGCGGCAATGGGCTGTAATCCTTGACAAGGTCCGCCTTGTGCCTGAGTTCGCTGGCAACAATGTTCAGCGTTGACTCTATGCCTTGAAGCAGGTCTGCCACTTGCCAGTCATGGCTGCTCTCTACTCGCGAAAAGTCCTTGAGGTCCTTGACGATCCGCGCAACGCGACTGATACCGTCCTTGGATTCGCGGATCAGCGCCGGAATATCCTCCAGCAAGTAATCCAGCTCGATTTCCGTGCGCAACTTCGCCAGCTCCGCGCCGAGCGCGTTCGGAACCCGAGTATTTTCCGCGTCGGCATATGCCTTCAGCATGTCCTGCAAACGGCCGAAATAATCATCCAGTGCGCCGAGGTTGGAAGAGACAAACCCAATCGGGTTGTTGACTTCATGGGCTACGCCGGCTGCCAGCTGACCGAGCGAGGCGAGCTTTTCGGACTGGACCAACTGGTTCTCGAGCAACCGGCGTTCATCCACCTCGCGCTGCAGTGCTGCGCTGGCTTGGGTAAGTGCCTGGGTACGCCGTTCGACCCGCTGTTCCAATTCGTCGTTGGCACTCACCAGCGCTCGGTTTACACGGTTTATTTCGGCGTAGCTACGCATCAACCACATCCCCATGTACAGCAATAGCAATACCAGCAGGGTGGAAAACACCAACAGATAGAAATGGTATCGCTGAGCCGTCAGCGCTGCTGCTTGCTCGTCGCGGTCCAGCATCAGCGCAATGGCGTCCAGACTCTCGGCAATCGGAACCGCCTCGATCGCTTCTAGCAGTTGGTCGACCTTGGGTTGCTCACGAAGAATCAACTCTATGTGTTTGCTGATGGTATCGATGGGCACCTGAAAATCGACGGGCAAGCGCTCCTTGTTGACCGAAAGATTGTTCAGTCCGACAAGGATGTCGGCAGCTTTTTCATCGGTAGTGGTTTGGGCAAACTCAAGGCTGCTCAGCATCAAGTCATAGGTATCGCTGGTGATTCTGCGCAGGCGCAGTGTATCGGCATCGACCAATTGACGAAGGTGCACCTGTATTACATCGGCTGCAGCCGGGAGAAAAGCCAGGGAATTTCGCAGGATCGCATTGTGCGTCTTGAAGCGCGAGACCAGCAGGACCTTGTCGTCAAAGGACTGTTGGTAATCGCGAAAAGCCTTTTGCCAAGCGAGCATTTCCGCTTTTTGATGACGCCCTTCCAGCGTGTGGAATTCCCGCCATAGGCGCTTCATTTCAATCAACGGCAGCACCAGCGGGTCGTAGTTGTAATTGGTGGTGGTGCGCGCCTTGAGCACCGCACCCTCCCACTGCGCATCGTACTGCTTGATCTGGCGAATCAGATCGCGCGCCTGGGCGTAGTTGCCACTCTCATCGGACCTGGACATCCAGTACAGGTAGACCAGCACGGAAGCCAGCGACATGGCGCACGCAGCCAACAGCAGCAGACTGCGCCGAGCGTTCAACCTCATAGCGGTTTACCCTCCCATTGGCCGGTGAGGGTCTGGAGAAACTTGATGATCAGCGCTTTATCATCGTCGCTCGGCGTACGTCCCAACTGATAATGAAACATGGCATCGACGGCTGCTTCCAAGGTGGGCGCCGAACCGTCATGAAAATAAGGGGCGGTCACCTCCACGTTTCGCAGGCTTGGAACTTTGAACAGGTGGAGGTCATCCGGGTCACCTGTCACGTTGTAGCGTCCCCGGTCTGCCCGGGTAACATTGCCACGGTTGGTGAAATAATCATCGAAAACACCGAACTTCTGCAGCATGTTGCCGCCGATATTCACGCCCTGGTGGCAGGCTATACAACCGTACTCCTGGAAGCGCTGATAGCCATGTTTCTCTTCCAGGCTGAGGCTGCTGGTATCTCCTTTCAGATAGCGATCGAAGCGTGAATCGGGTGTCAGCAGGGTGCGCTGGTACGTAACCAGGGCATCTTTGACATCGATGGCGGTCACTGGTTTGCCATAGGCTTCGGCGAACCCCGTCTGGTAGGCCGGATCGTCAGCAATTCGTTGAACCACGGTAGCCCAGCCATCTTCTTTGCCGTCCGTATTACCGGTTGCCAGGTGCACCAGGCCGTCAAACGATTGCGCGCGCCCATCCCAGAACTGCAGGAAGTTCAGGCTGGCGTTGAAGACGCTGGGTGTGTGAACTGGCAAGGGTTTGCCATCTGCATCAGGCGAGCGCGCCTGCCCGTCCGCGCCACCGCGATCCAGGCGATGGCAATCAGCACAGGACTGGCTGTTATCGAGGGACAAACGCGAGTCATTGAACAGTTTGCGCCCCAGCTCCACCCGGGCAGGGTCAAGCTCAGGCACCGCCGGCAATGGCGTGAGCGGCCCACCAATGCTCTGGGCCAGCCCCCATGCCGGCAAAACGACAAGCATCGAGGCAACGATGCGAACCTGCAGACAAGTCGGCACAGCACAACCCTCCCTGGCGAGATGCACCTGCCTCCGAGCATAGTGAGGCCAACAGACAAAAGCTAACGGCGGGGGCAAATATCATCTAGGCTGTGGCCAGGGAGTAGTCTGGCCGAGACCGGCAGGGAGGGACCCATGGAGCTACCCGTTACCGATGGCGCAGCAGCCAAGCCGGTGATACTTCTGGTTGACGACGAGCCCTCGATTCTCAGCAGCCTTCGTCGTCTACTTCGCAACCAACCCTACGAACTCCTCCTTGCCGAAAGCGGTGCCGACGCCCTGCAACTGCTCCAACAACGCCCGATCAATCTGGTGATGAGTGATGCGCGCATGCCAAACATGGACGGGGCAACACTGTTGGCCCACGTACATGAGCGTTTTCCCGACACGTTGCGCATTCTGCTTACGGGTTACGCTGACACGGACACCATCGCGAAAGCCATCAATGATGGGCACATCTATCGTTACATCAGCAAACCCTGGAATGATGAAGAGCTGTTGGTCACATTGCGCCAGGCATTGGCCCACCAACATTCGGAAAGCGAACGAAAGCGCCTGGAACAGCTGACTCAGGTTCAGATCAAGCAACTCAAGGCGCTTAACGAAAGCCTTGAACAGCGTGTAGCGGCGCGCACCGCCGAGTTGCAGCAAACTGCCGACATGCTTGACCTTGCCTATGAAGAACTCAAGCGCAGTTACGTGACCAGCACCGAATTCTTTTCGCAGTTAGGCAACCTGCGTCTGCCCAAGGCCAAGCAGACCAACCGGCAAGTCATAGAACTGATACGGGTGTATTGCACCAGCCATGGGCTGGACGAAGGTAGCTGTCGCAACCTGACCATGGCTGCAGCCCTCTACAACATCGGCAAGATGAGCTGGACCGACAGCATGCTCACCTGCCCTGCCGATCTCATTCCTCCACCAGAGCGCGAACTGTACCGGTCATACCCGAAACAGAGCGAAGCGCTGGTCATGACCCTGGAGCCAATAAAAGAGGCTGCACAACTCATACTTCACCACCAGGAACGCTGGGATGGCAGCGGTTTTCCGGGGCACCTGAAGGGCGCGGCAATTCCACTGGGCGCCCGCTGGTTGAAAATGGCCGTGGATTTCATCGAATTGCAGCGCGGGCTGGTCCTGGATCGCCAGCTCAATAGCGATGAGGCACTGCTCTACATACGCAAGTATGCTGGAAAGCTGTATGACCCAGACCTGGTGGAAGACTTCGTCAACGTCTGTGCCGAGTACATGCGCGACATTACCTTGACCGACCCGGCGATCAAGGTATTGAGCACGCACGAACTGGCAGACGGCATGATACTGGCGCGCAACCTAAATGCCGACAATGGCATGCTGCTATTGAATGCCGGCAAGGTACTGAACGGTGCGCTGGTGAAAAAACTGATTGCCTTCGAAGAAATGGAAGGTGGCAGATACAACGTGTTCATCAGGGTTCCCGAGCAGGCAGGCAGCCTGCAGCCATCGCCCGCAACGGCAGGCTGACCCCGTTGCGGGCAGGCGCTGAAATCCGTTCGCCCTGCATCGTGGCAAGCGGAGAGCCTGGCCGTCCCCGTATGACTGCCGGCACTACTACCAGCCAACGGCTATCCTTCAGGTTTCGGTAGGAGGGCGTATGTGCGGAAGGCTCAGCCAGTACCGTGGCATACATGACTTCGTTGAAACCCTGAGCCTGCCAGAGGCCTGGCGGAACAACGTCGGCGACCAGCCGCTTGGCCGGTACAACATCGCGCCGACCACGCTGGTGGCGGTACTGCGGATGGATGACGCAGGCCCTCGAGCTGACCTGGTGAGGTGGGGGTGGCGGCCGCATTGGGCAACCGATCGCGCTGCGCCGATCAACGCGCGGGTCGAGAAGGTGGCGCATGGCCCATTCTTCCGGGCGATCTGGCCGCACCGGGCCATCACCCCTGTCGACGGCTGGTACGAATGGGTTGATGAAGGTGGGCCGAAGAAACAACCGTACTACATCCGCCGCCAGGATGGGCGCCCTGCCCTTTGCGCCTCGATCGGCCAGTTCACCGGCACCGAGCACGACGGGTTCGTCATCATTACCGCCGACGCTCAGGGCGGAATGGTCGACGTTCACGACCGCCGGCCTGTCGTGTTGCCTCCAGAACTGGCGTACGAGTGGATCGCGGCAGCAATGCCCAGCGAGCGCGCAGAACAGCTGGTGCTCAACCTGGGTGAGCCGGCCGAAGCCTTCGAGTGGTACCGGGTGGGTATCGCCGTGGGGAATGTGCGTAATCAAGGTGCCGAGCTGATGAACCCGCTTCAGCGTATGATTTGAATGCGCAGCGATGCAGGATCGTAAGCGCGGCGCCTGCGATCATTGCGATGAGGATCTTATCCCTGCCATAAGCCATACAGAGCTGGCCAAGCACAGAATGAGGATGGAGATCGAAGCAGGCAGGTGAAACTGGTGATATCCAGCCAATCCGAAGCCGGCATGGATAAGGAACGTGATCAGGCCTAGGCCGGCACAAACTTTGGCGAAGAACACCGCGTTAACCGTACCCAGCAACACGCTTCGATAACCAACCAGCAACACGGGTATTGCCAAGATATTGAACAGGAGGAAGCCCTGTACCCCACCTGGTAGGAAAAACATCTCCCATTCCTGCCAATACGCGGCATCTATTTGATGAAGAATCAGTGCAAGCATCGTTACGAAATAGCTTCTTTCCATGTAAGCAATCCCTTCAGCTAGTGATCATCCCTGAGTAAAGCGCTGACGATGATATCTCGCGCCTCTATACGACGCTTAGAAGTATTTGCAGATCAGTGCTGCTCAACGAGCGCGCGCTGAATGCCATCCAGCAGGCCCAGAAGATGGCAACTCTCCAGCGCATGGCATCCCAAGCCAGCGCACCCGATCCGCCCATTTCTGTTCCAGCCGAGCAAAGGTGGGCTGTGGATCAACGAACCAAGTGTTACAATCCGCCACTTCAAATCGGCGCCCAAGGCGCTTTACATCCGTGAACGCCGTCAGTACGACACCCGCCACACCTACGCCACCCTATGCCTGATGTCTGGGATGAACCCACGTTCATCGCGAACCAGCTTGGTCACAGCGTCGAGATGTTGCTTTCTACCTACGCGAAATGGATCAGCTCCTCCTCGGACTGGAGGGAGCTGGAGAAGCTGCCGCCCCGAGTCGGATTGGCCCAAAATTGGTCCAAAACTGACGAGATGGCCTAAATACACCTCTGGAACCCCCGCAGGACAAGCACTTGATTTCTACCGCCAACATCACCATGCAGTTCGGCTCCAAGCCGCTGTTCGAAAACGTTTCCGTCAAATTCAACAACGGCAACCGCTACGGCCTGATCGGCGCCAACGGTTGCGGCAAGTCGACCTTCATGAAGATCCTCGGCGGTGACCTGGAGCCGTCCGGCGGCCAGGTCATGCTCGAGCCGAACACCCGCCTGGGCAAGCTACGCCAGGACCAGTTCGCCTACGAGGAATTCACCGTGATCGACACGGTGATCATGGGCCACGGCCAACTGTGGAAGGTCAAGGCCGAGCGCGATCGTATCTACTCGCTGCCGGAAATGACCGAGGAAGACGGCATGGCCGTCGCCGAGCTGGAAACCGAATTTGCCGAAATGGACGGCTACACCGCCGAATCCCGTGCCGGTGAACTGCTGCTGGGCCTGGGTATTCCGCTGGAACAGCACTTCGGCCCGATGAGCGAAGTGGCACCGGGCTGGAAACTGCGCGTCCTGCTGGCCCAGGCGCTGTTCTCGGACCCGGATGTGCTGCTGCTCGACGAGCCGACCAACCACCTGGACATCAACACCATCCGCTGGCTGGAAACCATCCTCACCGCGCGTAACAGCACCATGGTGATCATTTCCCACGACCGGCACTTCCTCAACAGTGTCTGCACCCACATGGCCGACCTGGACTACGGCGAGCTGCGCGTATTCCCGGGCAACTACGACGAGTACATGACCGCTGCCACCCAGGCCCGCGAGCAGCTGCTGTCGGACAACGCCAAGAAGAAAGCCCAGATCGCCGAACTGCAGACCTTCGTCAGCCGCTTCTCGGCCAACGCCTCCAAGGCCAAGCAGGCCACCTCTCGGGCCAAGCAGATCGACAAGATCCAGCTGGCCGAGGTCAAGCCGTCGAGCCGGGTGAGCCCGTTCATCCGCTTCGAACAGACCAAGAAGCTGCACCGCCAGGCCGTCACCGTCGAGAAAATGGCCAAGGCCTTCGACGACAAGGTGCTGTTCAAAGACCTGGGCTTCACCATCGAGGCTGGCGAGCGCGTGGCGATCATCGGCCCCAACGGTATCGGCAAGACCACCCTGCTGCGCACCCTGGTCGGTGAAATGACCCCGGACAAGGGTGAAGTGAAGTGGACCGACAGCGCCGAAGTGGGCTACTACGCCCAGGACCACGCCCACGACTTCGAAGACGACATGACCCTGTTCGACTGGATGGGCCAGTGGACCTCCGGCGAGCAGGTGATCCGCGGCACCCTCGGGCGCATGCTGTTCTCCAACGACGAGATTCTCAAGTCGGTGAAGGTGATTTCCGGTGGTGAGCAAGGCCGCATGCTGTTCGGCAAGCTGATCCTGCAGAAGCCGAACGTGCTGGTGATGGACGAGCCGACCAACCACCTGGACATGGAATCGATCGAGGCGCTGAACCTGGCGCTGGAAAACTACCCGGGCACCCTGCTGTTCGTCAGCCACGACCGTGAGTTCGTGTCGTCGCTGGCCACGCGCATCATCGAGCTGTCGGCTGATGGCGTGGTGGACTTCAGCGGTACCTACGACGATTACCTGCGTAGCCAGGGTGTAGTGGTCTGATTGATGCGGCGGCCTGGCCATCTTGTATGGCTGGGCCGGCCTCTTCGCGGGCATGCCCGCTCCCACAGGGACTGCGTAGCACTTGAGGCCAATGCAAATCCTGTGGGAGCGGGCGAGCCCGCGAATGACGATCAACTGCGTAGCCAGGTAGTGGTCTGATTGATGCGGCGGCCTGGCCATCTTGTATGGCTGGGCCGGCCTCTTCGCGGGTAAACCCGCTCCCACAGGGACTGCGTAGCATTTGAGGCCTATGCAAATCCTGTGGGAGCGGGTGAGCCCGCGAATGACGATTAACTGCGTAGCCAGGGTGTGCTGGTCTGATTGATGGAGTTGCCTGGTCATCTTGTATGGCTGGGCCGGCCTCTTCGCGGGTAAACCCGCTCCCACAGGGACTGCGTAGCATTTGAGGCCTATGCAAATCCTGTGGGAGCGGGCGAGCCCGCGAATGACGATTATCTGCGTAGCCAGGGTGTAGCGGTCTGATTGATGCGGCGGCCTGGCCATCTTGTATGGCTGGGCCGGCCTCTTCGCGGGCATGCCCGCTCCCACAGGGACTGCGTAGCACTTGAGCCCTATGCAAATCCTGTGGGAGCGGGTTCACCCGCGAAGAATCCACCGCCGATCCCACAGGCTGGCACTGCCCGACGAATAATTCGTTAGCCTGCTTTCATTTCTTTCGCGCAACGGCCATGATGGGCCACGCCCAACCGCCCGCCCGCGAACGAGCCCATGACCGCGCAACAACCCGCCCCCGCCAGCAACACGCTGCAAATTACCCTGCAGATCCTGTCGATCGTTTTCTACACCTTCATTGCCTTCCTCTGCATCGGCCTGCCGATCGCTGTCTTGCCCAGCCATGTGCACGACCAGCTGGGGTTTGGCGCGGTGGTCGCCGGGCTGACCATTGGCCTGCAATACCTGGCCACGCTACTCAGCCGCCCGTTTGCCGGGCGCGTTGCCGATACCCTGGGGGGCAAGCAGGCGATTCGCTTCGGCTTGCTGGGGATTGCCGGCTGCGGGGTGTTGACCCTGCTATCGGCCTGGACCCTGACGCTACCGCTGCTGAGCCTGGCGCTGCTGCTCGGCGGGCGCCTGCTGCTGGGCCTCGCCCAAGGGCTGATCGGCGTGGCCACGCTGAGCTGGGGCATCAGCCAGGTCGGGCCCGAGCACACCGCCAGGGTGATTTCCTGGAACGGTATCGCCTCCTATGGCGCCATCGCCATTGGTGCCCCCTTGGGTGTACTGGCCGTGGACGGGCTGGACTTCAGCGTGCTGGGGCCGGCATTGCTGGTGCTGGCGGTATCGGCCCTGCTGGTACTGCGCAAGCGGCCGGACGTGGTGGTGGTGCGTGGCGAGCGCCTGCCCTTCTGGTCGGCCTTCGGCCGGGTCGCACCCTGTGGCCTGGGCCTGACCCTGGCCTCTATCGGCTACGGCACGCTGACCACCTTCGTCACCCTGTATTACCTGGAGCGCGGCTGGGCGGGCGCGGCCTGGTGCCTGAGTGCCTTTGGCGTGTGCTTCATCATTTCCCGGCTGCTGTTCGTCAACGCGGTCAACCGTTTTGGTGGCTACAACGTGGCGGTCGCGTGTATGGCCACCGAAGTGCTCGGCCTGAGCCTGCTGTGGCTGGCACCGTCGCCGCCGTGGGCACTGATCGGCGCCGGGCTTACCGGTTTCGGGCTGTCGCTGGTGTACCCGGCGCTGGGGGTGGAAGCGATCAAGCAGGTGCCCAGCAGCAGCCGCGGCGCAGGGCTGGGTGCCTACGCGGTGTTCTTCGACATGGCCCTGGCCATCGCCGGACCTGTGATGGGCGCGGTGGCCGCGCACCTGGGCTATGCCTCGATCTTCTGTGTGGCCGCCCTGCTCGCCCTGGCCGGTGTGGGCCTAACGCTGTTGCTGGCGCGGCGCGCCGCTCGCGGCTGAACGCTCGGCAGGCTGCGGTGCGCCCAACGCCTGGCTGAAGAACACCGCGGCTTCACGTTGCAGGGAATGGTGGATCTGCCGACGGTCCACGCCTGCGGCATCCTTGCACAGCGCCGGCATCCGCACGGACTGCTCGGCATCGCAATGGGCCATGAACACGAAGTGCCCGGCGCCGGCCAGCAGGCGATAGTCCGGTGTGACCGGCAACTTGCGGGCCAGGGCTTCGGCGTTGCGGTCCACCGCCACCAGCTGGTCGCTGTCGCCACTGTAGATCAGCGCCGGCACCTGCACCCCGGCCAAGGCATGGCGCCCGAACAGCAGGCTAAGCGGCGCCATCAGCATCACCGCCCCCACCCGCTGGTCGGCCTCTGGCACCAGCTCGCTGCGGTCGGCAATCAGTACGCCGTGGGTCCTGCAGGCGTCGGCGTCGTCAGGGCGATCCAGGCAGTACTTGCGCAGGCGGTCCAGGTCGGGGCGCGCGCCCGAGAGGATCAAGGCGGTTTCACCACCGGCCGAGTAGCCGATCACCCCAACCTTGCCACCGTTCAGGTAGGGCCCCAGCAAGGCATCATCGCGGGCGGCCGTAATCGCGGCACTCACTTGCAGCGGCCGACCATACAGGTTGCTCAAGGTGCCCAGGCGGCTGTGGTCGCGGGCGTTGTCGCCGGGGTGCACCACCGCCACCACGATGAAGCCCTGGCGCGCCAGCGACGTCGCCAGGTAGTGCAAGGCCAGCGGGCTGCCGGTATTGCCGTGGGACAGCACCAGCAACGGGAACTGGCCCAACGCTACCGGCGCCTCTTCACTCACGTCGATCGGGTAGCCGTCTATCCGGCTGCTGCGGGTATTGCCGATGGCCGGGTAGAACGCCAGCGCCTGCATGGGCCGGGCGTCGACCGGGTCGGCCAGGGTCATGTGGTGCAGGCCGGCAACCCAGGGCGCGGCCTCGGCGTGGGCCAGCAGGCTGCCGAACAGGGCCAGCGCCAACACGCAGCGTGGGAGAGTCATCGGCCGGCGGTTCCTTGCAGGGCGAAGAGATAGCCCAGCATAGAACCGGCCTGGGCTGCACCGGATGAAACCTGGATGAAACCGAAGTCATGCACTTCACGCCCGCGCCCTATGCATTTGCGCTTTTCGTCGAACCCGTGGCATAGATGCAGGTCCACGTCTCTACGTGACCGTTTCGCGCCAATGAAGGAGATTCATGCATGAGCAAGCCCGCCTACGTGCCACCCAAGGTCTGGCGCAACGACGCAGCGTCCGGCGGCCAGTTCGCCAGCATCAACCGCCCGGTTGCCGGCCCGACTCACGACAAGGACCTGCCGCTGGGCAAGCACCCGCTGCAGCTGTACTCCCTGGCCACGCCCAATGGCGTCAAGGTCACCATCGCCCTCGAAGAGCTGCTCGCGCTGGGCCACTCGGGCGCCGAATATGATGCCTGGTTGATCCGCATTGGCGAGGGTGAGCAGTTCTCCAGCGGCTTCGTCCAGGTCAACCCCAACTCGAAGATCCCCGCCCTGCTCGACCGCAGCGTCGAGCCGCCGGTGCGGGTGTTCGAGTCGGGTTCGATCCTGCTGTACCTGGCGGAAAAGTTCGGTGCCTTGCTGCCGAAAGCGCCAGCTGCACGCACCGAAAGCCTGAACTGGCTGTTCTGGCAAATGGGCGCGGCGCCGTACCTGGGCGGCGGCTTTGGCCACTTCTATGTGTATGCGCCGGAAAAGTTCGAGTACGCGATCAACCGCTTCACCATGGAAGCCAAGCGCCAGCTGGATGTGCTCGACCGGCGCCTGGCTGAAAGCCGCTACCTGGGCGGCGAGGAATACAGCATCGCCGACATTGCCGTGTGGCCCTGGTATGGCCAGCTGGTGCGCGGCAACCTGTATGGCGCGGCGGAGTTCCTGGCGGTGGACGAGTACCCGAATGTGCAGCGCTGGGCCGAGGAGATTGCCTTGCGCCCGGCGGTGCAGCGCGGCACACGGGTGAACCGGACCTGGGGGGATGAGGCCAGCCAGGTGCCGGAGCGGCATGCAGCGGCAGACCTGGACGCTTGACGCGGCACCCTTGTGGGAGCGTCCTTGCGTCGCGAAAGGGGTGCGAAGCGCCCCCAGGGTCTTCGTATCACTGTGAAATCGCCGGGGCCGCTTTGCGGCCCTATCGCGACACAAGGCCGCTCCTACAAGGGTTCGCGCCGGGCTTGGGAGGCCCGACAATGCCCGCCTGCAAAAAACCATTTGCCCCCGCGCAAACCTGCGCCCGCCAAGCCCTTCTTGTACACTCCTCGCATTAGCCCCCACCTGCACATTTTTTTGGTGAACGCATGATCGAGGTAACCGAGGTTTCCATTGCCGAGCTGCGCGACGCGCTCGAGTCGGGCCGCACGACGGCGGTCGAGCTGGTCCAGGCCTACCTGGCGCGCATCGATGCCTACGATGGCGCCGACACCGCCACTGCCCTGAACGCCGTGGTGGTGCGCAACCCCGAGGCGCTGAAAGAGGCCGAAGCCTCCGACGCCCGTCGCGCCAAAGGCCAGGTCCTGAGCCCGTTGGACGGCATCCCCTACACCGCCAAGGACAGCTACCTGGTCAAAGGCCTGACCGCTGCCTCCGGCAGCCCGGCCTTCAAGGACCTGGTGGCCCAGCGCGACGCCTTCACCATTGAACGCCTGCGCGCCGCCGGCGCCGTGTGCCTGGGCAAGACCAACATGCCGCCCATGGCCAACGGTGGCATGCAACGCGGCGTGTATGGCCGCGCCGAAAGCCCGTACAACGCCAACTACCTGACCGCACCGTTCGCCTCGGGCTCGTCCAACGGTGCCGGAACCGCCACCGCTGCCAGCTTCAGTGCCTTCGGCCTGGCCGAAGAAACCTGGTCCAGCGGCCGTGGCCCGGCGTCCAACAATGGCCTGTGCGCCTATACCCCGTCGCGCGGGGTGATTTCGGTGCGTGGCAACTGGCCGCTGACACCGACCATGGACGTGGTGGTGCCGTATGCCCGCACCATGGCCGACCTGCTGGAAATCCTCGACGTGGTCGTAGCCGACGACGCCGACAAGCGCGGCGACCTGTGGCGCCTGCAACCTTGGGTGCCAATCCCGGCGGCTTCGACGGTGCGCCCGGCTTCGTATCTGGACCTGGCCGTGGATGCCAGCGCGCTAAAGGGCAAGCGCTTTGGCGTGCCGCGCATGTACATCAACGCCGATGCCGAGGCCGGTACTTCCGAGAAGCCTGGCATCGGCGGCCCGACTGGCCAGCGCATCAACACCCGCGCCACGGTGATCGACCTGTGGCAGCAGGCCCGTCAGGCACTGGAGGCGGCTGGTGCCGAAGTGCTGGAAGTGGACTTCCCGCTGGTGTCCAACTGCGAGGGCGACCGCCCGGGCGCACCGACCGTGTACAACCGCGGCATCGTCAGCAAGGAGTTCCTGCATGACGAGCTGTGGGAGCTGTCGGGGTGGGCCTTCGACGACTTCCTGCGCGCCAACGATGACCCCAGGCTCAACCGCCTGGCCGATGTCGACGGGCCGCAGATCTTCCCCCACGACCCGGGCACCCTGCCCAACCGTGAGGACGACCTGGCCGCCGGCATGGACGAGTACGTCAACATGGCCAAGCGTGGCCTGAAGACCTGGGACCAGATCGAGACCCTGCCCGACGGCCTGCGCGGCCTGGAGCAGACCCGCAAGATCGACCTGGAAGACTGGATGGACAACCTGGGCCTGGACGCGGTGCTGTTCCCCACCGTGGCCGACGTGGGCCCGGCCGATGCCGACGTCAACCCGGCATCGGCGGACATTGCCTGGAGCAACGGCATCTGGGTGGCCAACGGCAACCTGGCGATCCGTCACCTGGGCGTGCCGACCGTGACCGTGCCGATGGGTGTGATGGCCGATATCGGCATGCCGGTGGGGCTGACCTTTGCAGGCCGGGCTTACAGCGACAATGCGCTGCTGAGCTTTGGTGCGGCCTTCGAGGCGACCGGGTCGCGTCGGATGATCCCACCGCGCACCCCGGCCCTGAGCTGAGTACTGGGGCTGCATCGCCGCCTATCTACCTCGATCCATGCGCAATTCCTGTAGGAGCGGCCTTGTGTCGCGATAGGGCTGCGAAGCAGCCCCAACAATCTGTGCATGTACGCTGAAATCCTGGGGCTGCTTCGCAGCCCTATCGCGACACAAGGCCGCTCCTACAGGGCTGTGCAGTCCACAATAGATCGTAAAATTCAACTTTATGTGTAAAAATACACAAAACGTTGATTTTGCGATCTGCCATGCCTATCACCCCAAGCGAAGAACGCCAGCTCACCCTCACCGTCCTCAAGGCCGCCATCCAGGCCCTGGGTAGCGTTGCCGCGCGCAACATGGAAATCCTCCTGCACGACCTCGATCACCCGGAACACTCCGTGGTGGCGATCGTCAACGGCCACCTTTCCGGCCGCAGCATCGGTAGCCCGATCCTCGCCGCCCCTGAACAGGACCTGGGTTTCAAGGCACTGATGCAGGCCTCGGCCGATCAGCACGGCTGTGAGCCGGTGGTGCTGCCCGACTACCCCACCACGCTGAAGGGCCGCACTCTGCGCAGCGCCACGGCCATCTTCCGCGACCGCAGCGGCCACCCCTTCGCCAGCCTTTGCGTCAACACCGACGTCACCGGCCTGGATGCCGCCATGAACTTTCTTCAGCAGTTCCAACCGCTGGGGGCCACACCTGCCGTCAATGAACCCGCCGACATGGAACTGCTGATGAGCGAGATAATCCAGGCATCCCTGCAGCGCAGCGGCCAGGGGCGGATGAACAAGCAGGCCAAGGTCGAGGCCGTGCGAGTGATGCAGGAGCGTGGCCTGTTCATCGTCAAGGGCGGCGTGGAAAAGGCCGCCAGCGCCCTGGGTGTGACCCGCTACACCGTTTACAACTACCTCGAGCAACTGCGCGGAGCCAGCCAATGACCTTGCATGTTCATACCCCCCTGATCGAATCCCGCCCGCTGTCACTGGCCGCGGGCAGCAACGTCTGGCTCAAGCTCGATGCCCTGCAGCCCTGCGGCTCGTTCAAGCTGCGCGGCGTGGGCCACGCCTGTGAGGTGCACCATGCCCGTGGCGCGCGGCATTTCGTGTCTTCCTCGGGCGGCAACGCCGGCCTGGCAGTGGCCTATGCCGGGCGCAAGCTGGGCGTGCCGGTGACCGTGGTAGTGCCCGAGACCACCACCGAGCGGGCCAAGGACCTGCTGCGCCTGGAGGGCGCCAAGTTGGAGGTGCATGGCAGCTCCTGGCAAGAGGCCAACGCCCTGGCGCAGACCTTGGTCGGCCCGGATGACGCCTTCATTCACCCATTCGACGAACCGCTGCTGTGGGCAGGGCATGCCAGCCTGGTGGATGAAGTCGCCGAGGCCGGCGTGAAACCGGATGCCGTGGTGTTGTCGGTAGGCGGCGGCGGATTGCTCAGTGGTGTGGTCGAGGGGCTACAGCGCAACGGCTGGGGCGATGTGCCGGTGCTGGCGGTTGAAACCGAGGGCGCGGCATCGCTGCATGCGGCCATGCAGGCGGGGCATTCGGTGGAGCTGGAGCGTATTGCCTCGGTGGCGACCTCGCTGGGGGCCAAGCGTGTGGCTGACCAGGCGCTGGTGTGCGTGAAGGAGCATCCGGTGCACAGCCATCTGGTCACTGACCGCGCTGCGCTGGAGGCGTGCGAGCGGTTCCTGCTGGACCATCGCGTGCTGGTGGAGCCTGCCTGTGGGGCTGCTTTGGCGTTGGCCTATGCATCGGGCGCCCTGGCGCAGTACCAGAATGTGCTGGTGGTGGTTTGTGGCGGGGCTACCGCCACGCTGGAGCAGATCCAGGCGTGGTTGCAGCAGGTTGATTGAGGTTGCCTGTACCGGCCTCTTCGCGGGTAAACCCGCTCCCACAGATTGGACTGCACAGGATTGAAGTAGCAACAGGACTGTGCAAGGTTTGAAGCAAGCGCAATCCCTGTGGGAGCGGGTTCACCCGCGAACACGGGCGTAGCCCGTGCCATCCAGCACAGAACGTTGCTCATCGGATTCTCCTTGCGGCACCCGGTTGCTGATTACGATAGTCACATGCCGCTGTTCTACTGAGCCCGCCGCAACCGGAAAAATCCTCTCGCAACAGCGTCAACCACGACGAAATGCGTAACCCACCCTTTCGGTCTGCGGCAAGTGAAGGCACAATGCGTGTCCTTTTTTTGGCCGGCCTGGCCGGGGGCCTTTAAATGATCAAGACGCCGTACTACCTCATCGATAAAACCAAGCTGCTGGGCAACATGGAGAAGATCGCCTACGTGCGCGAACACTCTGGTGCCAAGGCGCTGCTCGCCCTCAAGTGCTTTGCCACCTGGTCGGTCTTCGACCTGATGCAACAGTACATGGACGGCACCACCTCTTCGTCGCTGTACGAGCTCAAGCTCGGCCGCCAGAAGTTCGCCGGCGAAACCCACGCCTACAGCGTGGCCTGGGCCGACGACGAGGTCGAGGAAATGCTCGAGAACTGCGACAAGATCATCTTCAACTCGATCGGCCAGTTGCAGCGCTTCGCCGAACAGTCCGAAGGCAAGGTCCGTGGTCTGCGCGTCAACCCGCAGGTCAGCAGCTCCGACTACCTGCTGGCAGACCCTGCCCGCCCGTTCAGCCGCCTGGGCGAATGGGACCCGGCCAAGGTCGAACAGGTGATCGAGCAGATCTCCGGCTTCATGTTCCACAACAACTGCGAGAACGGCGACTTCGGCCTGTTCGACAAGATGCTCACGCACATCGAGGAGCGCTTCGGTCACCTGCTGCACAAGGTCGAGTGGGTAAGCCTCGGTGGCGGCATCCACTTCACCGGTGAAGACTACGCGCTGGACGCCTTCTGCGCGCGCCTGAAAGCCTTCTCGGAAAAATACGGCGTTCAGGTGTACCTGGAGCCGGGCGAAGCCGCCATCACCAACAGCGCCTCGCTGGAAGTGACCGTGCTCGACACCCTGTACAACGGCAAGCACCTGGCCGTGGTCGACAGCTCGATCGAAGCGCACATGCTCGACCTGCTGATCTACCGCCTCAACGCCAAGATGGCCCCCAACGACGGCGCGCACACCTACATGGTCTGCGGCAAGTCGTGCCTGGCCGGTGACATCTTCGGCGAATACCAATTCGATCGTCCGCTGGCCATCGGTGATCGCCTGTCGTTCGTCGACGCGGCGGGTTACACCATGGTCAAGAAAAACTGGTTCAACGGTCTGAAAATGCCATCCATCGTGGTCAAGCAACTCGACGGCAGCGTCGAAGTGGTGCGCGAGTTCGGTTTCGAAGACTACGTTTCCAGCCTGTCGTAAGACCGGCTTTCAGTAAGGAGCAAGGGATAAATTGAAGAAGAACGTTCTTATCATTGGTGCAGGAGGTGTCGCCAAGGTGGTGGCCCACAAGTGCGCGCAGCATAACGACGAACTGGGTCGTATCGCCATCGCGTCACGGAACATCTCCAAATGCCAGGCCATCATCGACAGCGTCAAGGCCAAGGGTAGCCTCAAGGTACCCGCCGACATCCAGGCCTTCTCGCTCAATGCCCTCGATGTCGAGGCAACCAAGGCGCTGATCCGCGAGACCGAATCGCAGATCGTGATCAACGTTGGTTCCGCCTTCCTCAACATGTCGGTGCTGCGTGCCTGCATCGATACCGGTGTCGCCTATCTGGACACCGCCATCCACGAAGAGCCGGGCAAGATCTGCGAGACCCCGCCGTGGTACGGCAACTACGAGTGGAAACACCTCGAAGAGTGCCAGGCAAAGAACATTACCGCCATTCTCGGCGTCGGTTTCGACCCGGGTGTGGTGAACAGCTACGCCAAGCTGGCGCAGCAACAGTATTTCGACAGCATTGACTCGATCGACATCCTCGACGTCAATGCCGGTTCGCATGGCAAGTACTTCGCCACCAACTTCGACCCGGAAATCAACTTCCGCGAGTTTACCGGGCAAGTGTGGAGCTGGCAGAACAGCCAGTGGACCAGCAACACCATGTTCGAGGTCAAGCGTACCGACGACCTGCCGGTGGTAGGTTCGCAGAACCTGTACCTGACCGGCCACGATGAAGTTCACTCGATTTCGAAGAACCTCAACGTGCCGAACGTGCGTTTCTGGATGAGCTTCGGCGAGCACTACATCAACGTGTTCACCGTGCTGAAGAACCTGGGCCTGCTCTCCGAGCAACCGGTGAAAACCGCCGAAGGCCTGGAAGTGGTACCACTGAAAGTGGTCAAGGCCGTGCTGCCGGACCCAGCCTCGCTGGCCCCGGGCTACACCGGCAAGACCTGCATCGGTGACCTGGTCAAGGGCACCAAGGATGGCCAGCCGCGCGAAGTGTTCATCTACAACGTGGCCGACCACGAAGAAGCCTACGCCGAGACCGACAGCCAGGGTATTTCCTACACCGCTGGTGTACCGCCAGTGGCTGCCGCCCTGCTGGTCGCCCGTGGCGAGTGGGATGCCAAGCGCATGGTCAACGTCGAGGAGCTGCCAGCAGAGCCGTTCCTCAAGGCGCTGGACGTGATGGGCCTGCCGACCCGCGTCAAGGATGAAAAAGGCGATCGTCCCTGGGACGCTGAAGCCTAAGCAGCAAGACAGAGGGGGCGCCATCAAGGCGCCCCTTCTGCTTTTGCAGGCCCGGCCTCTTCGCGGGCACGCCCGCTCCCACAGGGTTTTCGCCGGCCTCAGGTGGGGCCCTGTGGGAGCGGGCGTGCCCGCGAAAGGGCCGGCACAGGCTTACCTCTACTTCCGAGCCTCCAGAATCAGGTTGAACGGCGTCTGCGTCGCCCGCCGGAACCGGCCGAAACCCGCCTCCTCGAACACCGCCCGCAACCGCGCTTCCCCCGCCTGCGCACCCAGCCCCAACCCCACCTCCTGCGACAACGAATTGGGCGTGCAGATAAACGTCGACGCCGCATAGAACAAGCGCCCGACCGGTGTCAGGTTGCCCTCCAGCGAATCCTCGGCATAAGGCTCCACCAGCATCACCGTGCCGTCGGCCTTCAACGCACGGTAGGCATGCTTAGCAGCCCCCACCGGGTCGCCCATGTCGTGCAGGCAATCGAAGAAGCACACCAGGTCATGGTCATGCCCCGGGTAGTCCTTGGCGCTGGCCTGCTGGAAGCTCACCCGCCCCGCCAACCCCGCCTCGCG
Organism: Pseudomonas sp. B5(2017); assembly: GCF_002112825.1. Lineage (NCBI taxonomy): Bacteria > Pseudomonadati > Pseudomonadota > Gammaproteobacteria > Pseudomonadales > Pseudomonadaceae > Pseudomonas > Pseudomonas sp. B5(2017). The sequence goes on from NZ_NEIR01000003.1 coordinate 47,702, forward strand.
CGCACGCTCGTTGGCGGTGGCGATGGAAGGCCCGTGGTAGTCGTAGCCGACGAAGGTGGATGCCGGGAACGCCTGGGCCATGACCAGCGTGGAAGCGCCATGCCCACAGCCCACATCCGCCACCTTGGCGCCCGCTTGCAGCTTGGCCACCACGCCCTCCAGCGCCGGTAGCCATTCGGCCACCAGGAAGGTGCGGTAACCCGGCCGGAAGAACCGTTCGGTGCCGCTGAACATGCAGGGGTGATGGTCGCCCCAGGCCAGCCCGCCGTCGCCGCGCATGGCCGCGACCAGCTTGTCCTTGTCGTGGAACAGCGCGGCCACCACCGCCGCACCACCGGCCATGTAGGCCGGGGAATCCTCCAGCGCCAGGGCCATGGCCTGCTCTTCAGGCAACACGAAACGGCCCTTGTCATGCACCATGTAGCCCGAGGCGGCCTGGGCGCTGAGCCATTCGCGCACCAGCCGCGGGTGGCAGCCGGTCTTTTCCGCCAGCGCCTCGGGGGTGGTCGGTTGGCTGTCGGCCATGGCCCGGTACAACCCTAGCTCATCGCCAAGAATCACGTTGGCCAAGGTCGCCGCGGCGCCCATGTCGCCCACCAGCTTGCCCATGAAGTCGTGAAGCCTTGCCTCGTCCATGACCTGCCCTCCTCTGCAAAGAAGGCCATCGCCAGCGAGGGACATCCGCTCCGGGGAGGCGGTGGTCGGTTGAATGGTATCGGCCTGCCGAGCGTTGCCCGATGCAGGCCACTTGTAAGTCTAGATGCCCTGATCAGCGGCCTTTGCCTGCCCTGCCAACTTTTCCAGCAGTACCTTGGCCAGCACCTTGTCCGAGAACGGGTTCTGCCCGGTGATCAGTTCGCGGTCCACCACCACATTGGGTTGCCAGGCCTTGGCGTAGCCCATGTCGCCCCCTGCCATTGCCATGGCGTTGGCCGGGTAGAACAACAGCCGCTGGTCCTTGAGCGAAGCTTCGAACACCTGCTCCTCCGGGTCGGAGAAAATGGTCATCTTGTAACCTTTGTACAGCCAGTCGGTGGCTGCCGGCTTTTCACCACGCGCCAGCGCCGACTGATAGCTCGCCGGGTCCTGCTGGGCCGAGAGCAAGGCGATGGGGCCGTGGCAGATGGCGGCTGTGGGCTTGCCGGCCTGGTGGAAATGCCGCAGCAAGGCGCCCACGTCCGGGTTGTTGGCCAGGTCGATCAAGGGCGCATGACCGCCGGGGATGAACAGCCCCGCATAGCGGCCCAGGTCACCTGCCAGGACCTCTTTCACTGACAGGGTATCGTCAATGCCCGGCAGGCCTTGCACGACTTTCTCGATTCGGCGCATCTCCACCGCATCACCGGCAAAGTAGCGTGGGTCGATCGAACGCTGGTCGACGCTCGGGGCATTACCTTTGGGGGTTACCAGCACCAGCTTGTAGCCAGCCTTGAGCAATTGGTCGGCTGGCACGCCGAACTCGTTGAGGTAGTAGCCAGTGGCGTAGCGCTTGCCGTCCTGCAGGGGCAGCTGGTGCTCGCTGGACAACAGCACCAGCACCTCTCCCTTGGGCGCAGCGTGGGCGCCGGCGGCAAGCAGGGTGCTGGCAACAGCCAGGGCAAGCCGGGACATCTTGGTCATGCAACAATCTCCTGATCAGGCAAAAAGAGCCGTCCGCTCATATCGGCGGGATGCGTTCATGCTAATGGCAAGGCTATGATTCGATAATTCGAAAGCTCTCATGTCTGCGATCCAGAAAATGAATATCTCCAGCAAGGACCTCAACCTGCTGTACCTGTTCCATGTGCTGTATCAGGAACGCAACGCCACCCTCGCCGCCCAGCGCATGGCGCTGAGCCAGCCCGCCCTCAGCCACAAGCTCAACAAGCTGCGCCATCAGTTTGGCGACCCGCTGTTCGTCCGCGCGCCCAGGGGCCTGACCCCGACGCCACGCGCCCACGAACTGGCGCCCGAGGTAGAACGCCTGGTAGTGGGCCTGGAAGGCTTCTATGAACGCTGCGAAGGGCAGGACTTCCTTGCCCGCCCTGCCCGCCTGCACCTGTACAGCACCGATTATGTAGAACAGACGCTGTTGCCCAGGCTGCTGCCGATCCTGCGCAGCCAGGCGCCGAACCTGACGCTGGTCACCCACAACACCCGTGGCCAGCTCCCTCGCGAAGAGCTGGAGAAAGGCACCTGTGACCTGGCCGTTGCCGGGTTCTATACCGACCTCCCGGAAACCTTCCACCAACAGCGCCTGCTCACCGTACACTTCGTTGTGCTGGCCTCGCGCAGTCATCCAGCCGCGGACCAAGGCCTGGACCTCGATAGCTTCCTCGCCAGCGACCACCTGCTCACCACCCTGACCGGCGACCTCGATGGCCTGGTCGACCGCGCCTTGCGCAGCCAGGGCATGCAACGACGGGTCGTGGCTGGCCTGTCGAGCTTCGTGGCCCCCACGCGCCTGCTGCGCGGCACCGACCTGCTGCTCACCTGCCTGAGCTCGCTGGCCATCGAAGCCACCGAGCGTGATGACGACCTGCGCATGTACCCGCTGCCGCTGACATTGCCCGCAATCGAGGTGATGCAGATATGGCATGAACGCACCCACGCCGACCCCTTGCGGCGCTGGTTCCGCCAGCAGCTGTGGAACGTCGCCCAGGAAGCAGCGGCCTGCGCAAGTAACAATATCTAAACAACGTTGTGACATTTTTTTTCAGCTTTCTCGCCAAGGAGCTGTCAAATGAAGGTCACGGTTTTCGGTACCGGCTATGTCGGCCTCACCCAGGCAGTGTGCCTGGCCCAGGTGGGGCACTCGGTGTTGTGCATGGATGTCGACGCCGAGCGGGTCGCCAGCCTCAATGCAGGCCATTGCCCGATCTTCGAGCCCGGCCTTGCGCCGATGCTGGAGAAGAACCTGGCCTGCGGCCGCCTGCGTTTCACCACCGACGCCAGCGAAGCGGCCAACTATGCCAGGTTGCAGTTCATTGCCGTCGGCACCCCGCCCCAGGCCGATGGCAGCGCCGACCTGAAGCACGTGTTTGCCGTGGTCGACAGCATTCTCGAACATGCCGACGGCCCCAAGCTGATCGTCAACAAATCCACCGCGCCGGTCGGCACGGTGCACCGCATCAAGGCGCGCATCGCCCAGGCCGTGGCCGATACCAGCCGCTTCCACGTCGTCAGCAACCCCGAGTTCCTCAAGGAAGGCTCGGCAGTCGATGACTGCATGCGCCCGGAGCGCATCATCATCGGTGGCGCGGAACCCGCCGAGGTAGAGCTGCTGCGCGAGCTGTACCTGCCGTTCAGCCGCAACCGCGAAAAGCTCATGGTCATGGATGCGCGCAGCGCCGAGCTGACCAAGTACGCGGCCAACTGCATGCTGGCGACCAAGATCTCGTTCATCAACGAAATCGCCAACCTGGCCGAGCACCTGGGCGCCGACATCGAAATGGTGCGCCGTGGCATCGGCTCGGACCCGCGCATCGGCTACGACTTCATCTATGCCGGCTGCGGTTTTGGCGGCTCGTGCTTCCCCAAGGACCTGCAAGCCCTGCGCCGCAGCGCCGAGGCCGAAGGCTTCGAGCCGCAACTGCTGCGTGCGGTGGAATCGGTCAACGAGCAGCAAAAGGGCCGGCTGTTCAGCAAGATCCAGCGCCACTACCCACGCGGCCTGCGGGGCAAGGTCTTCGCCTTGTGGGGGCTGTCGTTCAAGCCCAATACCAATGATATCCGCGAGGCCTCCAGCCGGGTCCTGCTGGAAGCGCTGTGGGCCGCCGGCGCGCGGGTGCAGGCCCATGACCCGCAGGCCATGGAAGAAATCCAGCGGCACTATGGCCCGCGCGCCGACCTGCAACTGGTGCCGTGCAAGGACGATGCTCTGCACGGCGCCGATGCCCTGGTGATCGTCACCGAATGGCAGGATTACCGTGTGCTCAACCTGGACAAGGTGCCGCAACAGCTGGCCGACCGGGTGGTATTCGACGGGCGCAACCTGTTCGAACCCGAACACATGGCCGCCGCCGGCCTGACTTACTACGGCATCGGCCGTGGCCAGGTGCAGCCAGCATGCCCGTACTGATTACCGGCGTGGCCGGCTTCATCGGCTACCATGTTGCGCGGCGCCTGTGCGAAGCAGGCATCGAGGTGGTCGGCATCGACAACCTCAACGCCTACTACAGCGTCCAGCTGAAGCTGGCGCGCCTGCAGCAGTTGTTCGGCTTTGCCAATTTCCGCTTCCACACCCTCGACATCGCCCACCCGAGCGAACTGCAACAGCTGTTCGCCGGCCAGGCGTTCAGTGAAGTGATCCACCTGGCAGCCCAGGCCGGGGTGCGCTATTCGCTGGACAACCCCGGCGCCTATGGCCAGGCCAACCTGGTCGGCTTTCTCAACATCCTCGAGGCCTGCCGCCAGCAGCCAACCCGCCACCTGATCTACGCCTCCAGCAGTTCGGTGTACGGTGCCAACGCCAAGCTGCCGTTCAGCGTCGACGACCCGGTCGAGCAACCGCTGTCGCTGTATGCCGCCAGCAAGCGCGCCAATGAACTGATGGCGCACAGCTACGCAAACCTGTACCAGCTGCCGACCACCGGCCTGCGCTTCTTTACCGTATACGGCCCCTGGGGCCGCCCCGACATGGCGCCGTTCAAGTTCACCCGCGCCATGCTCGAGGGCCGGCCGATCGAGGTCTACAACAACGGCCTGATGGGGCGCGACTTCACCTACATCGACGACATCGTCGAGAGCATTGTGCGCCTGCGCCTGAAGCCGCCACTGCCGGCCGAGGGGCAACCGCCCTGCCAGCTGTTCAACATTGGCCGAGGTCAGCCGGTACGGCTGCTGCACTTCGTCGAATGCCTGGAGCATGCCTTGGGCATCAAGGCCCGACGCGACTACCTGCCGCTGCAAGCAGGTGATGTGCTGGAAACCTGGGCCGACGTCGGCTCGCTGGCACGCTGGATCGACTACACCCCCGGCACATCGCTGGAACACGGCGTCAACGCCTTCGTTGGCTGGTACCGGGATTTCTACCGGGTCTGAGCCGCGCAATCACAACAAGATCACAGGTAGCCTCATGACAGATCCACTTGACCTCTCGGTGCTCATTCCCGCCAGGAACGAGGTCGACAACCTGCCGTCACTCTTGATGGAAATACGCATCGCACTGGCGGCCGAAGACCATGAAGTACTGGTGGTCGATGACGGCAGCAGCGACCGCACCCTGAGCGTACTGCTGCAACTGAAAAGCCAGGGCTACACGCAACTGCGCATCCTCCGTCACGAGCGCTCGCTGGGCCAGAGCACCTCGCTGTGGCATGCCGCCCAGGCGGCGCGCGGGCGCTGGCTGGCGACCCTGGACGGGGACGGCCAGAACGACCCCGCGGACATCCCCGGCATGCTGGCCCTGGTGCGCGCCAACCAGGACCTGGCCGGCGGCGTCAAGCTGGTGGCCGGGCACCGGGTCAACCGCCGCGACAGCGCCAGCAAACGCTGGGCGTCGCGGCTTGCCAACGGCCTGCGCAGCCGCTTGCTCAAGGACGCCACGCCAGACACCGGCTGCGGGCTGAAGCTGATCGAACGCGCGGCCTTCCTGCGCCTGCCCTACTTCGACCACATGCACCGCTTCATCCCGGCGCTGATCCTGCGCCACAACGGCCGCATGCTGGTGCACCCGGTCAACCACCGGCCACGTCAGGCCGGGGTGTCCAAGTACGGCAACCTGGACCGCGCCCTGGTCGGCATCCTCGACCTGTTCGGGGTCTGGTGGCTGATCCGTCGCACCCGCCTGGACACGCGCCCCCAGGAGTTCGAAGGATGACCCGCGAAACCCTGTGGCTGGTCATCGGTTTCGCCGGCCAGGCCGTATTTACCGGGCGCTTCGTGTTGCAGTGGCTGTACAGCGAGTTCAAGCGCCGCAGCGTGATCCCGGTGGGCTTCTGGTACCTGAGCATGCTCGGCAGCGCGCTGCTGCTGACCTACGCCATCTATCGCCAGGACCCGGTGTTCATCATCGGCCAGAGCTTCGGCTTCCTGGTCTACCTGCGCAACCTGCAGCTGATCGCCCGCCACCAGGAACAGAAGGAATAGCCCTTGCCAAGGTTCAACACGCTCGGGGCCGAACGCCTGGCCCTGATTGCCCTCGCGGTGTTGCTGGTGGGCGCGGGTATCGGCTGGCGCCAGCCGATGAATGTGGATGAAGAACGCTTTCTCGGCGTCGCCCTGGAAATGCTGCAGAGCGGCAACTGGTTCATCCCCCACCGGGCGGCGGAAATCTACGGCGACAAGCCGCCGCTGTTCATGTGGACCGTGGCCCTGTTCAGCCACCTCACCGGCTCGCCCAAGGTTGCCCTGTACCTGCCAGGGTTGCTGTCGGCGGCGACCATTACCTGGGTGCTGCATGACCTGGGGCGGCGCCTGTGGAACCGGCGCATCGGCGTGATCGCCGCCTTGTTGTTCCTGGCCACCTACCAGAGCTACAGCATCCTGCGCACCGGGCAGATCGACAGCTTCCTGTGCCTGTGGGTGGCACTGGGTTTCTACGGCATGCTGCGCCACTTGCTGCTCGGGCCGGCCTGGGGCTGGTTCTACCTGGCCTGCGCGGCGATGGGCCTGGGCATTATCAGCAAGGGCGTGGGCTTTGTCCCGGCGCTGCTATTGCTGCCCTATGCCTGGGCGGTGCGCCACCGCTGGCACGGGGTGGTGGCCATGCCCGGCCAGGGTTGGCGCTGGAGCCTGGGGCTGGCGTGGCTGCTGGCCGGTTGCGCGGTGTGGCTGCTGCCACTGCTGGTTTCGATCGCCCATGGCGGTGGCGCGGCGGAGCTGGCCTATTTGAAGGAAATCCTGCTGCGCCAGACCGCCAGCCGCTATGCCAATGCCTGGGACCATCGCGAACCGTTCTGGTACTTCTTCGTCAAGGTCATCCCCAAATACTGGCTGCCACTGGTGCTGGCCCTGCCCTGGCTGGTACCGGCCTGGCGCCGGCAGCTGCAAAAACGCGACGCGCGCTTTCTGCTGCTGCTCGGCTGGGTGGTGCTGGTGCTGTTGTTTTTCAGCCTCAGCAGCGGCAAGCGCAAGCTGTACATCTTCCCGGCGCTGCCGGGCCTGGTGCTGGCCATCGCGCCACTGCTGCCGTGGCTGCTCAAGCGCTGGCTGCAGCGCCGGCCGGCCTGGCGCAAGGCGTTCACTGCCGTGGCCCTGGCATGGTTCGCGCTGTGGTTCGCGCGCGGCTTCGTCGAGCCGCTGAAGGAAGGCCGCAACCCGCATGAGACATTGATGAGTGAAGCCGCGCGGGCCACCGGCGGCGCCGAGTTGGTGCTGGTCAACTGGCGCGAGGGGCATTGGCTGTTTGCCCGACAACCCATCGTGCACTTCGGTTTCACCGGCCAGTCCAGGGCGGACACGGCCGCTTACTGGCTGCGCCACAACCCCACGGCCTTCGCCCTGGTACCGGCTTCGGAGCTGGGCCGCTGCTTCAGTGCCGACAAGGCACGCAGGCTGGGCGAGACCTCGCGCGCAGAGTGGTATGTGGTCGGTGCCGATGCCGATAACGGCCAGTGCCAGGCCACGGCCCCCAGCCACGTCTACCACTTCGCCTGGACGGGCTCGCCTTAGTGCCTGCCAACGTTTCTGCAGGACTTCGCGGGCACGCTTGCTCCCAAAGGTTTGGCGCCGAACTCAGGCTACGCGCTAACCCTGTGGGAGCGGGCTGCCCGCCAAGGTAGTCGGGCATGGCCGGCGCACAATCGCTTGCAATCCGTCACATCTCAAAATACTGTATGAATATTCAGTATCACAGGTCAGCCCCATGCAACTCATCGCCAAACTCGGCATCCTTGCCGATGCTGCCAAGTACGACGCATCCTGCGCCAGCAGCGGCGCGCCCAAGCGCAACTCGCGCGGGGCTGATGGCCTGGGTGCTACCAATGGCATGGGCATCTGTCACAGCTACACCCCCGACGGGCGCTGCGTCTCGCTGCTCAAGGTGCTACTGACCAACTTTTGCCTCTACGACTGCCAGTACTGCGTCAACCGCCGCTCCAGCAACGTGCCACGCGCGCGCTTCAGCCCTGAGGAAGTGGTCCGGCTGACCCTGGACTTCTACCGGCGCAACTGCATCAGCGGCCTGTTCCTCAGCTCCGGCATCATCCGGTCTGCTGACTACACCATGGAGCAGCTGATCCGCGTGGCGAAGCTGTTGCGCGAAGAGCACGACTTCCGTGGCTACATCCACCTCAAGACCATCCCCGATGCCGACCCGTTGCTGATCGAAGAGGCCGGGCGCCTGGCAGACCGGCTCAGCGTCAACATCGAGCTGCCGACCGACGCCAGCCTGAAACGCCTGGCACCGGAGAAACAGGCGCACACCATTCGCCAGGCCATGGGCGTGATCCACCAGGGCCAGCAAGCCGTGGCCCACGAACCCAAGGCGCCGCGCTTTACCCCGGCCGGGCAAAGCACCCAGGTGATCGTAGGGGCCGACAGCACCGATGACAGCACATTGCTGCGCAATGCCGAATCGCTGTACCAAGGCTATGGCCTCAAGCGCGTGTATTACTCCGCCTTCAGCCCCATCCCTGACAGCCCCGGCAGCGTCCCCCTGGCCGCACCACCGCTGCTGCGCGAGCACCGCCTGTACCAGGCTGACTTCCTGCTACGTGGCTATGGCTACAAGGCCGGCGAGCTGCTGGGCCAGAGCGGCAACCTGGCACTGGACATCGACCCCAAGCTGGCCTGGGCGCTGGCCAACCGCGAAGTGTTCCCGCTGGACGTGAACCGTGCCGAGCCGGCGCTACTGGCGCGCATCCCCGGCATCGGCCTGCGCAGCGTGCAGCGCCTGGTAGCCCTGCGACGCGAACGGCGCATTCGCTACGATGACCTGATCCAGCTGCGCTGCGTGCTGGACAAGGCGCGGCCGTTCATTGTCACCAGCGACTACCGCCCGGCCCAGGCCGAGCTGCGCAGCGGCCTGCTGAGGGCGCGCTTGCGTGAGCCGCAGGCGCCGGTGCAGATGGGCTTGTGGGGATGATCGCGCTCGACTGCGACGGCCTGTTCGCCACCTGGCGTGACCAGGCCCGGGTGTTGTTGGGGCATGGCATCGACCCGTCGGAGGTGACCTGGGCGCAAGGGCCGATGGCTGATTTGCTGGCCGTACCGACAGCGCTGCCGGAAGGCTCCGGTCCTTTTCGCGCCAAGGTGCCAGCGGCGCTGTTGAGCCAGCTGGAACAGGCCGCCCGCTACCGTGGCGAGCACCGCTGGAACCTGCTTTACGAGGTACTTTGGCGGGTGGCCCATGGCGACCGCACTGCAATGCTGGCGGGTGACCGACTGGGCAGCGAGCTGCAAAGACGGATCAAGCAGGTCAATCGCGAAGCGCACCACCTGCATGCGTTTGTGCGCTTCGTGCCACTACCCGAAGTATTGGCTGAACAGCTGCAACTCGACCTGGTGGCCTATCACGAGCCGGCGCATGACATTCTGGAAAGCGCCAGTGCACATTTCGCCGACCGCCTGGGGCGTTTGCGCTGGATGATTGCCACGGCGCACGACGGCATACGCTTCGACGGCCAGGCATTCGACTACCAGCGCCAGTGCCCCGAGCCCTGGCGCCAGTGGGCCCGCAACGCCGAAGACCCTGGCGCCGAATTGTGGCGCACCTACTATCGCCATACCTTCAACCCTGCCCGCCTCAACCCCGACGCCTTGCGCCTGCACATGCCCGGGCGGTTCTGGCGTCATTTACCGGAGGGCATGCTGATTCCGCAGCTCGAAGGCCTGGCTCGGCAAGGCAAGCAACGGGATGGCCAAGCCCTGGAAGTCGCCTCCCAGGCTGGCAAACAGATCAGCAAGCCCACACGGTAGTTGCGTATTCGCAAACCTTGATCAGTGGGGATTTCTTCGCGGGCATGCCCGCTCCCACAGGTATTGCACTGTTCTCAACGTGTGTGGAGACCGCTGTGGGAGCGGGCGCGCCCGCGAAGCAGCCAAACCATACTCAAGCCGAACGATCAGCCGCCACAGCCGTCATAACCTGAGCCGCTGCCGACACGCAAAGAGGACGCGAAATGACCCAACCCGACCCGTCATACGTCAAATGGCTCGAAGACCGCGCCATGCTCAGGGCCTCCCAGCAACGCACCCACCTGTACTCGGGCCAGTCGCGCCTGTGGCAGCAGCCCTACGCCGAAGCCCAGCCCCGCCGCGCCACTGAAATCGCTTCGGTCTGGCTGACCGTCTACCCCGACGCCATCATCGCCCCCGAAGGCTGTTCGGTGCTCGGTGCCCTGGCCCACGAAGCGCTGTGGAAGCGCTTGTCGGAGATCGGCATCCAGGGCCTGCACACCGGCCCCATCAAGCTGTCCGGCGGCATTCGTGGTCGTGAACTCACCCCCAGCGTGGACGGCAACTTCGACCGCATCAGTTTCGACATCGACCCGCTGTACGGCAGCGAGCAGGAGCTGATCCAGATGAGCCGCATGGCCGCCGCGCACAACGCCGTGACCATCGACGACCTGATCCCCTCGCACACGGGCAAGGGCGCCGACTTCCGCCTGGCCGAGCTGGCCCACGGCCCCTACCCGGGGCTGTACCACATGGTCGAAATCCGCGAAGAAGACTGGCCGCTGCTGCCCGAAGTGCCCGCCGGGCGCGACGCGGTCAACCTGCTGCCGGCCCAGTGCGACGAGCTCAAGGCCCGCCATTACATCGTCGGCCAGCTGCAACGGGTGATCTTCTTCGAACCAGGTGTTAAGGAAACCGACTGGAGCGCCACGCCGCCGGTGACCGGTGTGGATGGCAAGACCCGGCGCTGGGTGTACCTGCACTACTTCAAGGAAGGCCAGCCGTCGCTGAACTGGCTGGACCCGACCTTTGCCGCCCAGCAGATGATCATTGGCGATGCCCTGCACGCCCTGGACTGCCTGGGTGCACGCGGCCTGCGCCTGGATGCCAACGGCTTTCTCGGCGTGGAGACCCGCGCCAGCGGCACTGCCTGGTCGGAAAGCCACCCGCTTTCGATCGTCGGCAACCAGCTGATCGGTGGCATGATCCGCAAGGCCGGCGGTTTCAGCTTCCAGGAACTGAACCTGACCCTCGACGACATCGCGCAGATGTCCAGGGGCGGTGCCGACCTGTCCTACGATTTCATTACCCGGCCGGCCTACCAGCATGCGCTGCTGACCGGTGACACCGAATTCCTGCGCCTGATGCTCAAGGAGATGCATGCCTTCGGCATCGACCCGGCCTCGCTGATCCATGCCCTGCAGAACCATGACGAGCTGACCGTGGAGCTGGTGCATTTCTGGACCCTGCATGCCCATGACATGTACCTGTACAAAGGCCAGACCTTGCCCGGCGGCATTCTGCGCGAACACATCCGCGAAGAGATCTACGAACGGCTCTCGGGCGAGCATGCGCCTTACAACCTGCGCTTCGTCACCAATGGCATAGCCTGTACCACGGCCAGCCTGATCGCTGCCGCACTGGGCATCCGCGACCTCGGGCAGATCGGGGTTGCAGAAATCGAGCTGATCCAGAAGGTGCACCTGCTGCTGGTCATGTACAACGCCATGCAGCCGGGGGTGGTGGCGCTGTCCGGCTGGGACCTGGTGGGCGCCCTGCCCTTGCCCGCCGAAGCGGTCGCGCAGCGGATGCTGGATGGCGATACCCGCTGGATTCACCGCGGCGGCTACGACCTGGCCGGGCTGGAGCCGCAGGCCCAGACGTCGGTGCGTGGCATGCCCCGTGCCCGGGCGCTGTATGGCAGCCTGGACAGCCAGCTGGAAAATGGCGATTCGTTTGCCTGCAAGGTGAAGAAGCTGCTGGCGGTGCGCCAGGCCTATGGCATCGCCACCAGCCGCCAGGTGCTGGTACCTGAAGTCAGCAGCCCCGGCTTGCTGGTAATGGTGCATGAACTGCCGGCCGGGCGTGGCATCCAGATCACTGCGCTGAATTTTGGCCAGGAAGTGATTGCCGAGGAGCTGCAACTGACCGGGTTCACGCCGGGGCCGGTGGTCGACATGATCAATGAAACGGTCGAAGGGGATTTGACCGAGGATGGGCGCCTGATGGTGAACCTGGACCCGTATGAGGCGCTGTGCCTGCGGATCGTCAACAGCAGCGGCCATGTCTGAATTGTATTTGCCCCATTGCCTTCGCCGGTGAAGCTCAGAACGGTAGCCACGCGATACCTGTGGGAGCGGGTTCACCCGCGAACACCGGCGCAGCCGGTGCCATCCACCGCGTCGCCTGCTTCGCGGGCATGCCCGCTCCCACAGGGTGGACCCACCAGCTGAAGGAATGCGCCGTACCTGTGGGAGCGGGTTCACCCGCGAACACCGGCGTAGCCGGTGCCATCCACCGCGCCGCCTGCTTCGCGGGTAAACCCGCTCCCACAGGGACCCCACCAGCTGAAGGAGTGCGCCGTACCTGTGGGAGCGGGCGCGCCCGCGAACACCGGCCTAGCCGGTGCCATCCACCGCGTCGCTTGCTTCGCGGGCATGCCCGCTCCCACAGGGTGGACCCACCAGCTGAAGGAATGCGCCGTACCTGTGGGAGCGGGTTCACCCGCGAACACCGGCGCAGCCGGTGCCATCCACCGCATCGCCTGCTTCGCGGGCATGCCCACACACAGGGAGCCCACCAGCTGAAGGACTGCACCATACCTGTGGGAGCGGGCGCGCCCGCGAACACCGGCCTAGCCGGTGCCATCCACCGCGTCGCCTGCTTCGCGGGTGAACCCGCTCCCACAGGGTCACCTCCAGCTGACAGAGTGCACCGTACCTGTGGGTTTCAAGTGTCCAGACAAATGGCCGGCTTGCTTTTACCGCTCCACGGGCATAGCGTTCGGAAGTTTTCTTTTCCGTGCCCAGGAGCAACTCCATGTACACCGGCATCGTCCAGGCCGTCCGCCCTCTGCTTGATGTGACCACCTACCCGGGCCACAACCAGTTCACCATCGACCTCACCCCCGAACTGCTCGACGAGCTGAAGATCGGCGCCAGCGTCAGTGTCGAAGGCACCTGCCTGTCGGTCACCGAAATCCACGGCACCCAGGTCAGGTTCGACGCCATGACCGCCACCCTCGAGCGCACCAACCTGCGCAACTTCAAGGCCGGCCAGGGCGTCAACATCGAACGCTCGGCGAAGATGAACGCCGAAGTCGGCGGCCACCTGATGGCCGGCCACATCGCCACCACCGCCGAAATCGTCGAGCTGTCGATCAAGGAAACCGGCGCCTTCATCAAGTTCCGCATGCCACCGGAATGGGGCAAGTACGTGTTCCCGCGCGGCTTCATCGGGGTCAACGGCTGCAGCCTGACCGTAGCCGATGTCGAGGACAATGTGATCACCATCAACCTGATCCCGGAAACCCTGCGCCAGACCACCTTCCCCAGCTACAAGGCCGGCGAGCTGCTCAACATCGAAGTGGACCACCAGACAATGGTGCTGGTCGATGTAGTGGAGCGCACCATCAAGAGCACCCTGGCCCGCGAAATGCCCCGCTGAGTTCCCGAGGATGCTGCCCAACACCCTCCCCGCGCGCACAGCCAAGCGGCTACGCCTGCAGATGCTGCGTGGTCGCGTGGGCCTCGGCCTGGTCGCTGGCCTGTCCGTACTTGCCGGCATGACCGATGCCATCGGCCTGCTGGCGCTGGGCGACTTCGTGTCGTTCATGAGTGGCAACACCACGCGCCTGGCCGTCGCCATCAGCGATGCGGACCTGGCCCTGGTGCTGCGCCTGAGTGCTGCAGTGCTGGGCTTCGTCGTCGGCAACGCCCTGGGCGTGCTGCTGGCGCGCGCTTTCCGCCGTCGGGCGTGGCCAGTGCTGCTGGTGGTCGCCGCCCTGCTGGGCTTTGCAGCCGCATGGCCCTTGGCAGCGACCTTTCCAGCGCTGCTCGCTGCCACACTGGCCATGGGCATGATCAATGCCGTGGTCGAACAGGTGAACGGCCTGCCCATCGGCCTGACCTACGTCACCGGCGCCCTGTCACGCTTCGGTCGTGGGCTGGGGCGCTGGCTGCTGGGCGAGCGGCGCAATGGCTGGCGGGTGCAACTGGTGCCTTGGGCCGGCATGCTGCTGGGCGCCTCGCTGGGTGCCTGGCTGGAGCACCACCTGGGCCTGCAGGCACTGACCGGCAGCTGTGCGCTGGCCTGCGTGCTGGCCCTGGTGTCGCGGTTCATTCCACGGACCTGGCAGCGTGGCTACATGCCACACTGATCACTCGATGCGCGGGTGCTGCTGCACCAGCAACTTGCGCTTGGCCTCCAGTTCGGCAATCTGCGCATCGATGTCCTCGATCCTTTGCTCGATGTTGTCGTGGTGTTCCTGCAGCAGCTCACGCGCTTCCTCGATATCCGATGCTGCCGGTGCCGCGCCGCGCAGCGGCTTGTTGGCGGTTTCCTTCATGGTCAGGCCGGTGACCAGCCCCACGGCGGCGATCACCATCAGGTAATAGGCCGGCATGTACAGGTTGCCAGTACTTTCCACCAGCCAGGCGGCGATGGTCGGGGTGAGGCCGGCGATCAGCACCGAGATATTGAAGGCGCTGGCGAGGGCGCTGTAGCGGATGTGCGTGGGGAACATTGCCGGTAGCGTCGAGGCCATCACGCCGATGAAGAAGTTCAGCAGCACGGCAATGATCAGCAACCCGGCAAAAATCACCCCCAGCACGCCGCTGTTGATCAGCATGAATGCCGGGATGGCCAGCACCAACAGGCCGATACTGCCGACGATGATGAACGGTCGACGGCCGAACTTGTCGCTGAGCAGCCCGATCATCGGCTGCACGAACAGCATGCCGACCATGATCGCGATGATGATCAGCACGCCATGGTCTTCGCTGTAGTGCAGGTTGTGCGACAGGTAGCTGGGCATGTACGTGAGCAGCATGTAGTAGGTGACGTTGGTGGCAATCACCACGCCAATGCAGGTCACCAGACTGCGCCAGTGCTGGGTGGCCACTTCCCTGAACGACACCTTGGGCCCGGTCGCCAGGCCTTCGCGGTCGCCTTTCTCCAGCTTGTCGACGTGCTGCTGGAAGGCTGGCGTCTCCTCCAGCGCATGGCGCAGGTACAGGCCGATGATGCCCAGCGGCAAGGCGAGGAAGAACGGCAGGCGCCAACCCCACTCGAGGAACTTGTCCTCACCCAGCACCGTAGAGATCAACACCACCACACCGGCACCCAACACGAACCCGGCAATCGAGCCGAAGTCCAGCCAACTGCCGAGAAACCCCCGTTTTCGGTCTGGGGCATATTCGGCGACGAAGATCGACGCGCCGGTGTACTCGCCCCCCACCGAGAAGCCCTGGGCCATCTTGGCCAGCAGCAGCAGGATCGGCGCCCAGATGCCGATGCTGGCATAGGACGGTATCAGGCCGATGGCGAAGGTGCTGAGCGACATGATCACGATGGTCGCAGCGAGGATTTTCTGCCGCCCGAACCGGTCACCCAAGGCACCGAAGAACAGCCCGCCCAGAGGCCTGATCAGAAACGGCACCGAGAACGTGGCCAACGCCGCGATCATCTGCACGCTCGGGTCGGCATTGGGGAAGAAAACCTTGCCCAGGGCGTAGGCGACGAAGCCGTAGACGCCGAAGTCGAACCACTCCATGGCATTGCCCAGGGCTGCCGCGGTGATTGCCTTGCGCATCTTGGCGTCGTCGACAATGGTGATGTCCTTCAGGCCGATTGGCTGGAGGCTTTTCTTGCGAGGTTTCATGTCCGTATCCCTGTCGATGAATGCTCTAAGGGATGAGATACAACGGGACACTAAATAATTCAGCGCTTACGGTTTTTTTGTGCTTTTCCTCACCGGTTGCAGCACAGGCAAAGAAAAGCCGCTGCGATGGCAGCGGCTTGCATGGGCAACGGCTCGCGGTCAGATGCCTTCGCTGGCCAGGTCCATGGCGAAGTAGGTGAGGATCAGGTCGGCACCGGCACGCTTGATTGCGCCAATGCTTTCACGCACCACACGGCCTTCATCGATGGCGCCAGCCAGGCCGCCGAACTTGATCATCGCGTACTCGCCGCTCACCTGGTACGCCGCCAGCGGCAGGCGCGAGGCGGCACGGATATCGGCGATCACGTCGAGGTAGGCACCGGCCGGCTTGACCATCAGCACATCGGCCCCTTCCTGCTCGTCGAGCAACGACTCACGCACGGCTTCGCGGCGGTTCATCGGGTTCATCTGGTAGCTCTTGCGGTCGCCCTTCAGCGCGGTACCACCGGCTTCACGGAACGGGCCATACAGCGACGAGGCGAACTTGGTGGAATAGGCCATGATCGCCGTGTCGTGGAAGCCGGCACCATCCAGCGCGCTGCGGATGGCCTGGACCTGGCCGTCCATCGCCGCCGACGGGGCAATGAAGTCGGCACCGGCAGCAGCGGCGATGACCGCCTGCTTGCCCAGGTTGGCCAGGGTGGCGTCGTTGTCCACGCCGTGGTCGTGCAGCACGCCGCAGTGGCCGTGG
The DNA here is from genome assembly GCF_002112825.1 of Pseudomonas sp. B5(2017). NCBI lineage: Bacteria > Pseudomonadati > Pseudomonadota > Gammaproteobacteria > Pseudomonadales > Pseudomonadaceae > Pseudomonas > Pseudomonas sp. B5(2017). The sequence goes on from NZ_NEIR01000003.1 coordinate 64,153, forward strand.
CTGGTGTATTCGCAGAAGCAGGTGTCGGACATCACCACCATTTCCGGCACGGTGTCCTTGCAGATGCGCGACATGCGCGCGACCAGGCCGTTTTCGTTCCAGGTGTCGCTGCCGACGGCGTCCAGGTTGTGCGAAACGCCAAAGGTCATCACCGACTTGATACCGGCGCGGGCATAGCGCTCGATTTCCTGGGCCAGCAGCTTCTCGGGGATGCGGTTGACGCCCGGCATGCTGGTGATCGGCACGAAGTCATCGATGCCCTCTTCGACGAAGATCGGCAGGATCAGGTCTTCAAGGCGGAACTCGGTTTCCTGGAAGATCGTGCGCAGGGACTCGTTCTGGCGCAGGCGGCGTGGACGAACGGACGGGAATTGGTTGGACATGACAGCTCCAGGGAATTTGAACGGCGTATACCTTATGCCTGTCGCGCGCCAGTGAAAAGGCCAGATGACGAGATATTGTCTTGCGTCAAAGGCAATGGCTGCATTTTTACTGTGCCGGCCTCTTCGCGGGTAAACCCGCTCCCACAAGTACAGCGCGAATCCTGTGGGAGCGGGTTTACCCGCGAAGAGGCCAGTGCAGGCAACCTATTACTGCAGCCAGGGCGGCGCAGGCTCCTCTGCCCTGGCCGCCCCATGCTCAGCCTCGGCCCGCGCGGCGCGCCGGCGCGCATCATCCAGCCGGGCCGCATCGATCTCGCGCATCACCCCGGCCACGTCAGCCGCATGCTCGTCATCCTCGAACAGCCCCGTCAGCGGGCTGTCCGGGCGCAGTTCGCCCGCCTCGTACAAGGCCCACATTTCCTGCGCATACCGGGTGCTTTTCAGCTCCGGCGCAAAGCGCCCGAAATAATGGGCCATGTTGGCCACATCGCGCTGCAGCATGCTGAAGGCATGGTTGTTGGCCGCTGCATCCACCGCCTGCGGCAGGTCGATGATCACCGGCCCGTCCGGGCCAAGCAGCACGTTGAACTCCGACAGGTCGCCATGCACCAGCCCGGCACACAGCATCAGCACGATCTGGCGAATGACGAAGGCATGGAACGCGCGGGCATCCTCGGCCTCGAGGTGCACGTCGTTCAAGCGCGGGGCCGCGTCACCGTCGGCATCGGTCACCAGCTCCATCAACAGCACGCCGTCCTGGAAATAGTAAGGCTTGGGAACCCTCACGCCAGCGCCGGCCAGGCGGAACAGCGCCGCCACTTCGGCGTTCTGCCAGGCGTCTTCGGCTTCCTTGCGGCCGTACTTGCTGCCCTTGGCCATCGCCCGGGCCTGACGGCTGTTGCGAACCTTGCGGCCTTCCTGGTACTCGGCAGCCTGGCGGAAACTGCGCTTGTTGGCTTCTTTATAAACCTTGGCGCAGCGCACCTGGCTGCCACAGCGCACCACATACACGGCGGCTTCCTTGCCACTCATCAACGGCCGCAGTACTTCGTCGACCAGGCCGTCTTCGATCAGGGGTTCGATTCTTTTGGGTGTCTTCATCAGGCTGCGTTCGGGGTCCTGGCTGTGATGGTGGACATCCTCTCACAGCCTGATGCGACTTGCTCGTCTGTCTTCAGGCCGAACGGCTCAGGCGCCCTGCCCTACGCGGCCAACCACCACCTCGCGCGCCCGACGCCGTGTGACCAGAAGGCCCGAACACACCACCAGCACCGCCAGCACCATGGTCGATACCACTTCCAGGCGGTGATCCGGGCGGAACAGCATCAGCACCAGCACGCCACTGATGAACAGGATCACGCCCCACGTCAGCCACGGGAACAGCCACATGCGGTAGCCCAGTGTCTTGCCCTGTGCAGTCAGGCGCTGGCGCAGGCGCAGCTGGGAAACGGCGATCACCAGGTACACCAGCAAGGCAATGGCGCCGGAGCTTGCCATGAGGAAGCCGAACACCTTGGCCGGTACCAGGTAGTTGGCGATCACCGCCAGGAAAGCTGCGCCAGTGGACAGCAGCACAGCTACCACGGGGGTGCCGCTGCGGCTGGTCACCTGGGCACAGGCCGGCGCATCACCGCGGCGGCTCAGCGAGTAGACCATGCGCGACGCGGTATACAGCGACGAGTTGAGGCAGCTGGTCACCGACGTCAGCACCACGAAATCGATGATGGCCTTGGCATTCGGCACGCCCAGGGTGTCCAGTACCGTGACATAGGAACCTTCGGTGGCCAGGCGCGGGTCGGTCCACGGCACCAGCGCGATGACGATGAAGATCGACAGGATATAGAACAGGGTGATTCGCCAGATCACCGAGTTGGTGGCCTTGGAAATATGCTTGCCCGCTTCGTCGGATTCGGCCGCGGCGATGGTCACCACCTCGGCACCGAGGAACGAGAACATGGTAATCAGCATGGCGCTGAGCACCGCACCAAAACCGTTGGGCATGAAGCCGCCGCTATCCCACAGGCGCGACACGCCGCTGACACCTGAGCCTGGCAGCAGGCCGAAGATGGCGCACACCCCCAGCGCGATGAAACTGACGATGGCCACCACCTTCACCAACGCCAGCCAGAACTCGAACTCACCGTAGTTCTTCACGCTGAACAGGTTGGTGGCAGTCAGCAATAGAGTAATCACCAACGACAAGACCCAGATCTCCAGCTGCGGGACCCAGGAATTGATGATGGTGGCGGCGATATTGGCCTCGATGGGGATGATCAGTACCCAGAACCACCAGTACAGCCAGCCGATGGTGTAGCCGGCCCACTTGCCGATGGCGAGGTCGGCATAGGTAGAGAACGAACCGGTGTCCGGCGAGGCAACGGCCATTTCGGCCAGCATGCGCATCACCAGCACCACCAGCGCGCCGGCCAGGATATAGGCCAGGATGGTGGCGGGCCCTGCTTCGGCAATCGCACGGCCGGAGCCGACGAACAGGCCGGCACCGATCACGCCGGCAATGGACAGCATGGTGACATGCCGGGATTTCAATCCATGACTCAAATTGTTCTTGTGGGTTTGCATGGCGCTACCTTGTTGTTTTTGTCATGCCCACGCAGGGGCCGCCGGCTTGCACGTCACCGACGCAGGCGCGAAAAAGCCCGCCCTGCCCCAGATGGTGAGTAGGGCAGCACGGGTTGAGTAAAACGAAACCGCAGAACGTATTACGGGTAGGTCAGCCGGCAGCCCGCTGACGGGGCGCCAGGTCGGCCTTGGGGAAACTGCCGCCCTGACGGCCGACCTGCTCGCATACCTTGTCGACGATGTAGGCGCCGATCGGGATGGCGGAGGTGGCGGCCGGCGACGGTGCGTTGCACACGTTGACGCTGCGAGCGGTGTTGACGAACAGGAAGTCGTCGATCAGCTTGCCGTCACGCGACACGGCCTGGGCTCGCACGCCGGCCGGGTAAGGCGTGAGGTCGGCCTTGGTGATGCTCGGGCAGTACTTCTGGACCTGCTTGAGGTAGCCACCCTTGAACAGCGAGTTCTTCATCTCGATCAGGCCAGGGCGGAAGTTCTTCGCCAGCACCTTGAGGATGCCGGGGGTGGTCAAGGTCTGGAACAGGTCGCCGGGGCTGACATCGCGCTTGCGGTAGCCCTCGCGCTTCATCGCCAGCACGGCGTTGGGGCCAACGGTGACGGTGCCGTCGATCATGCGTGTCAGGTGCACGCCCAGGAACGGCATGGACGGGTCGGGAATCGGGTAGATCAGGTGGTTGACGATCTGGTTGTGCTGCTTGGGCAGCAGGTAGTACTCGCCACGGAACGGGCAAATGACGAATTCGGTACGCAGGCCCAGCATGCTCACCACGCGGTCGGCCATCAGGCCCGAGCAGGTCACCAGGAAACGGCTGCGCAATTCGTCACCCTGCGTGCGCACGACCACTTCGCTGGCCAGCTCCTGCAAGCCGACCACCTCGGCGCCATAGCGGATTTCACCGCCGGCGCGCTGGAACTCGGCGCCCATGGCCGCAGTCACTTCGGCGTAATTGACGATGCCACTGGAGGGCACGAAGATGCCGCCCATGCCAACGATATTGGGCTCGCGCTCGCGCAGCTCGGCCGCCGACAGCCAGTAGCGCTCCAGGCCATTGGCCGCGGTGCGCTCCCACAGCGCCTTCATGCGCTGCATTTCCAGGTCGTTGGTGGCCACCAGCAGCTTGCCGCACTCATCGAAGCGGATACCGTGCTGGGTGCAGAAGGCCTTGGTGGCCTTGTTGCCTTCCAGGCAGAAGCGCGCCTTGAGGCTGCCGGGGGTGTAATACACGCCGGCGTGGATCACGCCGCTGTTGTGGCCGGTCTGGTGGCGGGCCGGGCCGGACTCTTTCTCCAGCAGGAGAATCTTCGCATCCGGGTAGACCTTGATCAGGTGCATGGCCGTGGACATGCCCACAATGCCACCGCCAATGATGATGAAATCGTACACAGCCTTACCTCACACGCAGGCATTGCCTGACTGGCTCACCAAGGCCCGCGCGGGCCCTGGTGGCATCGTTTTGTGCAAAGGCGCGTGGGCGGGCGCCCGCCCCGCGCCCTGTCATTATTGCCCGCGCTGGTACAGCGGTTTGGGGAAGGCCACGTAGCCGCGCTGGCGCATCAGCTCGCGGCGCAGGCCTTCGTGCGGCGTGAAGCGGTCGCGACCATGCAGCCAGAACAGGTTGTTGATCAGCAGGAAACTACCCACGCCAACCGGTACCGAAAGCTTCTTCTCGCTGCCTTCCAGCGATTCGGACAAGGCGTTCAGCCAGATGCCCTCCTCGTAGTTTTCCGGCTGCACGAACTGGTCGATGTAGCGCATGGTCGGGCGGCCTTCGGCATCGGTGTCGAATACCGAGTGGAACACATCCTCGGACACCTTCTTGCTTGGCGGTGCGGTCCAGCGCATCTCGCGACGGGCCAGCGGGTGGCGGAAGAATTCGTCGCACTGCTCCCAGTCGTCCAGGTGCAGCAGCAGCGAGTTGCCGCCTTCCATGTTCTTTTCGTCGATCTTCAGCATCAGCACGTAGTCGGTGATCTGGTTGACGAAGGTGCCGTCGTTGTGCAGCTCCATGACCCGGTGCGGCTGGCGCAGGTAGCTGTCGGAGTTGTCGGTGTTGACCACCACGAAGCGGGCATAGAACTGGCCGCTCATGGCGTCGTAGTTGGAGCGGCCGATCAGGTGTGCGCAGGCGGTGGTGAACTTGACCATGTCCTCGGCCTGGCTCACGTCATCCAGGCCGACCGGGGTGATCAGCATGCCGCCGCTGGCGCGGTTGAGGATGGTATTGAGCAGTACCGGCCGCAGGGTGCCCTGGCACAGCTCGTCGAGGATCTCGCCAACCCGGAAGCGCAGGAACGACTTGTACTCCAGCGCCTGCACCGGCCACTGGGCAACAGCCTGGACGAACGCTTCGACCGTTTCGCGGGCAAAGGTGAGCTCAAGCAGGCGCGGCGACTGCTTCGAGGGGGCGATGGTGAAACCACGCGGTTCGAGCGGCAGTGGCATCACAAGTTCGTCGATCTGCGTAAAAGCGTTCATGGCAGTGTCCTGGCAGAGAAAGTGAGTGGCGCCGTCCGGTCATGACCTGGATCAGTGCGGGCGAGCTAAAATTATCGCCATAAACGCAAAATGTCTACATTTTAATTGTTCACTGACAAAACGTGTGTTTGTCCATTGTTTTTCGCCAGCGAACGCTTTCGGTATGATCGACAAAACCGTTTGAGGAACAGGACCTTGGAAGCGCTCGCCCCCCGACAAAACTCAGCATTCAGCGGGTATGAGAGGCTCAAGAAGGACATCATCCGCGGCGTGTTCAAGCCCGGAGAAAAGCTGCTGATGAGCACCCTGAAGGAACGCTACGACCTGGGCGTGGGCCCGCTGCGCGAAGCACTGTCGCAGCTGGTGGCCGAGCACCTGGTCAACGCGATCAGCCAGAAGGGCTACCGTGTGGCGCCCATGTCGCTGGACGAGATGAACGACATCTACGATGCCCGCGCCAACCTGGAGGCGATGATCATCACCCTGGCCATCGAACGTGGCGACGACGCCTGGGAGGCGTCGGTACTGGCCCACTCGCATACCCTGGCCAAGGTGGTGGAAGTGAAAACCCGCGAGCAACGCCTGGATGTATGGGACGAACGGCACAAGGCGTTCCACACGGCCATTGCCTCAGGCTGCGGCTCCAAGCACCTGCTGCAGGCGCGCACCTATCTGTTCGATCAGGCCGAGCGCTACCGGCACCTGTGGCTGACCCAGACGGTGTTTTCCGAACAGGCCCTGGAGCTCAAGCGCCAGGAGCATGCGGCATTGGTCGAGGTGATTCTGGCCCGGGACGCCAAGCGCGCCAGCGCCATGATGCGTTCGCACCTGATGACTCCGGTGCCGATCATTGCGCAGATCATGCATGCCGAGGGTATCGGCGCACGCTGAGCGCTTTGCCCTGGCCTGCGCGGTCCTTTGTAGGAGCGGCCTTGTGTCGCGAAAGGGCTGCGCAGCAGCCCCGGCAATCTGTGCATTTGTGCTGAAATGCTGGGGCTGCTGCGCAGCCCTTTCGCGACACAAGGCCGCTCCTACAAGGGGGCGGTCAGCCGGTCAGGTGGCCAGATGAATTTTTCTTAAATCGCCGTTTGGCTATTCTTTGGCACAATCAAGTCTCCATTAGATGCCCGGGAACCAGCATGCCTCGCGTACTGACCATCGAAGACGACGCCGTCACCGGCCAGGAAATCGTCGCCGAACTTACCAGCCACGGCCTTGAGGTGGATTGGGCCGACAATGGCCGTGAAGGCCTGGCCAAGGCCATTGCCGGCGGCTACGACCTGATTACCCTGGACCGCATGCTGCCCGAGGTCGATGGCCTGACCATCGTCACCACCCTGCGCAGCCTCAAGATCGCCACGCCGATTCTGATGATCAGCGCCCTCTCCGACGTCGACGAGCGGGTACGTGGCCTGCGTGCCGGGGGTGACGACTACCTGACCAAACCGTTCGCCTCCGACGAGATGGCCGCGCGGGTCGAAGTGCTGCTGCGCCGCAACAGCGTGCCCATGACCCAGACCCGCCTGCAGGTCGCCGACCTGCAACTGGACCTGATCAGCCACGAAGCCCGCCGTGGCGAACAGACCCTCAACCTGCTGCCTACCGAGTACAAGCTGCTGGAGTACCTGATGCGCCATAGCGGCCAGGTGATCACGCGGATGATGATTTTCGAGGAAGTCTGGGGCTACCACTTCGACCCGGGCACCAACCTGATCGATGTGCACATCGGCCGCCTGCGCAAGAAAATCGACTCCCCCGGCCAGTCGCCGCTGATCCGTACGGTACGGGGCTCCGGCTATGCCATTGCTGAACCCGTCTAAGGGCTGGAGCTCCTCGACCAGCCGCCTGCTGGCGCTGTACAGCTTTCTGTTCGTGGCCTGGAGCAGCATCCTCATGGGGGTGCTGTACTTCGAGGTGTCCAGCTACCTGAACAAACTCACCCGCCATTCGATGCTGCAGCGCCAGCACCTGTTCGCGCACATGAGCGGCAAACAGCTGGACGACGCCCTGGTCGCCAGCCAGGCCTTCGAAGAGCGCAGCTTCGACGCCTACGGCCTGTTCGACAACCAGCTCAACCCGATCGGCGGGCGCATTCGCGCCATCCCGCCAGAGCTGGGGCTGGACGGCAAGGTTCACGAACTCAAGCGCTGCCTGGACGCCGACGACCCGCACATGCCGCGTGACAGCTGCGACGCGGTGGCGATCAAGGTGCAGGATGGCCGCTGGCTGGTGCTGGTGCGCGACAACGGCTCGCTGTTCGTGGTCACCCGGATCATCCTGCATGCCCTGCTCTGGGGGATCTCGCTGACCCTGATCCCGGGCTTTGCCGGCTGGTATCTGCTCAGGCGCCGCCCGCTCAAGCGCATTCGCGCAATCCAGGCCCAGGCCGAACTGATCGTCGCCGGTGACCTTACCCACCGCCTGCCGCTGTCGGCCCGGCGTGACGAGCTGGACATGCTGGCGGCCATCGTCAACGCCATGCTCGACCGCATCGAGCGGCTGATGCACGAGGTCAAGGGCGTGTGCGACAACATCGCCCACGACCTGCGCACCCCGCTCACCCGCCTGCGCGCCCAGCTGTACCGCATTCGCCAGCAAAGTGACGTCGACTCCACCCAGGCCGAGGCACTGGACCAGGCCATCGGCGAAACCGATACCCTGATGGCGCGTTTTCGCGGTTTGTTGCGTATCAGCGAACTGGAAGACCGCCAGCGGCGGGCCGGTTTCGTCCAGCTTGACCCGCACGAACTGCTGGTGGAGTTGCACGACTTCTACCTGCCGCTGGCCGAAGACGTCGGCATCCGCCTGGAACTGCAGCAGCCAGCCGAACTGCCAGCGTTGCACGGTGACCGCGAACTGCTGTTCGAGGCACTGGCCAATCTGGTGGGCAACGGCATCAAGTTCACGCCCGAGGGTGGGCTGGTGCGGATTACTGCGACGCAGGACGACAAGGGCCTGCGCCTGGCCATCGAGGACAGCGGGCCGGGTATTCCGGAAGAGGAACGGGCGGCAGTGCTGAAGCGCTTCTACCGTAGCGATGAAGGCCACCGCCATGCGGGGTTCGGGCTGGGGTTGTCGATCGTTGCGGCGATCGTCGACCTGCATGGGTTCGGGCTGGAGGTGGGGGAAAGCGAGCTGGGTGGGGCCAGGTTGGTGTTGCACTGCCCGCTCGCCGGGCTGGCCAAATAGAAACGGGGCCGCTTTGCGGCCCATCGCGACACAAGGCCGCTCCTACAGGGATTACGCAAGCATTGAATGCAACGCTATTCCTGTAGGAGCGGCCTTGTGTCGCGATGGGCTGCAGAGCAGCCCCCTTCAAACCGATCAGTCGGCCAGACGCCAGGTAGTCCCACCCTTGCTGTCTTCCAGCACCACACCCATGGCGGTCAGCTGGTCGCGAATGCGGTCGGACTCGGCCCAGTTCTTGTCCGCACGGGCCTGCAGGCGCGCCTGGATCAAGCCCTCGACCTCAGCGGCATCCACCTTGCCTTCGGCACCGGCACGCAGGAAGTCATCGGCTTCCAGCTGCAGCACACCCAGCACATCACCCAGCTCGCGCAGGCGACCGGCCAGGCCGGCAGCGGCCTCCAGGTCGCTGTCGCGCAGGCGGTTGATCTCACGCACCAGGTCGAACAGCACGGCGCAGGCTTCGGGGGTGCCGAAGTCGTCGTTCATGGCCACGCTGAAGCGCTCGACAAACTCTTCGCCACCCTTGGCCGCCACCCGTGGCAAGCCGCGCAAGGCGTGGTAGAAGCGCTCCAGTGCGCCCTTGGCATCGCGCAGGCTGTCTTCCGAGTAGTTGATCGCGCTGCGGTAGTGGCTGGCCACCAGCAGGTAGCGCACCACTTCAGGGTGGTACTTCTCGAGCACGTCGCGGATGGTGAAGAAGTTGTTCAACGACTTGGACATCTTCTCGCCATTGATCCGGATCATGCCGCAGTGCATCCAGGCGTTGGCGTACTGCTTGCCGGTGGCCGCCTCGCTCTGGGCAATCTCGTTCTCGTGGTGCGGGAACTCCAGGTCGCTGCCGCCACCGTGGATGTCGAAGCTTTCACCCAGGCAGCAGGTGGACATCACCGAGCACTCGATGTGCCAGCCCGGACGCCCCGGGCCCCATGGCGATTCCCAGCTCGGCTCGCCCGGCTTGACGCCCTTCCACAGCACGAAGTCCAGCGGGTCCTGCTTGGCTTCGTCGACCTCGATACGGGCACCGATGCGCAGGTCTTCGATCTTCTTGCGCGACAGCTTGCCGTAACCGACGAACTTGCCGACGCGGTAGTACACGTCGCCATTGCCCGGTGCGTAGGCATAACCCTTGTCGATCAAAGTCTGGATCATCGCGTGCATGCCGGCGATATGGTCGGTGGCACGCGGCTCCTGGTCCGGCGGCAGGATGTTCAGGCGGCGCTCGTCTTCGTGCATCGCGTCGATCATGCGGGCGGTCAGGGCGTCGAAGCTTTCGCCGTTCTCGTTGGCCCGGTTGATGATCTTGTCATCGATGTCGGTGATGTTGCGTACATAGGTCAGCTCGTAGCCGCTCTTGCGCAGCCAGCGGGTGACCAGGTCGAAGGCCACCATGCTGCGGCCATGGCCCAGGTGGCAGTAGTCGTATACGGTCATGCCGCACACGTACATGCGCACCTTGTTGCCATCCAGCGGCTTGAAGGTTTCCTTCGCTTTGCTCAGCGTGTTGTAGATGGTAAGCACGGCGGTTCCTCAGCTGCCCCAGGAGTCACGCAGGGTGACAGTGCGGTTGAACACCGGGCGGCCCGGCTGGCTGTCTTTCAGGTCGGCGCAGAAGTAGCCTTCGCGTTCGAACTGGAAGCGGTCCTCGGGCTGCGCCTGGGCCAGCGACGGCTCGGCACGGCAGCCGCTGAGCACTTGCAGCGAGCCTGGGTTGATGTTGTCCAGGAAGCTGCCGCCCTCCTCGGTCTTTTCCGGGTTCGGCGAGCGGAACAGGCGGTCGTACAGGCGCACTTCGCACTCGACGCTGCCCTCGGCCGGCACCCAGTGGATCACGCCCTTGACCTTGCGGCCTTCCGGGTTCTTGCCCAGGGTGTCCGGGTCGTACGAGCAGCGCAGCTCGACGATGTTGCCGTCGGCATCCTTGACCGCCTCGTCGGCGCGGATCACGTAGCTGCCGCGCAGGCGCACTTCACCGGCCGGTTCCAGGCGCTTGTAGCCCTTCGGCGGCTCTTCCATGAAGTCGTCACGGTCGATGTACAGTTCACGGGAGAACGGCAGCACGCGCACGCCCATGTCTTCCTTCGGGTGGCGCGGCAGTTCGAGCTGCTCGACCTGGCCTTCCGGGTAGTTGGTGATGACCACCTTCAGCGGGCGCAGCACGCACATGGCGCGCGGTGCGGTGCGGTCCAGGTCGTCACGGATGCTGAACTCGAGCATCGACATGTCGACCACGCCGTCGGAACGGTTGGTGCCGATCATTTCGCAGAAGTTGCGGATCGAGGCCGGGGTATAGCCACGGCGACGGAAGCCGGACAGCGTCGACATGCGTGGGTCGTCCCAGGCTTCGACGTGCTTTTCGTCCACCAGCTGCTTGAGCTTGCGCTTGGAAGTGATGGTGTAGTTCAGGTTCAGGCGGCTGAACTCGTACTGGCGCGGGTGTGCCGGCACCGGCAGGTTGTCGAGGAACCAGTCGTACAGCGGACGATGCCCTTCGAACTCCAGGGTGCAGATCGAGTGGGTGATGCCCTCGATGGCGTCCGACTGGCCGTGGGTGAAGTCGTAGTTCGGGTAGATGCACCACTTGTCACCGGTCTGGTGGTGGTGGGCATGGCGGATACGGTACAGGATCGGGTCGCGCAGGTTCATGTTCGGCGAGGCCATGTCGATCTTGGCCCGCAGCACGCGCTCGCCATCCTTGAACTCGCCGGCTTTCATGCGGGCGAACAGGTCGAGGTTCTCGTCAACGCTGCGCTCGCGGAACGGGCTGTTCTTGCCCGGCTCCTTGAGGTTGCCACGGTATTCCTTGGCCTGCTCGGGGGTAAGGTCGCAGACGTAGGCCTTGCCGCGCTTGATCAGCTCGACCGCCCAGTCGTGCAACTGGTCGAAGTAGTCGGAGGCGTAGCGCACGTCGCCGGCCCAGTCGAAGCCCAGCCACTTGACATCGCTCTGGATGGCGTCGATGTACTCCTGGTCTTCCTTGGCCGGGTTGGTATCGTCGAAACGCAGGTGGCAGACGCCCCCGAATTCCTTGGCCAGGCCGAAGTTGACGCAGATCGACTTGGCGTGACCGATGTGCAGGTAGCCATTGGGCTCCGGCGGGAAACGGGTGACGATGCTGCTGTGCTTGCCCGAGTCCAGGTCGGCCTGGATGATCGGCCGCAGGAAGTTCGCAGGGACAGCGGGGGCGCCTTTGGCAGCGGCGTTGGGCGCGTTGTCGGCAGTGGGCTTGCTCATAGGATCCTTGAATGCACGTGTCCGGCCTGGGTAGGCCGATTGAATCAAAGGGCCTATCATAGCCGAAGCAGTCAAGCTGCTGACAGCCGGGCCCGGACAAACTGGCGTGATTTATCACGGCTTTTTGCCGCAGCCTGGCAAAATGGCCAGTGCGCGCCATGTGTCGCGATCGCCTGATCCTGCGTCAGGTGATAACCCGCGCCCTGCGCACCCTAATTCCGATTGCCTTGAAAGAGCGAGTTTCAGCATGTCCAAAGTCAAACTGAGCACCAACCACGGCGACATCGTCCTGCAACTGGACGCCGAGAAAGCGCCGCTGACTACCGAAAACTTCGTTCAGTACGTCAAGGACGGCCACTACAATGGCACCGTGTTCCACCGTGTGATCAAGGGCTTCATGATCCAGGGCGGCGGCTTCGAGCCTGGCATGAGCCAGAAGAAGACCCGCGCCAGCATCCAGAACGAAGCCGACAACGGCCTGAAGAACAAGAAGTACAGCATTGCCATGGCCCGTACCATGGAGCCGCACTCCGCCTCGGCGCAGTTCTTCATCAACTCGTCCGACAACGACTTCCTCAACCACAGCAGCAAGAACGTGCAGGGTTGGGGCTACGCGGTATTCGGCGAAGTGATCGAAGGCCGTGAAATCGTCGACGCCATCGAAAAGGTCGCCACCGGCTCCAAGGCTGGCCACCAGGACGTGCCGAAGGACGACGTGGTCATCGAGAAAGCCGAGATCGTTGAGTGATCCTGCTGATCTCCGATCTGCACCTGCAAGAAGAACGCCCGGACATTACCCGGGCGTTTCTTGATCTGCTCGATGGCCGTGCCCGCCACGCCAAGGCGTTGTACATCCTTGGCGACTTCTTCGAAGCCTGGATCGGCGACGACGCCATGACGCCCTTCCAGCAGTCGGTCTGCCAGGCCATGCGGCGGCTGAGCGACAGCGGCACGGCCATCTACCTGATGCATGGCAACCGTGATTTCCTGATTGGCCAGGCCTTCTGCGACGCTGCGGGCTGCACGTTGCTGCACGACCCCAGCGTGATCGAGCTGGGTGGTGAGCAGGTGCTGCTGATGCATGGCGATACCCTGTGCACCCGCGACCTGGCCTACATGAAAATGCGCCGCTTGCTGCGCAACCCGCTGAGCCTGTGGGTGTTGCGGCACCTGCCGCTGTCGGCCCGCTACAAGCTGGCACGCAAGCTACGCAGCGAAAGCCGCTCGCAAACGCGGATGAAGTCCACCGAGATCGTCGATGTCACCCCGGAGGAAGTGCCGAAGGTGATGGCGGCGCATGGTGTACGCACCTTGGTGCATGGGCATACCCATCGACCGGCGATACACAAGCTGGTGGTCGACGGGCAACCGGCACGGCGTATCGTGCTGGGCGACTGGGACCGCCGTGGCTGGGCCTTGCAGGTTGACGAGCAAGGGTTTCAGCTGGCGCCGTTCGAGTTTTCCTGACCGACTGAGTCGCCTTCTTCGCGGGTAAACCCGCTCCCACAGGTATCGTGCCGCTTGCAGCCCTGGTGCAGTACCTGTGGGAGCGGGTTTACCCGCGAAGAGGCAGGCACAGGCTTATACCTCAAGGCCGGCTGACCACCGCCCCCTTGTCCCGCTCACTGATCACCACTTCCCGATACTCCGGGTCAGCCTTGATCTGCGCCTCGGTAAACGGAATCACCGCCAGTTGCCCGGCCGCAAACGCCTTGGTCTGGTCACCGGCATGCACCGAAGCCGCTTCACTCGACTGGGAAAACGCCAACAGCCCACGGGCCTGCGGCCCCTTGTCGGTAAAGCTGACCAGTTGCAGGTAGCTGGTACCACTGACCACCAGCCGCTTGCCCTGCCCGTGCGGCACGCTGTAGATCGCGTTGTACACGCCCAACGCCTGCGGGCCACCCGGCACCGGCGTGCCATCGCTCGCCTGTTGCACCTGCCCCCAGCGCGCCTCCCCTGCCATGCCGCTGTCACGCACCTGCTTGAGCGACGCCAGCGCGGCCTGGTGCAGCAGCTTGCGCACGGCCGCCTGCTCTACCGCCAGCCCGCGCGGGGTGTGCTGCGGGTCGGCCGGGTCGAAGGCCACCCGCCAGCTTTCCGGGTGCTCGGCCAGGGCATCGAACAGGTTCTGGAAATGCACCAGGCCAATGCCGCTGTCCAGGTCAGCCTTGCCATTCCAGGCCACCAGGCTGCTGCATACCGCCCGTACATCCGCATCGGCGCCCTTGCACCACTGCAGCAGGTCAGGCAGTAGCAGGCTGGCCAGGTAGACCTCGTCATCGGTCACCATGCGCTGCAGGTCGTCAACGCCCAGGCGGGTCGTACCCTGCAGGCGTTGCAGGGCAAAGCGGCCACGCATGCCCAGCGGCTGGTCACTGCGGCTGACCAGCGGCGAGTAACCGGTCAGCGGTTGCGCCGGGTTGGCCATCCAGGCCGGGTCGTTGGAGTTCTGCACGAAATCCTCGCGCTCCAGGCTCGGCAGCAGCCGCGCAGGGAAGATCCCCGGCTGCGCGGCCTGCGCATCGACCTTCCACTGGCACGCGCTGCGTGAGCCATCCAGTACCACCAGGCGCCCTTGTGCCTGCGGGTTGCTGCACGCACTGAGCAGTTGCTGATCCACATAAGGCACCACTGACTGGTTCAGGTACAAGGCCTTGCCTGCCGGGTCCACCGCCAGCGTGTTGACCCAGGGTATACCCTGCAGCTGTTCCACCGAGCCTTTCAACGTAGCCAGGCTGTCGGCATGGTTGATCTGGTACCACTGCTGCAACACCCGAGTGTTCTCGAGGTTGGCGTCGCGCAGGCTGTAGGCGGCATGCGCATCCCAGTCCAGGCGACCCGGCCATTGCACCACCGGGCCGAACTGCGAGCTGTAGACCTGGCGCTGTACCTGGCTCAGGCTGCCATCCTCGGCCTTGACCGCAACACTGACGGTTTGCCGGGCCAGCGGCAGCGACTTGCCATCAAGCAGGTAGCGGGTCGGGTCCTTGGGGTCGAGTTGCAGGCGGTACAGGGTGAAGTGCTTCGATGTGTCGACGGTGTGCGTCCAGGCCAGATGCTGGTTGAAACCGATGTTGACCACCGGCAGGCCCGGCAATGCCGCCCCCATCACATCGAGCTGGCCGGGAATGGTCAGCTGCATCTGGTAGAAGCGCATGCCCCCCATCCACGGGAAGTGCGGGTTGGCCAGCAACAGGCCGCGGCCATTGGCCGAACGTTTCGCCCCGACGGCCACCGCATTGCTACCGCGTTCCGTGGTAAAACGCTGCTGCCTGGCCAGCGCCGCGGCAAACCCTGCCGGCGCCTGCTGGCTGGCCAGCGTTGGCGGTTGCGCCCCCGCCAGCGCTTCGACGAACTGCCCGACACCGCCTTCGGCGAGTAGCCGGCGGGTCAGCTTGATCAGGTCCTCGCTGCTGATCGGCCGCAGCCACTCGCCGTTGCCACATTCGGCAGGCAACCCCTGGCTGCGGCGCTCGGCCAGCGCCCGGTTGTAGCCGCTGGCATAACCTGCCAGCAGCGCCTGTACTGGCGCTGGCTGCGCCTGCAAGAACGCCTCGACTGCCGCCGGCGTGTTGAGCCAGGCGAAGAACACATCGCTGGCCAGGTTGTCACGCTGCTCCAGGGTCTTGCCCTTGGCACCGAAGTAGCGTGAGCGCTCGCCACTCACGGTCAGCACTTCATTGGCCAGCAGGCACAGGTTGTCCTGGGCGTAGGCGTAGCCGATGCCATAGCCCAGGCCGCGCTCGTCCTTGGCCACGATGTGCGGCACCCCGTAACTGGTTCGGCGAATCTGCGCACTGGCATCGGCGGCGGCGGACTGCACCGGCGCTGCGCCGACGCTGAAGGCTACCAGGGCGGCAGCCAGGCCAGCGCAAGTCATGGGACGGGAAAGTGGAAACACGGGCACTCCTCGGGTTCGGGGGTCATCCCGATCAGACGAATGGCCAGATGAAAATTTTACGTATTACAAGGCAATGGAACGTCTTGAACAGAACCAGGCTTTTTTTTGCGCGTGGGCTGCAGTTTTTCCGTTCTCATTCGTCCTAGTAAGTGAGGCACCCAAATTTCGGGTTCGTCCACGAAAAGGAGCATTCACATGTACAACCCGCAACCCTCGATCCAGGCTGGGCGCGTCCCAGGCAAAGCGCCCAGGGAACAGGACGTTTTTGCTGACGAACGCATCGGCAACGAACAGATCCGCGAGCTGTTGCGCAGTTTCGGCCTGCGTACCAGCCTGATCCGCCTCAAGGTCATCGATGCCTTGCACGCCGCCGACCGCAATGGCCGCAGCATTGGCGTGCGCGGCGTGCACGCGCAACTGGAACAGCTGGATATCCCGCTGTCGTTCCTCAGCGTGCGCGAAGTGCTCAAGCGGCTGTGCAGCGAGGGCGTCATCCAGCTGGGCAGCGACAAATGCTACAGCCTCGACCCGCAGGCGCGCGCCGTGCTGGAGCGAACGCCTGTGCGCTGAGCGCATGGCCGGCCATGACTGGCCGGCCCGCCAGGATCAGGGCTTGACCTTGCGCCGCAGGATGCCGTTGATCACCACGACCACCACGGCGATGGCGATGGCCAGCATCTGGAAGGTCTGCTCACTGATCGTGCCCTGCTTCTGCAGGTGGGACAGGCCCAGCATCAGGCCCAGTACCACCAGGATGATCAGAAGGGAATATTTGAGGCGCTGCACGTGTGTCATCGAAGGTTCCTTGCAACATCAGGGGCAAATGGCTCGCAACGAGCCGCGGCAATGATACAACGGCCACCGGCCCCGGCGCTGCATTTCCTGCTGGGTGGGGCGGCGCCTGCCTGAAAGCATGGGGCTCCCAAGCACCCATGCCGGAGGCACCATGTACAAACCCCTTCTGTTCGCGTCGCTATTGCTGACGCCCTTTTCCCTTCATGCGCTGGACACCCGCCAGACCTCGGCCGAGCAACTGCTCGAACTGGGCCGCGAACTGGCTGGCCAAGCTGGCGCCAGCCAATGGCAACAACTGTGGCAGCGCGTGCGCCAGGCCGGTTACCTGCAGGCAAAAGGTGCGTCGGTGCATTTCAGTGTCCCCCTGGCGCAACTGCCCGAACTGGCCCGGCAAACCCTGGCCCAGGCCGACCAGGTACAAGCACAGCAGCAGACCCAGGCACTGTACCGCCGCAGCTTTGCCGACCAGGTCATCGGCCACCGTGACGGGCAGCCGCTGCATGCGCTGTGCCTGCTGGTCGATTGGCGCACGCTGCCACAAGGCATGCGCGACTCCCCCCAGGCCTACCTGCGCAGCGCCAGCCTGCTGAGCAGCTATCCGTGCGATTGAGGGTTACCACACCCAACGCGCTGCACAGGGAGTGACGTGATGGGAAATCACCCGCCACAGCCAAATGTTGAAGCCATGTCCTACAACGCCGGATATCGCTGCCTGCAAAACCTGTTCGCGGAAGCTACAAGCCCCAACCCATATGGCGCCTAGCGACATGCCTCGGCTGTCACAGAAAATCCAGCCACACCTTCGACATAACGCCGCTGGTGATCGGTTAGCACAGCCCATCCGTCCCGAAGGAGCGCCATATGCAACTGCCAGACTTGAGCCACATCGATATCAGCCAACTGCCCCACTCGCTGCAGGCCCTGATCGACTGCATCGGCATCGACAACGCCTACCAGCTGACCTGCGCCTACGGCGGCAGGCCCAAGTACATCCCCAAGCACCGCGAGCGCACCAAGCTTGCCGACGTGTTGCCGGCCGAAGCGCTCGACGCACTGATCAAGCGCTTTGCCGGTGTCGCCCTGGAAATCCCCAAGGCTGACCATTTCATGCGCCAGTTGCGCAACCTGCAGATCCAGAAGGAAAGCGCCAGCGGCTTGTCGCGCAGCCTGCTCGCTGACAAGTACGGCCTGAGCCTGCGCCAGATCGGCAACATCCGTCGCCAGGAACCTTGCGCTCGCTGAAGCCCCGGCATCGTCACCACCACTGACGGCCACGTTTTGAACCCAACCAGAAGAGAACCCAGCAATGTCGATAGATAACAGCCTCATCGGTTCCGTAATCAATGCCTTGCCGATGGACCGCATGATCGCAGGCCCCCTGCAGGCCATGGTCCAGGCCCAGGTCACCGCCAGCAAATCCTACGCCGACTTCCTGATGCAGGTGTGCGTCCAGGACGGCAAGGCCGTGGCCATCCAGTTCGACTACGACGAAACCATCGTCGACGAACAAGGCGAGTACAAGGGCGTGGTCAGCAAGACCATGAAAGTGCCGCTGGTGGCAGCCATCACCCACCCGAACATTTCCATCGAAGAAGGTAATGTCGAGTTCGAACTGGTCATCAACCAGATGTCGGAAGACGTTTCCAGCAAGGACATGAATGCCGAGGCAAGCGGTTCGCTGGGCTGGGGGCCGTTCAGGCTCAACGTGAAAGGCAGCGTCAGCCACAAGTCCACGCAAACCCGCAAGACTGACACCCGCGCCCGCTACGCCTTCAACACGACCTTGAAACGCCAGGACCCGCCTGAAGCGATGATGCGGGTGATCGACTTCCTGACCGACGCCGCGACAAAGCCGACCGTGGTCAAAACCGCCACACTGGAAAGCCAGGACTTGATTTCCCAGGCCGATACCTTGAAGAACCCTGCGGCCGACGGCGCTCCGGCCCTCGGCGCCGCCACCTCTTGAGGCGCACCTCCCCGCCCCGAACAGCCCCCCTGACCAGCAACAGGGGGGGCACCACCTGGCCTGAGGAGTCGAAGCATTGGATAAATCCCCCGCCCCCATGACTTCCATCGACCTGCGCGAAATCACCCGTGGCCTGCAGGAAGCCGCCAGTGCTACCAACAGCCTGATCGCGCAGCAGTACATCAACCTGTTCGACCAGTTCTTCGAATGCGACACCGAAGCGTTGGGCGCGCCCATGAAAGCCAAGATGGTCGAAGTGGCCATGGACGGCCAGCACATCATGCGCGTACCGCTGTTCGCGCTGGTGTCGCCCAAGGGCCTGGCCCTCGAGCGCATGCAGGTCGACCTTTCGGTACGGGTCAAAGGCACCGAAGCACAGCAGGCACTGTTGACCGCAGGCGAAAACAAGGCGGCCAGCTTCAAGGTCACCATCGGTGGCCAAAGCCGTCAGGGCGACAACCGTGACCCCGATGAAGTGCAGATCCGCATGCAGTTCCAGGCCAGCGAACCACCAGAAGCCCTCAACCGGCTGATCGAGGAGTACACCAGCCTGATCATCCCGGTACGCGCCCCCAGCCCGCCGCCCTCGCCCGACACCAATGAGTTCATCGAGGCGGCCATCGTCCGTTGACGGCCGCCCCCGCGACGGCTCAGAAGTCGCGCTTGTAGAAGATGTCCAGTGAGCTGGCCAGCCCGCTGGCAGCCTCGAGGTACACCTTCTTGCTCAGCTTGTAGCGCAATGCAATGGTGTTCGCAGGCTCGAACACCCCCACCCCATAGCGCAGGCTCAGTTTCTCGGTGAGGTTGCCGCTGGCGACCACGCTGGTGGTATTGCCCGAACCTTCGGTGTCCAGCTGGAAGTCGTCGATACCCAGGCTCGAGGCCAGGCTGCCGGTGATCCCGGCGCTACCCGCCAGGCCCAGGCCCAAGGCCGCTTCGGCAAGCATGTTGTTGTCTTCGCCTGACGCGCCCAGAGGCCGCCCCAGTACCAGGTAGGACAGCGCCTGCTCCTGGCTCATGGCCGGCTCCGAGAACACTTTGCTGGTGGGCTGCTCGGCACTGCCGCTCAGGCGGATACCGGCAATCACGTCGTCGACCTTGCGGATCGCTTCAATGTCCAGGTACGGCTGGTCGATCGGGCCTGCGAACAGCAGCCGCGCACGGCGAATGGTCAGGCGCTGGCCGTAGGCACGGTAGCGGCCGTCGGCCAGGCTCAGCTCGCCACGGGTGTCGAGGTTGTCGCCGATGTGCACATGGCCGAGCAGGTTGGCCTTGAGGCCAAAGCCACTGAACGAAAGCTTGTCGCGGCCCACTTCGACATCGATGTCCATGGCCATCGCCATGGGTGGCTTGCCCTCTTCGGTCCGGTGGCCAACGATCACCGTGTCATCCGAGACCTTGACGGTGGACGGTGGCAGCTCGCGTACAGTGATCGTGCCCTTGGGCACCTGTACCTTGCCGGTCACCGCCAGCTTGTCGTCGATCAGGCGCAAGGTCAGGTCCGGGGCCACCTCCAACGTCGCATAGGGCTCGACAGTGACGGGCAGTTGCTGGCCCTGCAGACGCAGGTCCATGCCCAGGGCCTGGCCCCAGGTGAGGTTGCCATTCAACTGGCCACGCCCCGCCTCGCCACTGCGCCAGCCGCCATTGAGCTGTACCTGCTCGCCGGCAATCAATGCCTGCAATGACAGGTCCTCGAGGCTGACCGGCAGTTCGGCGCCACTGACTTCGCCGCCGCTGAGCATCAGGTTGCCGTTGACCTGCGGCGCCAGCAAGGTGCCCGACAGCCGGCCACTGCCATTGAGCTGCCCGGCCAGGCGCTCGACCATAGGCACGAACGGGCGCGCCACCGACAGGTCGAGGCCGGCCAGGCGGAAATCACCCGACAGCGGTTTGTTCTTGCCAAGTGGATCGAGGCGGGTGTTGACGTTCAGCTCGCCCAGGCGCTCGCCGCGGAACGCCAGGCGGGTATCGATGCGCCGTGGCGCCAGCGTGCTGTCCAGGCGCAGGGCCTGGTACGGGAAGTCGACCCAGCGGTCCTTGTCGCGCACGCGCAGGGTACCGCCACTGGCGTCGACGACGATGTTGCCCTTGGGGCCGCTGGCCGGGATATCCAGATTGATGTCGGCATTGAGCAGGCCCTGCCAGGCGAAGTCCTTCGGCAGCCACTGGGCCAGGCTGTCCAGCGGGAACTGCTTTAGGTGGTAGCGCAAGCGTGGCTCGGGGGCCAGGCGCTGGTCGTCGCCACACAAGCTGGCCTGGCCGGAGCGCCAGCAGTGCGCAGCAAAGTCCAGCTGGCCGCTGGCCAGCCGCTGCAGGCGCGCCGGTGCCTGCAACTGCCAGTCCTGGCCGCCGGCCTGGATCCGCCCACTGGCCAGGCGCCCACGCCAGTCACCCTTGTTCAACTGGCCATCCAGGCCGAGGTCGAGCTTGAGCTGCGGGCCGTCCAGCGCCAGGGTCAACGCTTGCTGGCGAATGTCGCCTTTGCCATGGGCCTGCAAGGTGCCCAATGCCGTGTCACCCAGGTGAATGCCGCTGGCCTTGAGTTCGATCACGCCGCGCTGGGCGTTGTCCAGGCGGGCATCCAGGTCCAGCTGCTGCAAACGGTTTTCCGCCTGGGCCAGCCGCTGGCCCTGCAGGGTCAGCGTACCTTGCGGGGCTTGCAAGGTGCCGGCGACGTCCAGCCGGCCCTTGACCTGGCCCTGCAACCTTGGCCACAACTGGCCCAGGCGCGGCAGGTCGAGGTCGACCCGCCCGGCCAGGCGCTGTTGCAGGCTGCCACTGCCATTGATGCGGTTATCCCCCAGCTGGATTGCCAGGGCGCCCAAGGTCCAGCTCTGCCCTGCCCCCTGGGCCTCGACCTTGAGCATTGCCGGCTGGCCGCGCAGGCGGCCTTTCAGGTCAAGCTGGGCATCGAGGCTCAGGGCGTCGCCTTTCATCTCGCCTTTGCTGCGCAGCGGCCCCGCCAGGGTACCCGGCAGCTCGGCCAGCCAATAGGCCGGGTCGAGCGCCGACAACTGCAGGTCGACATCCCATGCCAGGGTGTCGGCAAAGCGCACGGCGACACTGCCGGCAGCCTTGCCTTGCCCGGCGCTCAGCGCCAACTGCGGCAGCTTCACCTGGCTCAGGTCACCTTCGAACGGGCTGGTCAGGCTGAACGCGCCGGCCGGGCCATCCAGGTCGCCATTGAAGGTGCCCTGGTAGTTGCCATCGCGATAATGCACCTGGGCCATGAAACGCTTGAGGGTGACCTCGGGCGGCGTCTCCAGTGGATACAGGCGCAGCCACGGAAAGTCCTGCCAGTCCAGTCGGGCGTCGGCGACCAGGCCTTGCTGCCAGTCAGCCGTGGCTTGCAACTTGACCCGCTGGGTATCGCTGGCGTTCAGGTCCAGGGCATCGAGCCTGGCGCCTTTGCTGTCGACCAGCCCGGACAACAGCAAGGCGATCGGCGACTGCTCGGCCGGCAGGCTGGCCGACCCCGACAGTTGATAGCCCTTGAGCAGGTCGCCCCGGGCGTCAAGCTTGAGCTGGTTGAACTGCACGGTGTCGGGCAACGAGGCGGCCGGCTTGAATGCCTCGGAGCGGATCTGCAAGGTCGCCGGCAGGTGCTCGGCCAACGCCTGCAATTGCCCGTTCAGCGTGGCGTCAAGGTAACCACTGCTGGTGCCGGCGAGTTTCAGGGTTTTCTGCAACTCGCCGGTGGCGGTCAGCGCCAGCTGCCACGGTTTGCCGTCTACCGCTGGCAGTTGCAGCTGCGCCTGGAGTTGCACCGGCCAGTCAGCTTCGGGCTGCAGGTCGCCCTGCAGGTTCAATTGCAGGTCATCGCGCTGCAGGTGCAGGCTGTCGATGCGCAGCCCGGTATTGGTCCAGTGCGCCGCCAGTTGCAAGTCGCCAAGCAGGTCGCTGCCATCCAGGCGCAACTGGCCAACCTTGACCTCACCCAGTTCGATGGCCAGCGGCAAGCGCAGGGCTGGCAACTGCAGCGGGCCGCTGTCGGCCGATTCGGCGCTGGGCGCAAAGGCCATGTCGATGCGCTGCGCCTGCAACTGGTCAATGCACAAGGTAGAGCGCAGCAGGCATGCCGGCGACCAAGCCAGCAGCGGTGCCTGCACCTCTACCGTGCTGCCGGCATCGGCCCAGCTCAGCCGGCTGGCTTGCCAGCTACCGGCCAGGCGGCCCTGGAAGTCAGCCACCTCAAGCCCGGGCACCTTGCCCAGCACCCAGCGGCTGCCGGCCTCGGTCCCCAGCAGCAGGCCGAGTGCCAGGCCCAGGCTTGCGGCTACCCCGAGCAGGCCCGCCAGAATGTACTTGATCACGCGTTTCACAGCTCAGGCCCCATGGAAAAGTGCAGGCGAATTCCCCCTTCATCATCCAGCGCCTTGGCCAGGTCCAGGCGCAGCGGCCCGACCGGCGACACCCAGCGCACGCCAAAACCGACACCGGTCTTGAGGCTTGGCAGCTCCAGGTCGTTGAACGAGTTGCCCTGGTCGACGAAGGTTGCCAGCCGCCACTTTTCGGTCAGCGAATACTGGTACTCGACACTGCCGGCGACCAGGTAGCGCCCGCCAATGCGGTCGCCGTCGCTGTTCTTCGGCGACAGGGTCTGGTAGTCATAGCCACGCACGCTCTGGTCGCCACCGGCGAAGAAGCGCAGCGACGGCGGAATGTTGTTCTTGAAGCCATTGGTCGCGCTGCCACCGAACTGCACCCGGCCGAGCAAGCGGTGGTCATGGCCAAGCGTGGTCAGGCCCTTGAGCAGCACGTTGCCATGCAGCAGGTTGGTGTCCGAGACCAGCCCTTCCTTGGCCACCTGTACATCGAACTGCAGGCGGTAGCCGTTATGCGGGTCGATTCGGTTGTCACTGCGCAGGAAGGAGTAGCTCACCCCCGGCATCAGCAGGTTGCTCAGCCCGGAGTCATCACCCAGGCGGT
Source organism: Pseudomonas sp. B5(2017) (assembly GCF_002112825.1). Classification (NCBI taxonomy): domain Bacteria; kingdom Pseudomonadati; phylum Pseudomonadota; class Gammaproteobacteria; order Pseudomonadales; family Pseudomonadaceae; genus Pseudomonas; species Pseudomonas sp. B5(2017). The sequence goes on from NZ_NEIR01000003.1 coordinate 87,627, forward strand.
ACTCCTCGCGCTGGTACTTGAGGGAAATCACCCGCTGCCAGCCGCTTGGCAGTTTGCTGTGCCACTCGGGGCCCACCGTCAGCAGTTTGCTGAGGGTGTCGGTGCCGGCAATTTCTTCGTTCTGGTAGCCGCCGGCAAAGCGCAACTTGTCGGTCAGCGGCGGGTCGAGCGGGATGTCGTACCAAAGGCCGACGTTCTGCCGGGGCGCCGACAGTTCGGTTTCCCAACCGTAGCTATGGCCCTGCGGGTTGACCCAGTGGCGGGTCCAGTTGGCCTTGCCGCGCGGCCCGACGTCGGTCGAGAAGCCCAGGCCCAGGCCCATGGTGCGGGGTTTGCGGGTTTCCAGGCGGACATCCACGGGGATTTCTTCGCCCACGGCGGCGGTGGGCGCCGCATCCACGCGCACGCCTTCGAAGTAGCCGCTCGATTGCAGGTCATTGTTCAGCTCGGCAATCAGTTCCGAGTCGTAAGGTGTACCCGGCTTGAACGAGACCATGCGCTGCAGCAGGTCGTCGTCCAGCGGTGTGTCGCCACCAAAGGTGACGGCGCCCAGGTGATAGCGCGGGCCGCTCTGGTAGACCAGTTCGATATCGGCCACACCCGCCTGGGGGTCGACCGCCAGGCGCTGGCGGCTGAAGCGCCCACTGAAGAAGCCATAGCGCGACGCCTGGTTCTGAATCAGCCGCTTGGCATCTTCGTAATGGCCATGGTTGAGTTGTTCGCCGGCGCGCAGGGCCTTGCTGTCGGGCACGCGAAAGGCCTTCATCTCGCTGGCGGGGCCTTCGATGCGTACGGTCACGTTGCGCAGGCGAATCGGCTCGCCGGGGTCGATGGTGATGATCAGTTGCGGGGAACGGTCAGCCTCGCTGGCGGGCTTGACCTCTGTGTCGATCTGCGCCTGGTAGTAGCCAAGTGCCTGCGCGGCTTTGCGCGCCTGCTCCTGGGCGCCGCGACTGAAGCGCAGCAGCGCTTCTTCATCGCGGTCGCCAAGGGAACCGATATAGCCTTCGACATTGGCCTTGAGCGCCTTGTTGGCCGGTTTGACCTTCACCAGCAACTCGCTCTGGCCCCATGCTGCGAAACTGGCGACCCAGATAACCAGGCCCCAGGTCAATCTTCCTGAATACGTCATGCGGCGCATGCTACCAGAGCCGGGCGCTCAAGGGAGCCGCCGCGCCGTCTGCTCAGGCAAAAGCAGAATTGGAAGAGACCGGATTGGGATGGAAGAACACCCTCTCACGGATTGGTCCTACAGCCACCTCGCCAATTTCCTCATAACCCTGGCGCTGGTAAAAGGCCAGGTAGTGCTCGTTGCCGGTGTCCAGCACCACACCCTGGGTACCAGGGTCGTCTGCGCACCAGTCATGCACAGCTTGTAACAATTGCTCGCCGTAGTGCTTGCCCTGAAATTGCGGGTGCACGCCCAACAGCGGCAGCACATGCACCTCGTCGGTGGGCAGGCAGGTGGCCAGGGCGGCCTGGTAGTCCATGTAACGGCGCGTACAGCGCAGGCCGGTGCCCATCATCATGCGCAGGCGCCAGGCCCAGCTGTCGGCCACGCCCAGCCGGCGCAGCGGCGGCACGATCAGGGCCAGGGCGATCAGGCGGTCCTCCACCAGCAGGCCGATGGCGGGCAGTTGCAGGTAGAAGTGCTGGCGTACCCACTCGCGCACCATCACCCGCAGGCGCCGCTCATAGCCTGGGCGCTGGGCCTCGAAGATATAGGCGAAGGTAGGTTCGTGACGGTAGGCGTTGTACAGCAACGAACGCGCCTCGCGGCTGTAGCCGTCATCGAGCAGGCAGACACGGGCCGGAGTGGCAGTGGTTTCGGGCATTGCGGGCAGTCCTCCTGGAATGGGCTTACAGTGCCCTGGGAAGGACGTTAGCAGCAGGCTCCCGAAGCCGCCATGCTGGTGATGGCAAGCGATGTCGGCTAGCATCGCGCCTTTTACCGGGATTATCTTTCCATGAAGATCGTCTGTTTCAACATCAACGGCCTGCGGGCCCGCCCGCACCAGCTGGCGGCGCTGATCGAAAAGCACCAGCCGGACGTGATCGGCCTGCAGGAAACCAAGGTCAGCGACGATCAGTTCCCGCTGGCCGACGTGCAGGCGCTGGGCTACCACGTGCATTACCACGGCCAGAAAGGCCACTATGGCGTGGCCCTGCTGTCGCGCCAGGCACCGCTGAGCCTGCACAAGGGCTTTGCCAGCGATGAAGAAGACGCCCAGCGCCGCTTCATCTGGGGCACCTTCGCCGATGCCGATGGCAACCCGATCACCATCATGAACGGCTACTTCCCCCAGGGTGAAAGCCGCGACCACCCCACCAAGTTCCCGGCCAAGCAGCGCTTCTACAGCGACCTGCAGGCGCTGCTGGAAGGCCAGTTCCGCAACGACCAGCCACTGCTGGTGATGGGCGACATGAATATCTCGCCGCAGGACTGCGACATCGGCATCGGCCCGGACAACGCCAAGCGCTGGCTCAAGACCGGCAAGTGCAGCTTCCTGCCGGAAGAGCGCGAGTGGATGGAACGTTTGAAAGGCTGGGGCCTGGTGGACAGTTTCCGCCACCTGTACCCGGAAGTTTCCGACCGCTTCAGCTGGTTCGACTACCGCAGCCGCGGCTTCGAGGACGAACCCAAGCGCGGCCTGCGCATCGACCTGATCATGGCCTCGCAGCACCTGGTGCCGCGGATCAAGGCGGCGGGTGTGGACTATGAACTGCGCGGGATGGAAAAGCCGTCGGACCATGCGCCGATCTGGCTGGAATTGAGCTGATCGCCGGGGGCTGCTGCTCAGCCCATCGCCGCAAGCCTCATAGAACAATACGTGACTCATTGGTTCAGTGAGGTTCCGTAGGAGCAGCCTTGTGCTGCTCCTACGGAGGACGCGTCAAAGGCGCGAATTTTTTTGTGCTCTGCGCGACAGTGCAGCCCAAAAAAGGCTGGGCAATCTCCCACAAAGATCGCACAGCTCTCTGTGCTGTACCTGTGGGAGCGGGGGCACCTATCAAATCTGCCAGTTTTCACCTCAGCGCCTTTCAGCCAATCTGCTCGCATCTATGGCTAACAATGAAGACGCCATGTCCATACCAAATCGAGCTCTAAAGCTTTTCTACCAGAACGGGTATCTTTACCTTGAGTCAGGTGCCGACACGATACACAGTGTGTTCCGTAACAACGGCGCCCCCTTGGCGCAGAGGCTTCGCGATGAGGGAGGTGACAAAACGGCACTGATACTTGGCGACCAACAAAACTCCGTGCTCGGCCTGCTCGGCAGTTTGCGCGCCGATGTGACTTATACACCTTATGGATATGCGCCATTCCCTGAAGAACAACGATTACTACTGGGATTCAATGGGCATTATCGAAACCTTGGCCCAGTCTTTTACTTTCTTGGCAACGGATATAGGGTCTATTCCTCCATCCTGATGCGCTTTTTTTCGAGTGACAGTTGGAGCCCCTTCGGCGATGGAGGGCTGAACGCCTACAATTACTGCGCCGGTGACCCTGTGAACATGGCTGACGCGTCCGGGCATATGCCAAAACCGGTTCTTCGCCGCGGGCGCCCGGCCGCAAGAGGCCGTCACCATCCCACCAGCGCGAGAGTTGAGCCTAATGCAACTTCTCCATCCAGAAGTCGTTCGCCCCTAAAAGTCAAAGATGAGGTTCAAGAAGGTTTTAACCGTCAACAAAGACGGAAAATCGATGGGTCAATGTCTGAAAATAACTACAGAGCGCCAGATACACTATCCGAATCAAGTGGCAGTTCCTCGTTCAGTCGCAGTTCTTGGTACAGCGACAGTTCCGGGCCTAGTAGCCGTTCCGAATCTCGGGGACATTCCAGTTCGAGAAGCCGTTCACCGGTACCACGATTATCTGTGACTCGGCGTCAGCACAAAGTGGCCGATACATTAGCGTGGGTTAAGCGCAACTTGGCCAATGATATGGCCCGACTTCACATCAACTCTAATACCATTCCGACTACAACAGCACAGGGCAGTCCCGCTGTGAACGGGGATGGTGCGCCACCCGGGATGGAAAACACGTTGACTGAATGGGGCTTGGGTGAATTAAATCGAAATCTCCGAGACTTCTGATGGTCTGGGGCAGCACTCTTGAGCACTACGGGTTAGCAGTAGGCACTTACTGTCGTGCGATGGGCCGCAATGCGGCCCCAGCGTGTTCCTCGACGAAGCTGCATAGAGTCTGCAATTTATTCACAGACCCAACCGCAACGCCTCCCCCACCCCCGCCCCGCGCACATCGTCCGCCGCGCTGACCAGAGCAAAGTTGTAGGCCCCATGCGACCAATAACGCGCCTCCAGCTGGCCATCCACCCGCTGCCCGTCCGGCATGCGCCGATACTGATCACCTGGTGAGCGCAGGAACAGGCTGATGCGCTGGCCCTTGCCATCCTCGAACACCAGCAACGCCGCCGGCCCCTGCTCATTGCTCAGCAGGCGCGCGCCCACCGGCTTGAAGCCGTAGCCCGCCAGGTCCGGCAACTGGCCCACGCGGCTGAAGTGGCGCCCCAGCCAGTCACGCAACTGGCCCGGGTCGCTGGCCTGGATATCCAGCGCCTGGCTACCGGCAAACAAACGGTGTGCCTGGACGGCATCGGCCATCGGCAGGTCGGCACGCGCCAAGGTCGCGTCGCGCACCTGCCAACCGCCCAGGCCACCCACGCCCAATGCCAGCAGCAACACCGCCGCCGTGGCCCAGCGGCGCTGGCGGCGTTGGCGCAATTGCCGGCGCAACTGCCCCAGGTCCAGCTGCGCCGCCCCGGGCACTTCGCCAAACCCGGCCAGTGCCGTACGCAGGCGGCGGGCGTCGGCACGCCAACCCTCGACCTTGGCCGCGGCCTGCGGGTTGGCCGCCAGCCAGGCCTGCACTTCGGCCCGGCGCTCAGGCTCCAGGCGCTCGTCGACGTAAGCGTGCAGTTCGTCTTCGCTGGGGATCAGGCGCGTCATTTCAGTCTCCGCAAGGCCGGGGGCTGGGGGCTGCCCTCGGTCAGTTCGCGCAAGGCATTGCGGGCGCGCGACAGGCGCGACATAACAGTGCCGATAGGGATACCCAGGGCCTGGGCGGCCTCCTTGTAGCTCAAACCCTCGATGCTGACCAGCAGCAACAGCGCACGCTGTTCTGCCGTGAGCCGAGCGAAAGCCTGCAGGTCGGCCTGGGCCAGGACAATGGCCTCGAGGTTGCCGCCAACCGGCTCGTCGTCGCGCTCAGCGCGGCCGAACCAGGAAAGCCAGCGCGCATGCAGGCGCTCGCGGCGCTTACCGTCGAGGAACAGCCGATAAAGGATGGTGAACAGCCAGGCCCGCAGGGCATCGGCGTCGCGTTGCTGGTCGCGCCGGCTCAAGGCCCGCTCGACCGTGGCCTGCACCAGGTCGTCGGCGCTGCCCGGCTCGCGGGTCAGCCACACGGCAAAGCGGCGCAGGCGGGCCAGCAGCTCGCGCCACTGATGGTCGTCCAGATCATGCATGGCAAAGTCCCGGCCTCTGGGGCTGTCAGTGTAAGAGGCAGACGCCTGTGAGGAAATTCTATTCCCGGCGATGGAATAAGTTTTTCCCTGCGCCGTCGTACCGGCACCTTCACCGAACCGGACAATGACCATGAACTCACCTCTGCACGGCCCGGCCAAGGCCCCGCGCCTGGCCGCCATCGGCGCCGTGATGCTGGGCGCGGGCGCCGCCTTTGCCTATGCTGCCGGCTGGCTTGGCGAAACGCGCCTGACCCCGCAGCGCATCATCGACACCTTCGAAGCCCAGGCCGGGCATTACCCGGGTTACCGCAAGAACCACGCCAAGGGCCTGTGCGTCAGCGGCTACTTCCAGCCCAGCGGGCAGGCCGCCAGCCTGTCCACGGCACGGGCGTTCAGCCAGCCGCGGGTGCCAGTGATCGGCCGCTTCGCCATCGGTGGCGCCAACCCGTTCGCGCCGGATACCGGCATACCGGTGCGTAGCCTGGCCATCGAGCTGAGCACCGACGACGGGCAGGTCTGGCGTACCGGCATGAACAACCCGCCGGTGCTGGCGGTAAGCACGCCACAAGCCTTCTATGAACAGGTGCTGGCGGGGGCGCCAGACCCGGCCACCGGCAAGCCGGACCCGGGCAGACTGCAGGCGTTCTTCGCCGCCCACCCGGAAAGCGCGGCGTTTCGCCAATGGGCGGCAGGCTACAAGCCCAGCAACAGCTTCGCCAGCACGCAGTACCACAGCATCAACGCCTTCCGCCTGATCGACGCAAGCGGCGCAGCCCACCCCGTGCGTTGGCAACTGGAGCCGCAAACAGCGTTTGCCGCCCTGCCTGCCCAGGTCGATGACAAACAGTTCCTGCAGCACGACCTGCAGCAAAGGCTGGCCCAAGGCCCGCTGCGCTGGACCCTGCGCCTGGTGCTGGCGGAGCCTGGCGATGCGGTGGACGACCCTGCCAGCCCCTGGCCTGCCGAACGGCGCAGCGTGGACGCCGGCACGCTGGTACTGGAGCAGGTCGACGACCCCGAGCAAGGTGCCTGCCGTGACCTCAACTTCGACCCGCTGATCTTGCCCCGGGGCATCCAGGCCTCTGCCGACCCGATCCTCGCTGCCCGTTCGGCCGCCTACTCGGAATCCTTCAATCGCCGCAGCCGCGAATCGCTCGGCACCGGAGCCCACCCATGAAAACCGACGCCTTCCACCCCCTCGCCCGCCTGTTGCACTGGCTGATGGCCGTGCTGATCCTGGCCATGTTGTTCATCGGTGTGAGCATGGTCGCCGACCTGTCGCCGCGCCACCCCGTGCTGATCGGGTTGCACAAGGCAACCGGCCTGGCCCTGCTGGTGCTGGTGCTGCTGCGCATCGCCGTTCGCCTGACCCTGCCCCACCCAGCCCTGCCGCACGACCTGCCCACACTGCAACGCTGGGCAGCCGGGGCCTCGCACCTGCTGCTCTATGGCCTGATGCTGGCCATGCCGCTGCTGGGCTGGGCCATGCTGTCGGCCGGTGGCTACCCCCGCCCGCTGGGCTTGCCGGCGATCGCCCCGCATGACCTGCAGTTGTACGCCGTGCTGCGCCAGGCCCATGGCTGGGCCGGCTACCTGCTGTTCGCCACGGTGCTGGTGCACGTGGGGGCGGCCTTGATGCACGCGTGGGTGCGCCGCGATGGCGTGTTGCGTAGCATGTGGCCTGGCCCACTGCGCCGCAGCGAATGACGCTCGGCAGCCCAGGGGGTCGACAATCGATAATAATTCCCAACAAGATCGGCTTTCTATTTGCCGTACCGCCCTGGACTGCCCTATGAATGTCGCAAAGGATCCTGCCACACTCGCACCCGCCAGTACCCTGGACTTGCGCCCCCTGCTGCTGGCCAACATGGCCTGTACCATGTCGATGATGGCCTTCGTCGCCCTGATCGGCCCGATCGCCCGCCAGCTCGGCATGGCCACCTGGCAAGCCGGTGCCGCCGTGACCGTGGCGGGCGTGGTCTGGGTGCTGCTGGCCCGGCCCTGGGGGCGCGCCGCAGACCGCCTGGGCCGTCGGCGCATCCTGCTGCTGGGCAGCGCCGGTTTCACCCTGGCCTACTGGCTGCTGTGCCTGTTCGTCGAAGGTGCGCTGCGCTGGCTGCCCGGGGCGACCCTGGCCTTCATCGGCCTGATGGTTGCGCGCGGCTGTATCGGCGCCTTCTATGCTGCCATCCCGGTGGGCTGCAATGCGCTGATCGCCGACCATGTCGAACCGCAACGCCGGGCCCGGGCCATGGCCTCGCTGGGGGCGGCCAACGCCGTCGGCCTGGTGGTGGGGCCGGCGCTGGCGGCGCTGCTGGCGCGGCATAGCCTGAGCCTGCCGTTCCATATCATGTCGCTGCTGCCGGCCAGTGCCTTTCTGGTCCTGCTGTTCACCCTCAAGCCGCAGGCGCTGCCGCACAGCCATGCCCCCAGCCCGGTGCGGCTGAACGATCCGCGCCTGCGCCGGCCTTTGCTGGTGGCGTTCAGCGCCATGCTCAGTGTCACGGTATCGCAGATCATCGTCGGTTTCTTTGCCCTCGACCGCCTGCACCTGAACCCTGCCGAGGCGGCCCAGACCGCCGGCATCGCCCTGACCACGGTGGGTGTGGCGCTGATCCTGGCGCAGGTGCTGCTGCGCCAGCTGGAATGGCCGCCGTTGAAGATGATCCGGGTCGGCGCCACGGTTTCGGCCCTGGGCTTTGCCTGCGGCTCGCTGGCCACCACGGCGCCCTGGCTGTGGGCTTGCTACTTTGTCGCGGCGGCGGGCATGGGTTTTGTTTTCCCGGCGTTTTCGGCGCTGGCGGCCAATGCCATGCACGCCTCCGAGCAAGGCGCCACGGCCGGCTCCATCGGTGCTGCCCAAGGCATGGGCGCAGTGATCGGGCCGCTGGCCGGCACCTTGGTTTATGCCGTCGATCCACGCTTGCCATTCCTGGCGGTGGCGGCGCTGTTGCTGCTGGTCGGGTCATGGCCGATGCCCCGCGATCAGCGGGCCTGACAAGCACAGCGCGCAAGCGCGCAGAGTGTGTTTTAATGCGCATCGCTCATTATTATTGACACCTCTGATTACAAGGCGGCTATGGACACGGGGACGCGACTCAAACTGGTGCGTGAACGCAACAACCTCTCCCAACGGGAACTGGCCCGCCGCAGCGGGCTGACCAATTCGACGATCTCGCAGATCGAGCAGAATCGTGTCAGCCCTTCGGTCAGCTCCCTGAAAAAACTACTCGAAGGCATTCCGATGAGCCTGGCGGAGTTCTTCAGTTTCGACGAGCCGGTGCGCGAAGAGCGCTACGTGTTCCGTGGCGGCGAGCAGCCAGACCTGGGCCGCAACGGCCTGCGCATGCTGCTGGTCGGCGCCAGCGTCGAAGGCCGGCAGATGCGCATGCTGCGTGAACTGTATGCACCGGGCGCCGATTCGGGCGAACCGATCGTGCATGCCGAGGGTGAAGAGTGTGGCCTGGTCACCCGCGGCACCGTCGAGTTGTGGGTCGATGGCCAGGTGAGCGTGCTCAACTCGGGCGACGGGTACTACATCCCCACTACCCTGCCGCACAGCTTCAAGAACATCGGCCCGGACGAGGCCGAGATCATCAGCGCCAATACCCCGGCGAACTTCTGATTGCTTTATGCGTGCGGGATGGCACCGGCTTCGCCGGTGTTCGCGGCTGAAGCCGCTCCCACAGGGAAGACGCCAACCCTGTGGGAGGGGCGCCTTCAGGTAAGGCTGTCGACACCCTGACGCAGGGCCTCTTCGACAAAGTCCAGGCGGTCCTGCCCGAAGAACATCTCGTCACCGACAAAACAGGTCGGCGCGCCGAACACCCCGCGCTCCACTGCCTCTTCGGTCGCGTGCCTGAGCGCGGCCTTCACCTCGTCATCACCCGCCAGCGCGCGAAATGCCCGCGGGTCGAAGCCGCCCTGGCTCAGCGTGTCGTCGAGGACAGCGTTATCGCCCAGGTTGCGGCGCTGCGCAAACAGCCCATTGAACAGCACCGCCAGCAACGCCTCGAACCGCTCCGGCGAACGCAGTTGGGTGCCCACTGCCCCGCGCATCAGGGTCAAGGTATTGACCGGGAACCCCGGCGGCAACTCGAACGGTACCCCATAGCGCGCGGCGAAGCGCGCCAGGTCGGTGAACATGTAACGGCCCTTGACCGGGATCATCACCGGCGAGGCGTTGCCGGTGGCCTGGAAAACCCCGCCCAGCAGCATCGGCCGGTAGCGCAGCGTGGCACCCTGGCGGGCGCACAGGCCAGGCAGTTGGGTCCAGGCCAGATAGCTGGCCGGGCTGCCCAGGTCAAAAAAGAAATCGACAGTCTTGTGCATGGTTACGGTCCTTGCTCGGAGAAAGGGGCTTACCAACGTTCCATCCAGGGGCGCAGGTCCAGCTCGAAGGTCCAGGCGTCGCGGGGCTGGGCGTGCAGGAACCAGTAGCTGTCGGCGATGTGGGCCGGTTCGAGGATGCCATCCTGGTCCTTGAGGGCGTAGCGCTCGGGGAACGTGTCACGGATGAAGGCGGTGTCGATGGCCCCGTCAACCACCACGTGGGCGACATGGATGTTCCGCGGCCCGAGCTCGCGCGCCATGCTCTGGGCCAGGGCGCGCAAGGCATGCTTGGCCCCGGCGAATGCCGCAAAGCCCGCCGCGCCACGGGTGCCGGCAGTGGCACCGGTGAACAGAATGGTGCCGCGCTCGCGCTGGACCATGCGCCGGGCCACCGCCTGGGCGGTGAGGAAACCGGCAAAACAGGCCATCTCCCAGATCTTGAAGTATTTGCGCGGGGTTTCCTCGAGAACGCTACAGGGCACATTGGCACCGATATTGAACACAAACGCTTCGATCGGGCCGATATCACGCTCGATGGTTTCGACCAGCGCCGCCACCTCCTCCTCCTTGCGCGCATCGGAGCCAAACCCGTGGGCCTGGCCGCCGGCAGCGCGGATTTCGTCCAGCAGCGGCTGCAACTTGTCAGCCTGGCGCCGGGTAACACAGGCAATGTAGCCCTCGCGGGCAAAGCGCTTGGCGATCTCGCCGCCGGTAGCATCCCCCGCGCCAATCACGAGCACCACTTTTTGTTGTTCTGTCATGCCTGCCTCCATTGGTGAATGATCGTTTAGTAAACGAACGCTATGTTATGATCGCCGCCACCGTCAAGCCCGCCTGCAGAGGCAACTGAATGCGCTACACCAACGAACACAAGCAGCAAACCCGCGAGCGGCTGCTGGCCAGCAGCGGCGCGCTGGCCAAACGCGGGGGCTTTTCCAGCACCGGCGTGGCCGGGCTGATGAAGGCGATCGGCCTGACCGGCGGCGCCTTCTACAACCACTTCCCGTCCAAGGACGACCTGTTCACCGAGGTAGTGCGCCAGGAACTGTGCAACAGCCCTCTGGCGCGCCTGGCCAACCAGGGCGCCAGCCGCGAACGCCTGGGCCGATGCCTGCAGCAGTACCTGAGCCTGGCCCACCTGCACAACGCCGAAGGTGGCTGCCCGCTGCCGCCATTGGGGGTGGAGATTGCCCGGGCCGAAACACCCGTGCGCGCCGTGGCCGAGCATTGGCTGGTGGAGCTGCACCAGGCCTGGAGCGCGACCCTGGAGGACGACGAGTTGGCCTGGGTGCTGATCAGCCAGTGCGTCGGTGCCTTGCTGGTCGGGCGCATGCTGGCCACTGAAAGCGTGCAGTCGCAGGTACTGGACGCCAGCCGCAACTTTGTCGAGAAGGCCCTGCATGAAGCGGATTAGTCTACTGCTGGGGCTACTGCTGAGCCTGCCTGCACTGGCCGAACAGGCCTGCCCGCCAGGGCAGTACCAGGTGTGCCTGATGGGGTGTTTCTGTGCGCCCATCGACCCCGGCCAGGCCGGGCAGATTTTCAAGGACGTGGAAGTGCTGGCTTCGTCCAGCCTGACCTACGCCCTGCAGCAGGCCCGCGACGAAGCCACCGCCAGCGGCGTCGAGCCGATCCCGTTGCATATCCGTGCGCAACTCGAACCCTGGTACGACTTTGCCGTGCTGGACGCGGCGCGCTTCCGGGTGGGTGACGAACAGCAGATGAGCGCAGCCAATGCGCTGCTGCAGAACCCCGACGTTAACGCCGTGACGCTGATCGACACGATCATCTTCCGCCGCCCCGCCGATGCCGAGGACAACGTGGCGTTGTGGGCACACGAGCTCAAGCATGTGCAGCAGTATCAGCAGCTGGGTGTGGAAGAGTTCGCCCGGCGCTACACACGCAACTACGACGACCTGGAAGCGCCGGCCTACAAGATCGAGGGCGAGGTAAGCAAGGCGCTGCGCGAGCGTGGTTCAGGGCAGGCCAGATAATTCCTGGTGATTGCGCGGTCGCCGTGTAGGAGCGGCCTTGTGTCGCGAAAGGGCTGCAAAGCGGCCCCGGCAATATCTGCTTCAAGCTGAAATCGAGGGGCTGCTGCGCAGCCCTTTCGCGACACAAGGCCGCTCCTACATGGCGACCGCATCAGTGGCCAAACCAGGTGTCAGGACGCCGCAGAAGCTTCTTCAGCCACCTGCTCACGGCTGGCATAACGCTGCGCCAGCACCGCACAGACCATCAGCTGGATCTGGTGGAACAGCATCAGCGGCAGGATCATCGCGCCAATGCCACTGCCGACGAACAACACCTGCGCCATTGGCACCCCGGTAGCCAGGCTCTTCTTCGAACCGGCGAACAGGATGGTAATGCGGTCCTCCAGGTCAAAGCCCAGCAGCTTGCCGAGCAGCCGGGTACCGTACAGCACCACTGCCAGCAAAATCCCGCACACGGCAAACAACCCGGCCAGGTGCTGCGGCGATACCGTGTGCCACAGCCCGGTGACCACCGCCTCGCTGAACGCGGTGTAGACCACCAGCAGGATCGAGCCCTGGTCCACCACCTTGAGCCAGCGCGCATTGCGCTTGACCCACGCACCGATCCAGCGCCGGGCGACCTGCCCGGCCACGAACGGCACCAGCAGCTGCAGAGTGATCTTCAGCACCGCATCCAGGCCGGAACCGGTATCGCCGCTGGCCCCCAGCAACATCATCACCAGCAACGGCGTGAGGAAGATACCCAGCAGGCTGGATGCCGCCGCGCTGCAAATGGCCGCCGGCACGTTGCCACGCGCCAGCGAGGTGAAGGCGATGGCCGACTGCACGGTGGCCGGCAAGGCACACAGGTAGAGCACGCCCAGGTACAGCTCGTTGCCCACCAGCGGCACGAACAGTGGCTTGAACGCCAGGCCCAGCAACGGGAACAGCACGAAGGTGCAGGAGAACACCAGCAAGTGCAGGCGCCAGTGCCCGGCACCGGCGATGATCGCCTCGCGCGACAGCTTGGCGCCATGCAGGAAGAACAGCAGGCCGATGGCCAGGTTGGTCAGCCAACCAAAATACACCGCGCCGTCGCCCGAGCAAGGCAGCACGGTGGCAATCAGTACCACCCCGAGCAAGGCCAGGGTGAAATTGTCGAATAACATGCGCAAATACTTCATCACAGTTTCCGTCTTGTCATTGTGCAAGGGCAGACGATAAGGTCTTCGGTTTTTCGCCGCTAACGCCGGAACCCCCACCGGTGTCGCTCAACGGACACGCTCCAGCACAGGACCCGCTCATGCCCCTCTCCCGCCTGGCTGCACTTGCAGCCGCCATCACTCTCACCCTGGGCTACAGTGCCGCCCAGGCCGACGACCAGTTGCAGGCCAAGGTCGACCAGATCATCCGCCCGCTGATGCAGGAGCAAGGCATCACCGGCATGGCCGTGGCCATCTATGCTCGCAACCACGCGCACTACTTCAGCTATGGCGTGGCCAGCAAGGCAGACAATGTGCCGGTCAGCCGCGACACGCTGTTCGAGATCGGCTCGCTGAGCAAGACCTACACCGCCACTTTGGCCGCACTGGCCAGTGCCGAAGGCAAGCTGGACCTCGATGCCCCGGCCAAGCGCTACCACCCGGCCCTCGCCGGCGCACCCATCGGCGACGCAAGCGTGCTGGAGCTGGGCGCCTACAGTGCCGACTGCCTGCCATTGCAGTTCCCGGATGCGGTGCAGACGCCGCAGCAGGTGGTCGATTTCTTCCGTCACTGGCAACCCCGCGCCAAACCTGGCACCCAGCGCTGCTACTCGAACCCCAGCCTGGGCCTGTTCGGTGACCTGGCCGCCCGCGCGCAGCATCAGCCGTTTTCCACGCTGATGAGCGAGGGCCTGCTGAAACAGATGGGCCTGGAAAACACCTATCTGCAGGTCCCGGCCAGCGCCCAGGGGTTGTATGCCCAGGGCTACGACAGTGCCGACAAACCGGTGCGTGTCGGCCCCGGCCCCTACGCCGACGAAGCCTACGGCATCAAGACCAGCGCCAGCGACCTGCTGCGCTATGTGCGCCTGCACATGCAGCCGGAGGGGCTGCCGCCGGCGCTGGCGCAAGCCACGGCCATCACCCAGCGGGGCTACTTCCAGGTCGGCGCCATGACCCAGGGCCTGGGCTGGGAGCGTTACCCCTACCCGGTCACGCTGGGCACACTGGTCGATGGCAACGGCCCGCAGCTTATCCGTGAACCCCAGGCAACCACGCGCTTGCATCCAGCCCTGCCGCCGCTGCCGGCAGCCTGGTACAACAAGACCGGCTCGACCAATGGTTTCGGCGCCTACGCCGCGTTCGTGCCCGCCGAACAGCTGGCCGTGGTGTTGCTGGCCAACCGAAATTACCCGAACGAAGCCCGGGTGCGCGCGGCCTTCGACATTCTGTCCGGGCTGTAGTGCGGGCAGCGATTGTCGAACAAAACGACACAATGTAGTGACCAAAAATATTCACTACAAAATGGTTGACGCCGTTCATCGCCCTTGGGCATGATGAAGCCGTCTCCCTGATCGGGAGCGGTGGCAAGGGTGTTCCAGACGGCCTGCGCGGTAACGCAGGCCGTCCGTGGAGAGGGAAACTGTCCAAAAGGCAGCGTGAGAAAGCCCCTGTTGCGATGCTGCTGTAGCAGCCTTGGTAGTGCGCTACACCGTGGTAGCGCCAACTGTGAAAAATCACCTACGAATGGGTAATGGGGGCTTTATGATGAACTTGAACAACAATCCGACTATCGACCAATTGGCTCAGCTGTTCGCCGTACGCAAGGACAGCCTTGACGACCATCTGCTGTGGGTCAGCCAGACCGGTGAAGTGCGCCTCGACCGCCTGCCACCGAACACCGTCGAAGATGAATTCGAAGAGCACCTGCCCAGCATGCGTGCCCGCTTCAAGGTCTACCGCCGTGGCCAAGGCTACGTCGGCAAGAAGGCCGCCGCCGACACCGAGTTCGTTGGCCGCGTCCTGCAGACCCTGCAACAAGAATGGCCCGCTGCCCGTGAGCAGCAGGCAGTCAAGGTGATCGAACCGCTCAACTGAGGGTTCCCACCCTTACCTGAGCCCGGCCCGCATAGGCCGGGCTTTTTCATGCCTGGCGCCGCTGGCTGCGGGGCGCTGGCAGCGGCAAGGCGCCGGTTGCCATCGCCCGGGCACGGTCGACACCCCATACCAGGGCGCGGGTCATGGTCTCGCCTGGCCGTGCGGGGTAATACTCCTCCAGCAATGCTCGCCCATCCCCGGCATACAGCCCCAGGAACAGCTGGGTCGCCCCCAGGCGCGACAAGCGCACCTGCACGTCCAGCGTGGTGCCGTCACTGAGTGCTTCGTCGTGGCAGCGGCTGTGCAGCTGGGCGTCGGCCCATTGCCAATAGGTCTCTTCCCTGACTCGCATGAGCATTCAATCCTCCGTTGCTGGAATGCCGCGCAAGAAAACCACAGCCTCGGCCATCCTGCGAGCGCTACCCGGCAATGCCATGAGGCGGATCAAGAAATGGCAATAAAAACCCCGCCATTCGGCGGGGTTGTGCTGGAGCGGGATCACTTCTTCAGCGGAACCCGCGGCATGAAGCGGCCTTTTTTGCTGCGCTGCAGGTGTGCAGGCTGGAGCTGTTCGGAATCATCCAGCGTCATGTGGGCGAAGCCCAGGCGGAATGCCGCCTGGCCGCAACGCACCTGGCTGTTGATGGGGAACGCGTCGTTCAGGTCTTCGAAAAAGGATTCGCTCATGCCCTGTCTCCCTCCAGTGGCGGACGCGCCGGCAACCAGAACAGTTGCTCCACCAAACGCGACCTGTGAAGGTGAGACTAGCTGGTCATTTGCGGACCGCCCGGACCTAAGCCCTGGACCCGACCAGCGGCAGACGCTCTACTTCAGGCGCACCGCTGTGCCGGTAGCAAATACCACGACCATGCCGCCCTGTACCGACGGCATGCTGATCTCGAAATCCACCCCCACTACCGCATCGGCTTGCAACTGGCGTGCCCGCGCCTTCAGTTCTTCGGTGGCCTGTTCCCGGGCTTCGCGCAGTGCGCTTTCCAGGGTTTGCGAACGGCCGCCGAAGAAGTCGCGAAAACGTGCAAAGAAATCGCGCACGAAGTTGATGCCCTGCACCGATTCGGAGCTGACCACGCCCAGGTATTCGGCAATCGGGCGGCCTTCGAGCTGGCTGGTGGTGGAAATGATCATGGGGTGCACTCCATTGGCCTGGCAAAAGAGGCCGATTCTAACAGAGCGCAAATCCACTCGCAGATATGCAGTCATTGCAGTCATTGTGGGAGCGGGCGTGCCCGCGAAGCAGGCACCGCGGTGGTTGGCATGGGCTTCGCCCGTGTTCGCGGGCACGCCCGCTCCCATAGGGATTGCGCTGGCTTGCGATTTTCAGTCGGACAGTGGTTGAAGGATCAACTACGCGCTGACCGCGCGCAGCCGTTGGCCAATGCGGGCGCCGAACACGTTCACCAGCAACCCTGCCATCACCAGCAATGCGCCCCAGCCCTGGGTCGCGGTCAAACGCTCGCCCAGCAACAACGCCGACGAACTCAGGCCAATCACTGGCACCAGCAGCGAGAACGGCGCCACCTTGCCGGCCGGGTGACGCGACAGCAGCTTGCTCCACAGGCTGTAGCCGAGCATGGTGGCGACAAACGCCAGGTAAGACAGGGCCAACACCGAACTCCAGCTGATATTGGCAAGGGCATGGCCAATACGCTCCGGCCCCTCCAGCCACCAGGACAATGCCAGGAACGGCAGTGGCGGAATCAACCCGCCCCAGATCACCAGCGCCACCAGGTCAACCGAGCCAAAGCGCCGGGTAATGATGTTGCCCATGCCCCACATGGCGCCGGCACACAGGGTCAGCACCAGCGCCAGCATCGGTACATGGCCGTCGTCTTCGCTGCCTATAAGCGCCAGGCCGCTGGCGGCCACCAGCAGCCCCAGCACGCTAGCCAGGCGCAACCGCTCGCCAAGGAACAGCGCGGCAAAGCCGAGGGTGAAGAACGCCTGCGACTGCAGGATCAGCGAGGCCAGCCCTGGCGGCATGCCGCTGTACATGGCCTGGAACAGAAAAGCGAACTGGCCCAGCGAAATGGTCGCACCATAGGCGATCAGCCAGCGCCAAGGCAGCTTGGGCCGCTTGACCAGCAGGATTGCCGGGAACGCCACCAGCAAGAAGCGCAATGCCCCCAGCAGCATCGGCGGCAACCCGTCGAGGCCAACCTTGATGACCACGAAGTTGACTCCCCAGGCAACAATCACCACCAGGGCGATGAGCAGGTCCTTGAGCGGCATTGCGACATCCTTCTTCAAGCTTTCTAGACATATTTCGTTACAGCATAAGGCTATTCCTTTGACAGGGACCAGCACAGTTGCAACCCATCATTGCGCAACAGCACGACTGTTTCTCTCGCAAGAGATGGCTTGACCAGACTTGTATATACATGCTCATATCATGCGAGGTCATCCGCCTTGCGTCCCGCCGATGACTGACTCGCTTACACAAAAACAATGAAGCGGAGCCACTGAATGTCCAGCAAACCCGTACTCGAGCGGCGCTCGATCGACTACATACCCGAGACTGAACGCCATGGACGCGTGTACAGTCAGTTCACCCTGTGGCTCGGAGCCAACCTGCAGATCACGGCAATCGTGACCGGCGCCCTGGCCGTGGTGCTCGGTGGCGACGTGTTCTGGTCGCTGATCGGCCTGCTGCTCGGTCAATTGATCGGCGGCGCGGTCATGGCCCTTCATGCCGCTCAAGGTCCTCGTCTGGGGCTGCCGCAGATGATTTCCAGCCGCGTGCAGTTCGGGGTCTACGGCGCGGCCATACCGATGGTGCTGGTATGCCTGATGTACCTGGGCTTCACCGCCACCGGCACGGTGCTCTCCGGACAGGCGATCGGCCAATTGCTCGACGTCAGCGACAGCACTGGCATCCTGATATTCGCCAGCATAATCGTGCTCGCCACCCTGGCCGGATACCGGGTGATCCACTGGATCGGCCGAATCGCCAGCGTGCTGGGCATCATTGCCTTCGTCTACCTGTTCAGTCGCATCATGATGCTGGCCGACATCGGGCAGTTACTCGACAATCGCCACTTCAGTTGGGCATCGTTCCTGCTCGCCGTATCACTGGCTGCGTCCTGGCAGATCGCCTTCGGCCCCTATGTGGCCGACTACTCGCGCTATCTGCCAAGCAGTACATCGCCAGTGAGGACCTTCCTCGCCGCAGGCCTGGGCTCGGTGATCGGTGCCCAGGCATCAATGATCCTCGGGGTGTTCGCCGCCGCCATCGCCGGTGCCCAGTTCTCCGGTCACGAAGTGGCCTACATCGTCGGCCTGGGTGGCGCCGGTAGCACCGCAGCGCTGCTGTATTTCTGCATCGCCTTTGGCAAGGTGACCATCTCGACGCTGAACTCTTATGGCAGCTTCATGTGCATTGCAACCATCATCAGCGGCTTCCGCGGCCACCTGGCGATCAGCCGTGCGCAGCGCCTGCTGTTCGTACTGGGCATCGTCGGCGCCGCCACCCTGGTGGCCTTGCTTGGCCAGCATTCGTTTCTCAGCGCGTTCAAGTCCTTCATCCTCTTCCTGCTGACGTTCTTCGTGCCATGGAGCGCGGTCAACCTGGTCGACTACTACTTCATCACCAAGGAGCGTTACGACATCCCCGCCCTCGCCGACCCGCAAGGCCGATACGGCCGCTGGAACTGGCCCGGAATCACCGTCTACACCTTGGGCGTGCTGATACAGATGCCGTTCATCGACACCAAACTGTACACAGGGCCGCTGGTCGCGCACCTGGGCGGTGTGGATATCTCGTGGCTGATCGGCCTGGTAGTGCCGAGCGTGCTGTACTACTGGGTGGCACGGGGGCGGGCGCACGAGGCACCGGCAGCGATGATCGTGCCTGACGCACACTGAGCCCACTCGCCATCAACGTAGAAACGTCTTGCCCTCTCGCCGCAAACGCGATGCGAGGGCAAGACGGCTTTCACCGCGAGCGCGCCAATGTCAACGACGATAGTCCGGCGCGACTCGCTCCAGCATCCGCAACAACGCCGCCCACGCCAGCTGCAGCGCATCCGAATCCGCCAGCTCGCCCTGCTTCAAGCCCCGCCCCGGATCATTGAACTGCCGCTCGGTATGCCTACACACTTCGGCGGGCGGTAAAATCACCTGCCCGGCGCTCTGTGCCGCCAACTGGATCTCGCACGCCTTCTCCAGGTAGTACATGCGCAGGAACGCTTCGGCCACGCTGCGCCCGGTGGTCAGCAGGCCATGGTTACGCAGGATCATCACCGGCTTGTCGCCCAAGTCGGCTACCAGCCTTCGCTGCTCATCCATGTCCAGCGCAATCCCTTCATAAGCGTGGTACGCGACCTTGCCATAAAACTCCATGGACATCTGGTTGAGCGGCAGCAGCCCGCATTCCAGCGCCGCCACCGCACAACCTGCCCGGGTGTGGGTGTGCAGCACACAACGGGCATCCTCGCGGGCAGCATGGATGGCGCTGTGGATGACGAAACCGGCCGGGTTGACCGGGTGCGGCGTCGCTTCCACTGGCCGGCCTTGCAGGTCGATCTTCACCAGGCTGGAGGCCGTGATCTCATCGAACAGCAAGCCGTACGGGTTGATCAGGAAGTGGTGCTCCGGCCCCGGCAGGCGCAGGGAAATATGGGTGAAGATCAGGTCGCTCATGCGGAAGTGGGCGATCAGCCGATAGCAGGCGGCCAGCTCCTGGCGCAGGCTTTGTTCCGTTGCGGTCATCATTGTTATTCCTTTGCAGAACGCTATTTGCTGGCCCACGCATTGAAGCGCTGTTCCAGCTCTTCGCCATGGTCGACCCAGAATTCCACATTCATCGCCAACGCCCCCTGCAGGTTCTGCGGCGAAGTAGGCACCCAACTGGCCAGGGACGGGTCGAGCTTCGCTGCCGCCTGGGTGTTGGTCGGCCCATAGGGGATCTGCTGCACATAACGCACCTGGGTATCCGGCTGGTTGGCGAAGGCGATCAGCCGCTTGGCCTGGTCGACATGCCGCGAGCCTTTGATGATCGCCCAGTAATCCATGCCATACAGGCTGCCAGGCCAGACCACTGCCAGCGGGCTGCCCTGCTGGGCCGCCACGGCGATGCGCCCGCTGTAGGTCGAGGTCATCACCACGTCACCCGCCGCCAGCCACTGGGCAGGCTGGGCCCCGGCGTCCCACCACTGGATATGCGGCTTGAGTTCGCTGAGTTTGGCAAAGGCACGCTCGACCCCGGCCGGAGTGGCCAGTACCTTGTAGACATCCTCGACCTTGACCCCGTCAGCCATCAGGGCGAACTCCAGATTGTACACCGCACGCTTGCGCAGGCCGCGCTTGCCCGGGTACTTGCTCACGTCCCAGAAGTCGGCCCACGACGCAGGCGCCTGGGCCAGCTTGCTGCGGTCATAGGCAATGGCCACGCTCCATACCAGCGCGGCCGAGCCACAGGCTTGTGCCGCGTCGGCAATCAGTTCACCCGCATGGCCCATGCGCTGCCAGTCCAGCTGCTCGTAGATGCCCTCGTCGCAGCCACGCATCAGGTCAGGCCCTTCGATCTGCACCACGTCCCAGTCGACATTGCCGGTGTCGGCCATTACCTGGATCCGTGCCATTTCGCCGTTGTACTCGCTCTGGATCAGCTTGCTGCCATCCTGGGCACTGAACGGTTTGAAGATCGCCTCGTCCTGGGCTTTCTGGCCGGCACCACCATAGCCGACCACGACCATCTGCGGTGCCGCTTGCGCACTGCCCAGGCCCATGGCCAGCAACGCTGCGCAAAGGCTGCTTACACGTGGGAATACCTGCATCGTAGTTGCCTCCTGTCGGTGCCCGAGGGGCCCGTTTTCTTGTTGTTGTGAGGTCACGCCCTCGCCATGAGGGTGAGAAAAACCTAGTCGTCGACCAGTAAAAAAACAAGTTGATTTTTTACTGACGCTACACTTTCATAAAAAAACAAGAACAACACCGCACCGGAGCCGCCTGTATGCAGACCGCCTTCCCTCACCTGTTCGAAGCCTTGCAGATCCGCGGCAAACGCTTGAAGAACCGCATCATGTCCACCGGCCACGACACCTGCCTGCCTACCGACAACCTGGTCAACGACAAGCTCATCGCCTACCAGCGCGCCCGCGCCGCCGGTGGCGTCGGCCTGATCGTGCTGCAGGTGGCCGGGGTGCATGACAGCGCCCGCTACACCTCGCATGTGCTGATGGCCACCGACGATGCCTGCATCGACGGCTATCGCCAGCTTGCCGAGGCCTGCCATGAGCATGGCACCGTGGTGCTGTCGCAACTGTTCCACCCCGGGCGGGAGATCATGGAGTCGGCGGACGGCTTGCTGGCGGTGGCCTACTCGGCGTCCGCGGTGCCCAATGAACGCTTCCGGGTGATGCCGCGCGCGCTGGACCAGGCAATGATCGACGAGATCGTCCAGGGCTATGCCAGCGCTGCCCGCCGCCTGCACCAGGCCGGGCTGGATGGCGTTGAAGTGGTGGCCAGCCATGGCTACCTGCCTGCGCAGTTCCTCAACCCGCGGGTGAACCAGCGCACGGATGGATACAACGGTGAGCTCGAGCAGCGCCTGCGGTTCCTGCGCGAAGTGCTGGGCGCCGTACGCGCGGCCACCGACGAGCAGTTCATCATCGGCCTGCGCATCAGTGCCGACGAGCGCGACAGCCAGGGGCTGAGCGAGGACGAATCGCTGGCTGCAGCGGTTGCCTTGCAGGGCCAGCTCGACTACCTGCACATCGTTGCCGGCACGTCGGCATCCTTGGGCGGCGCCGTGCATATCGTGCCGCCGATGGCCATTCAACCGGCCTACCTGGCCCGGGAGGCCGGCACCTTCAAGCAGCACCTGGGCATCCCGCTGTTCGTCACCGGGCGTATCAACCAGCCCCAGGAAGCCGAACTGATCCTGGCCCGTGGCCAGGCCGATGTCTGCGGCATGACCCGTGCGCTGATCTGCGACCCGCAGATGCCGAACAAGACCGAGCATGGCCAGGTCGAGGACGTACGTGCCTGTATCGCCTGCAACCAGGCTTGCATCGGGCACTTCCACCGTGGCCTGCCCATTTCCTGCATCCAGCGGCCGGAAACCGGCCGCGAATTGCAGTACGAGCAACTGTCCATCACCACCCACCCCAAGCGCATCCTCGTGGCCGGTGGCGGGCCCGCCGGCATGAAAGCCGCCGCCGTGGCCGCTGCGCGCGGGCATCAGGTCACGCTGTACGAGGCTGGCCCGCAGCTCGGTGGCCAGGTGCTGCTCGCCCAGTTGCTGCCACGGCGCAGCGAGTTCGGTGGCGCCAGTACCAACCTGCAGCGGGAAATGGCCCTGGCAGGCGTGGAAGTAGTGCGCAACACCCGGGTCGACCGCGCACTGGTCGAACGAGAACGCCCCGACCTGGTGATCGCGGCCACCGGTGCCACCCCCTACTGGCCGGCCTTCGAGCGCACCGGTGAGCTACAGGTGGTGGACGCCTGGCAAATACTGCGCAATGAAGCAAAACCGGGGCGCTCGGTGCTGGTGATCGACTGGCGCTGCGACTGGATCGGCCCCGGCATCGCCGAACGCCTGGTACGCGAGGGCCACCAGGTGCAACTGGCGGTCAATGGCACTCATTGCGGAGAAAGCCTACCGCTGTACGTGCGCGACCAACTGGCCGGCGAGCTGCATCGCCTGGGTATTCCCGTCACACCGTATGCCCGCCTGTATGGCAGCGACGACAACACGGTGTACCTGCAGCACACCGCCAGCGGCGAACCGATGATCTTCGAAGGCATCGACACCCTGGTACTGTGCCTGGGCCATCAACCGGAAGACCGCCTGGCCACGGAGCTGGCCGGCCTGGTCGAGGTGCGCCGCATTGGCGACTGCCTGGCGCCGCGTACCGCCGAAGAAGCGATTCACGATGGCCTGACGGTTGCCTGGGCGCTCTGAGGCTGTACATACTGCGGCTTTTCACGATGGACCGACGTGCATGAGCCAACTCCCCCAGCCCCCTGCCAGCGAAGCCGGGGGCGCCGCGCCGCAGTTTCTCGGCAGCCGCATTCGCGGCCTGCGCAAACGCCGTGGCATGACCCTGGCGGAGCTGGCCACGCACAGTGAACTGACTGCTGGCTACATCAGCCAGCTGGAGCGCAACCTCTCCTATCCATCGATTCCGGCGCTGTTCAACATCGCCCGCAGCCTGGGGGTGACTATCCAGTGGTTCTTCGCCAGCGAAGCCACCACTGCGCCCGAGGACCAGGGCTATGTGGTACGGCGCAACAGCCGCCTGAGTGTGCATTACGAAGATGGCATCGTCGATCAACTGCTCACGCCCCAGCCCAACCGCCAGCTGGAAATCCTGCATTCGCGCTTCCCTCCGGGCAGCTACAGCCAGCAGAGCTACAGCCACGACGGTGAGGAGGCCGGCTACATCCTCAGCGGCAGCTTCGAGCTATGGGTAGGCGAGCGGCATTTCCAACTGGGTGAAGGGGACAGTTTCAGCTTCTCGAGCCAGGAACCGCACCGCTATGGCAACCCCGGCGAGGTGGATGCCGTGGTGATCTGGGTGATCACGCCGCCAACATTCTGAAGCACGCTCGCTCCCCAACATCCAGCAACAGGGTCTACCTTGTTAACCGAACTACAGAGGAGCACAACCATGAAGCAGATCCTGATCATTGGCGCGGGCTTTGCCGGCCTGTGGAGCGCGCTCAGCGCCGTCCGCCAGCTTGACCTCCATGACCGCAAGGATGTCGAGGTCACCTTGCTTGCCCCCCAGGCCGAGCTGCATGTGCGCCCGCGCTTCTACGAACCCGACGTCCATGCCATGGCCGCGCCGTTGCAAGAGCTGTTCGATGCCGTCAACGTCCGCTTCGTGCAGGGCACGGCCTTCCACATCGATGAAGCGGCCCGCCGCGTCAGCTACCGCACACGCAGCGGTACCCAGTGCAACCTGCCCTACGACCGCCTGATCATGGCCTGCGGCAGCGTGCTCAACCGGCCCGACATGGTCGGCATCGAGCATGTGTTCGATGTCGACAAGCTCGACAGCGCCGCGCGCCTGGAAACCCACCTGAAGTCACTGGCGAACCTGCCCGACACACCGGCGCGCAATACCGTGGTGGTGGCCGGCGGTGGCTTTACCGGCATCGAGACCGCCACCGAACTGCCGGCCCGCCTGCGCGAAATCCTCGGCGAGGACGCGTCGTTGCGCGTGGTGGTGGTCGACCGTGGGGCGAGGATTGGCGCGGCCCTGGGTGACGGCATCCGCCTTGCCATCGAGCAGGCCTCCGAGGCCCTGGGCGTGGAGTGGATCTGTGGCGCCACGGTAGCCTCGGTCGACCCTGTCGGCGTGCTGCTGGACAACGGCCAGCGCATCGACGCCAGCACGGTGATCTGGACCGTGGGTTTCAAGGCCAACCCGCTCACCGAGCAGATCAGTGGCGAGCGCGACCGCCAGGGCCGCTTGCATGTCGACGGCAATCTGAAGGTGAAAGGCAATGATGCCGTGTACGCGGCAGGTGATGTGGCCTACGCCGCCTGCGACGAGGCTGGCAATTACGCAGTGATGTCCTGCCAGCATGCGATTCCGCTGGGGCGTCATGCGGGCAACAATGCGGCGGCCGAGCTGATTGGCGTGGCACCGAAGACCTACAGCCAGCCCAAGTACGTGACCTGCCTGGACCTTGGGGCCTGGGGGGCGGTGTATACCGAAGGGTGGGAACGCACGGTGTCGCCACCGGAAGACAAGGCCGAGGCCAAGGTGTTGAAGGCGCAGATCAATACCGTGTGGATCTATCCGCCGGCGGCCGAACGTGCTGCAGCGCTGGCAGCGGCTGACCCGGCTATTCCGGTGGCCTGACACCAGGCCGACGCGGTCATTGTAGGAGCGGCCTTGCGGCCCATCGCGACACAAGGCCGCTCCTACATTTGATCGCGTACCTTCGATCAGGCAGCAGCAAACAGCTCGTTGGCAATCTGCGCCTGGGCAGCATCGATCGCCTGGCTGCGGTGCTCAGGGCCATAGGCCAGGCCATGGGCGCGGACGATTTCCAGGTCGGTGACACCGATGAAGCCCAGGAATACCTTGAGGAAGTCCTCATGCCCGGCACCAGTCGGCTGGCCAGCGTGCAGGCCACCGGCGGTGGACACCAGCACTACCTTCTTGTTGCCGCACAGGCCTTCCGGGCCGGCTTCGGTGTAGCGGAAAGTCTTGCCGGCGACGGCAACACGGTCGATCCAGGCCTTGAGCTGGGTCGGCACGGTGAAGTTGTACATCGGCGCACCAATCACCACGGCATCGGCAGCCAGGAACTCTTCCAGGGTTTCCGCGCTCAGCTTGGCTTCGAAGGCCTGGGCTGCGTCGCGCATGTCTTCCGGGGTGCCAGCCGCTACCAGGGTAGCCGCGGAGAAGTGAGCGATGGCGTCAGCGGCCAGGTCGCGGTACACCACTTCCACGCTCGGGTCGGCGGCTTTCCAGGCTTCGACCACTTCGCGGCTCAGTTGGCGGGAGGCGGAATTGTCGCCCAGGATGCTCGAATCGATATGCAACAGTTTCATGGGACTCTCCTGTGAATGAAGACCGCGACGTTGGGCGATCACGATGGGGAGAATCCTACCGACATCAACAATAGCTGATAAGGCAGCAAAAATGCGTTAGTTTGTCCTACAGATGGAACAGTGAGACATTCCCATGCAAGACCTCAACGACCTTTTCTACTTCGCCCGCGTGGTCGAAGCCGGCGGTTTCGCCGCAGCCGGCCGCCAGCTGGGCATCCCCAAGTCGCGCCTGTCGCGGCGTATCGCCGAGCTTGAAGAACGCCTGGGCACGCGCCTGCTGCAACGCACTACAAGGCAACTGAAGCTCACCGCGGTGGGCGAGCGCTACCTGCACCACTGCCAGGCCATGCTGCTGGAAGCCGAAGCCGCCGACGAGGCCGTGGCCAGCATGAGCAGCGAACCGCGCGGGCGCTTGCGGGTGTCCTGCCCGGTGGCATTGGCCCACGCCTTTCTGCCGGATGTGATCAGCCGCTTTCTCGCGCAGTACCCACTGGTGCAACTGGACATGGTGCTGCTCAACCGCCGGGTCGACCTGATTTCCGAAGGTATCGACGTGGCCCTGCGCGTACGCGACCTGGGCGATGAAGACCCGGCCCTGGTCACCCGCCGCCTGCGCCAGGCGCAGATGCAGCTGGTTGCAGCGCCCGGTTTCGCCGACCACATCCGCGAACCGGGCCAACTGGCATCATTGCCGGTGCTGGGCGCTGCCGAGGCTGACCGGCTGGTACACTTCCGCCTGTTCGGCCCCCATGGCAAACAGCAGGAAATCGCACTGGAGCCGCGCCTCGCCATCGATGATTTCGTAGTACGTAATGCTGCTGTACGGGCAGGCCTCGGGTTTACCGCGCTGCCCAGCATGTTCTGTGAAGAAGAACTGGCGCGCGGCGAACTGGTGCGCCTGCTGCCGGACTGGTCGCTGCCGGGTGGCTACCTGCAGGCGGTGTACCCGCACCGGCGCGGCTTGCTGCCTGCGGTACGGGTATGGATCGACCACCTGGCGGCGTCGTTCGAGGCCTGTGGAGAAAAGTATGTCTGAGCGGAACATGAGCGAAGCCCAGGTGGCAGCGTTCTGCCTGAGCCTGCCGGGTGCGCGGGAAGACTACAAATGGGGCGGCATCCGGGTGTTCTCGGTGGCGGGCAACAAGATGTTCGCGGTGCTCGACCTGGCGGGTGCGGGGTTGTCGTTCAAGGTGGCCGACGAACTGTTTCTCGGCTATTGCGATCGCCCGGGGGTGCGGCCTGCGCCGTACCTGGCGCGGGCGCGGTGGATCAGCATGGCATTGCCCTACCCCATGGGGCGTGAGGAGCTGTGTGATCTGTTGCAGCGCTCGCACCAGCTGGTGGTGCGGCGGTTGCCTAAGCGGTTGCAGGTGGGGTTGGTGTTGTGAATTCCCTGTGCTGGCCCTTTCGCGGGTAAACCCGCTCCCACAGGGTTCTCCACTGGCCTCAAGACTTGTGCTGTACCCGCGAAAGGGCCAGCACAGTCAAACATCAACTGAAGGTCAGATACCGCCCACCAAGAAACAGCCAGTCCGCCCAGAACACCTGGTGCACCAGCACAATCCCCCAGAACACCAGCTGGTACGACAGCTTGCGCGTCTTATGCCGATACAGCTGCTGCGCCAGCAGTGCCCCCGGCCAGCCGCCCAGCAGCTCACTGGCATGCAGCACCTTCTCGGGCGTACGCCAGGCCTGGGTACGCGCCTGCTGTTTGTCCTGCCAATACAGCAACAGGCTGATCAGGCTCATTGCCGGGTACAGCGCCAGCGGCCACCAGGCCTGGTCGACCCAGGCCATGCGCGCCGCGCCCAGGCCCGGCAGCAGGCACAGCAGGCCCAACAGCAGCAGCTTCAGGCGCACATTACGTACGCCCTCCCCCCTTTGCCCCCGCGCTGCCTCAGCCATGTGCCGTCGCCCAGTCGACCCAGCCGAACTGCCAGGTCGCCAGGATCAGCAGGCCAAAGGCAATGCGGTACCAGGCGAACACCGCATAGCTGTGGTTGGCAATGAACTTGAGCAAGCCACGCACGGCAATCATGGCAAAGATGAACGAGGTCACGAAGCCGATGGCAAATACCGGCAGGTCGCCGGGCTGGAACAGGTCGCGGTACTTGTAGCCCGAATACACCGCCGCACCGACCATGGTCGGCATCGCCAGGAAGAACGAGAACTCGGTCGCCGCCTTGCGCGACAGGCCGAACAGCAGGCCACCGATAATGGTCGAGCCGGAGCGCGAAGTGCCCGGGATCATCGCCAGGCACTGGATGAAGCCGATCTTCAGCGCGTGGCTCCAGCGCATGTCGTCCACGTGATCCACCTCCACACGGTGCTCGCGGCGCTCGGCCCAGAGCATGATCACCCCGCCCACCACCAGCGCAGCCGCCACGGTGATCGGATTGAACAGGTATTCGTGAATCAGGTCGGCGAACAGCACGCCCAGCACCACTGCCGGCAGGAACGCCAGCAACAGGTTACCGGTGAAACGCCGCGCCGCGGGCTGGCTGGTCAGGCCGAAGACCACGTCGAAGATCTTGCCGCGAAACTCCCACACCACCGCCAGGATCGCCGCCAGCTGAATGATGATGTTGAAAGCCATGGCCCGTTCGCCACCAAACCCGATCAGGTCGGCGACGATGATCTGGTGGCCGGTACTGGAGATCGGCAGAAACTCCGTCAGCCCTTCGACCACGCCTAAGATGATTGCCTGGAAGGCAGTCCAAAAATCCATCATTCCCCCGATGGAGCGCTGCTCGTTGCAGGCCCCTTGTTCTTGATTTGCTTGAAGTTGCCGCACGCGGCCCGGCTGTTTTACAGCGACTGTTGGGCGCAATGCCAGTAGAAAAGTTCACGCCGCCTAAAGGTTTCATCTTGCGCGGCCGAAATCCTAGCAGAGCGCGTTTGCAATCGCCTTGTACAAACTGCTGCAGACTATTGGATGGATAGCACTTAGCCATTAGTCGAGTGGGGGCGTGGCGCAAAGCATGCTTGGATGCGCCTGAATAAAAAGAACAATGCGGGAGCTGTGGTATGAAAACCCTGAGATCGATGTCTATCAGCCGCCGTCTGTGGCTGATCCTTTTGGTGGCGGTGGCCATGCTGGTGGTATTGGGCCTGCTGATGCTGCGCCAGATCCACGGTGACCTGTACCAGGCCAAAGCGGAAAAGACCCGCCACGTGGTACAGACCGCAGCCGGTGTGCTGGCCTATTACCAAGGCCTGGAAGCAGCCGGCACACTCAGCCGCGAAGCGGCCCAGCAACAGGCGCTGCAAGTGGTACGCGCGCTGCGCTACGACCAGAACGACTACTTCTGGATCAACGACCTGGGGCCGAAGATGATCATGCATCCGGCCAACCCCAAGCTCGACGGCCAGGACCTGTCGGCCATCCGTGACCCCGACGGCTTTGCCGTGTTCAACGAGATGGTCGCCCTGGCCCGGCAGCAGGACGCCGGGCCGGTCAACTACCGCTGGCCCAAGCCCGGTGCCAGCGAGCCGGTGGCCAAGACGTCCTACATCCAGCTGTTCAAGCCGTGGGGCTGGATCATCGGCTCAGGCGTGTATGTCGACGATGTGCAGGCCGAATTCGCTCGCCAGTTGCGTGACGCCTCGCTGGTAGGCGTGGCCATTGCCCTGCTGATGGCGCTGGTGGTCATGCTGATTGCCCGCAGCATCGCCCGCCCGCTGCAGGAAGCGGTGCAGGCCATGGGCAACATCGCCAGCGGCGAAAGCGACCTGACCCGGCGCCTGGACACTCACGGCCGTGACGAAATCACCCACCTGGGCGAACACTTCAACCGCTTCAACGGCAAGCTGCAAGGCGTGGTCGGCCAGTTGCAAGGGGCGGCCCATGCCCTGGCCCGGTCCGCCGGGCATGTCGGCGACAATGCCGGTGCCGCGCAACAGCACAGCGCCCAGCAATCGCTGCAGATGGACCAGGTGGCCACTGCGGTCAACGAAGTGACCTACGCCGTGCAGGACGTGGCCAAGACCGCCGAACAGGCCGCTGGCGAAATGCGCACCGCGCAACAGCAGGTAGCACACGGCCAGGAGGCCATTCACGGCAGCCTGGCGCAGATCGACCGGCTGTCGCTGACCATCGACCAGGCCGTGCAGGTGATCCGCGACCTGGCCGGGCACAGCACGCGCATCGGTGGTGTGCTGGATGTGATCCGCTCCATCGCCGAACAGACCAACTTGCTGGCGCTGAACGCAGCCATCGAAGCGGCGCGGGCCGGCGAACAAGGCCGTGGCTTTGCCGTGGTCGCCGACGAGGTGCGCCTGCTGGCCCAGCGCACGGCGCAGTCGACGGCCGAGATCCATACCATGATCGAGCACCTGCAAAGCCAGTCGGACGCTGCAGTCAAGGCCATCGACACCAGCAGCGAGGCCTCGCGCCAGACCGTCGAGCAGGCCCGCGAGGCCGGTGCCAGCCTGGATGCCATCAACCAGTCGCTGAACAACCTCACTGCGTTGAATGCCTCCATTGCCAGCGCCACCTTGCAACAGTCACACGTGGTCGAAGAGATCAACCGCAACGTGCTGGATACTGCCGGGTTGTCCCAGCAGACCGCCGATGCGGCGCGGCAGTCCAGCGATGCCGGAATGGCGCTGGGGCAGCTGAGCGAAGAGCTGGAGCAGTTGTTGCGGCAGTTCCGGGTGTAAGGTTGAGAATGCCGGGGGCGCTTTGCGCCCCTTTCGCGACACAAGGCCGCTCCTACAGACGATCGCGTCCCCCTGTAGGAGCGGCCTTGTGTCGCGATGGGCTGCAAAGCAGCCCCAAAGGCCCCAACGCCCTACACCTTCCCCGGCCGACCCGCTACAATCGCGCCCCTCCCCCGCAGTCTCCAAGGATCGCCGATGTCCGGCCTTGAACTCATCGCCGCCGTCCTCGGCGTCACCGCTGTCTGGCTCACGGTCAAGCAGAACGCCTGGTGCTGGCCGATCGGCCTGGTCATGGTGCTGATCTATGGCTGGCTGTTCTACGAGGTGAAGCTGTACTCGGGCATGCTGCTGCAAGTGGCCTATGCCATCCTGCAGGTCTACGGCTGGTGGCAATGGAAGCGCCCGGGCCATGCTGAAGACGCCCGCCAGGTCACCCGCCTGCAGCGCCCGGCATTGCTCGCCGGCCTGGCCGGCGGGGTGCTGCTGAGCGCCGCCCTGGGCGCGGCGATGGCCACCTGGACCGACGCCGCCCTGCCCTGGCTGGACGCTACCCTGACCGGCTTCAGCCTGGTGGCACAACTGTGGATGGCGCAGAAGCGCCTGCAGTGCTGGCCGCTGTGGGTGGTGGTAGACATCATCTACGTGGGCCAGTACCTGCACCAGCAGCTGTACTTCACCGCAGGCTTCTTCGCCGTGCTCACCCTGATTGCCGTGCGTGGCTGGCTGGAATGGCGCCGTGACCCGGCGTTGGTGCAGCCATGAGCGCGGCACAATCCATGAAAGTACTGGTGCTGTGCGGCCCGGAATCCAGCGGCAAGAGCTGGCTCAGCGGGGTGATCCAGGCGCATTTCGGCGGCGTGGTGGTGGCCGAATACGTGCGCCACTTCATCGACCAGGAATGCCGCGACACCTGCTATGCCGACATCCCTGCCATCGCCCGCGGCCAGCTGGCCTGGGAAGACCACGCACGCGAGCAGGCACCGCCGCTGCTGATTCTCGACACCCATCTGCTCAGTAACATGCTCTGGAGCCACGCCCTGTTCGGCGACTGCCCGGCCTGGCTGGAGCAGGCGCTGCTGGCACGGCATTACCACCTGCACCTGCTGCTGAGCCCGCAAGGCGTGGATTGGGTTGCCGATGGCCAGCGCAGCCAGCCCGAACTGCGCGACCGCCAGCGCTTTTTCGACGACAGCCTGCACTGGCTGCAACGGCATGACCAGGCGTACAAAATAATTGAGGGCAATTGGCCGCAACGCCAGTTGCTGGCACTACAAACAGTGGCTAGGCTCATTGGTAGCGATGCGCCATCCTGCCCCACCGAGTGTTAATCCACCGACACACCCCTGTGGGGCGAAGCCCCTGAAAACATGGGGTTTTGCTGGGCGTCGAAGGTAGTGTCAAGGCGCTGAAACACTCCTGCAAAAACCCTTCCAATCAAGGCCAACACTGGCTTTGCCTGCACCGCCAGCGGCTGCCTGTTTCAATCCTGAGACAAAATCCGCCGCAGCTTGTCATGGTACTCACCTTAAGCTTTTGATCTGAAAACGCTTCTCAAAAGCGGCACACCTTCTGCTGCCTGGTTCGCATCGCTGAACAGGGCCAGCGCTCATTGAAGGAGTTGCCGTCGTGAGGAAAACTGACAAACGCCTCTATCACCTGTTGCTGATGGGATGTGTGCTGGGCTCGTTGGGCCTGACGGCCCAGGCCGACAACGGCATCATCGTGATAACCCGTGACGTGCAGACACGCAACGCCGTTGTCCCGCCGTTACGACCCGACCCCAACCCCACCACCGTCAATGCCAACCCTTCCGCCCACATCCTCAAGCAAACCAACGAACTGAGTGATGGCGACTTCGCCAACATCAGCAGCGGTGCAGGTATCAGTACCCTGATTACCCAGCAGACCAACAACCTGGGCGGCAACCTCAACAACCAGTCCCAGCTGCCCAACCTGGCCGGTGGCCGCGGCACGGGCTCGGGCAATGGCATCTCGAACATGGTCAATTCGAGCTTGCAGCGCGGCCTGGCGCCGCTGCAGATCCTGACCGGAGGCAAGTGAGATGAAGCACACGCTGCTGATCCTGATCACGCTGTGCAGTACATCGACCTTCGCGCAATCCCCGGTTCCCGTGATCAACAACGCCGATATCGACAATTCGGGCAGCCGTTACCAGGGCAACCTGTCGGTCAATCAAGCGGCCGGTGACCAACAGCAACAGGCCAACGCGCGCGCCTTCGCCGTTGGGCCCGAGGCCAGCGCCACCACGCAGATCCGCCAGCGCCTGAACACCCCTGCAGACCCCGCAATGAACGCACGCTCGACCATACAGGGCGACGCCTTCAGCAACGGTAGCGGCGCCCTCGGGATCAACCAGAGCGCCGGCGCCAACACCCAGCAAGCGAACGCACTGAGCATCAGTATCGGTGCCCAGCCGCAAAGCATCGACGACAGCGTCCTCATGCAGCAGAACGTGGCGCTGCTCAACAACTCCGGTCCGATTGACACTTCAACTGGCCATCGCCAGGTCACCACCAGTGACCAGGCCTTCACCGGTAGCCGTGGAGTGATTCAGTTGAACCAGAGTGCCGGGGTGGGAAACCGCATGGCCAACACCCTGAGCATCCGGGTCGCGGATTGACCCTGCCAGTCAAGAACGACACTTAACCTAATCGTACGGAGAATCACCATGAAACCCTCGATGGCAATCAAGCCTCTGGTTTTCGCAATTGCTGCGGTCATGGCTGTTGCTGTACAAGCTGATCAGAACGACCGGCGTGGCGGGCACCACAATGGTCACCACAACAACGGGCAGCACACGCCTCCTCCCACCAGGATCCCTGTGTTTGCCACCGCCAACGCCATGGACAGCCAACGCAGCACCGGCAACACCATCACCAACCAAGGCACCATCAACGAAGCCGAGATGAGCAGCTCGGCTTCGGGTGCCAGCGGCAACGTAGGTGTCAACGTGGCGGCCGGTAACGGCAACCAGCAGGACAATGCTGCGGCCATTGCCAACGCATCGTCCGAATCCAGCCTGGACAACAGCTTCGTGTTCGGCTCCGCCGAAGCCACCGCTGACGTTAGCCAGTTCAGCAACAACAACCGTGTCGACAACTGGTCCACCCAGAACTCGGCAGTCATGACCGGCTCGGCCGATGGTGCAGAGGGTAACGTCGGCGTCAACATCGCTGGCGGCGACCTGAACCAGCAGAAGAACACCATGGCCATCGCCAACACCGGAGCCCCACTGGGCAACGCCACCGCCACCGCCTCTGCCGACCAGAACGGCCCAGGCCTGACGGTGAACAACGGCGCCGACCGCACCTACCGGGTGGATACACTGACCATCACCACCACCAAGAGCGGTTCCAGCTCGCGTGAGGGCACGTTCAACTCGACCGACGACCGCAGCTCGTCCTCGAGCTTCAGCGTGGCCGGCTCGCAAAGTGCCAGTTCCAGTGGTTCCAATGGCTGGACCTCCAGTGGTTCGAGCAGCATGAATGCCAGTGGCTCGAAGACCTCCAGTGCCAGCGGGTCGAACAGCTCCAGTGCCAGTGGTTCCAATAGCTCCAGTGCCAGCGGCTCCAACAGCTGGAATGCCAGTGGCTCGGTTGGCGTCACTGCCAGTTCGTCCAGCAGCTCCAGCCTGAGTGCCACCCTGGCAGCTGCAGCCGATGCCAGCCGTACCGTGACCACCGATGACGGCCGTCGCGAACGCACCCGCACCGACAGCTTCGATGCATCGCTCAACGCATCGCTCAATGTCGATGTAGACCGCACACGTGACAGCTCGTACGACGCGTCGTTCGAGAAAGCGTTCGACTCGTCATTCGACAAGTCGAACGAGTCTTCCTTCGACCGCAACCACGAATCGTCGTACGACAAGACTCGCGCATCGGCCTACGAGAAGTCTCGCGACTCCTCGTATGAGAAGGCTCACGAGTCGACCTATGCCAACGCATCGGAATCGGCGTTTGAAAAGTCTGGCGAGAAATCGTCTCAATCGTCGAACGACGTGTCGAAGAGCTACAGCGAAAGCAGTGCCTACGACTTGAGCAATACCGTGTCCTTCCAAGTGCTGACCCCGACCGGCTGGGCCAACCCTGTTACCAACACTGCAACCCTTAGCGGTTCGGTGAACGGTGGCAGCGGCAACCTGGGCGTGAACGTGGCAGCCGGTGTGGGCAACCAGCAGAGCAACTCGCTGGCCATCTCCAACACCTCGTTCTGATCGCTGCGCTTGAGGCCCCCTTCGGGGGGCCTTTCTTCAACAGAACCGGAAGGCATCCGATCATGCGCATCATTGCCCTGGCGTTTTTGCTGTGCCTGGCCAGCGTGAGCGAAGCTGCACAAATGCCGCTGTCCGTCCTCCCGGGCGGCGCCGTGGTGTTCAAGCCCATCCAGAGCGTACGCGAGCGCAAGTTCGCCGACCTGGTGCAACAGAAGACCGACTTCAGCTGCGGCGCCGCCGCGCTGGCCACCATCCTGCGCCAGGCCTACTGGCTGGACGTGGACGAACAACAGATCATCGAAGGCATGCTGGCCCACGCCGACCAGGACCTGGTGCGCACGCAAGGCTTCTCGATGCTCGACATGAAACGCTACGTGGAAAGCCTGGGGATGCGTGCCCGCGGCTACCGGGTGGCGCCCGAGACCCTGCACAGCGTGCGCATTCCGGTCGTGGTGCTGATGGACGTGCGCGGCTACAAGCACTTCGTGGTCATGCAGAAGGTAGACAAGGGCTGGGTGTACATCGGTGACCCGGTACTGGGCCACAAGCGCTACAGGGTCGACGACTTTCTCAAGGGCTGGAACGGCATCATCTTCGCCGTGATCGGCCAGGGCTACGACAAGAACAACATCCTGCTCGACCCACCCCTGCCCCTGACCGCCAAGGGCCGGGTGAACAACTTCACCCCGGTGCAGGATGCAGAGCTGCTGGACTTCGGGTTCATCAAAAGCGACTTCTTCTAACGACTCTTGCAACGACAAGGAGCACGAGGCTCCGGGGAGCACCCCAATGAAGAATGCATTCTGGCTTGCAATCGCATGCCTGACCGTCAGCCTTCCTACCCAGGCCGAAACCTTCAAGCCCATCGAGCTGAAGGACCATGAGCTGGCGACCTTGCGTGGCCGCTACGTGATGCCGGGGCGGATCGTGAGTTTCGGAATTGTCATGTCCAGCACCTGGCAGAATGCCAAAGGGGACGTGATCGGCGCGACGAGCACGATGCAGATTCAGCAGTCGACCATCAAACCGCAATTCTACGTGTCGTTGATCGACGAAAGCGGCACTGGCACAGCGTCAGCTGGAGCCACGGCACCGGGCACCGGTACCGTTACAGGCGGCGCCGGCCTCAACACCACAGAGGGTGTTACCCAGGTGGTACGCGCAGCTGGCGACAACAATACCGCCTACAACAATGTCGCCATCAATGTTTCCAAGGCCGACCAGGCGCCTACCGCGCAGCCACAGGGCCAGGCACTGGCCAACGGCCAGACACTGACAGGCGCAAACGGCGCAGGCGCGCTGAGTGTGTCCGCCAGCGGCGTAGGGGTGCAGTTCAATATCAGTGCCAGTAACAACCAGGGCAGCAGCGTGCAGCGCCTGGCGCAGGGTGGCCTGATGCAGAACTCGACGCTGCTGGGCAATGGCAACCGGGTCAATAACGTCACCACGCTCAATGTAGTGATGCGCGAAAGCGTGCCGACAGCCGCGTCGCTGAACGGTAGCCTCGATCAGCTCAAAGGTCTTCGCACATTTGGATACTGATCTACGCTCAGTCTCATCAAAAGTAGTCGGCAGGGACGGCAATTCCATGCACCGATCTTTATCGCTCAAAGCTTTTGTGTGTTTGACCACCTTGGCCCCGGCCACATTGCTTTACGCCGCAGCCGACCCTCAGGTCGAGGCTCTCAAGCAGGAACTGATGGAACTGAAACAACGCTACGAAGCCCAGCAGCAAGCGCTGATGGTGCTGGAGCAGCGCGTGCGCCAGGTAGAAGAAACCCCGGCAGCCCCCCCACCCAAACGTCTGGTCAGGTCCCCGGCCGAAGGGGTCAAAGGTGCACAGACTGTGGCATCGGGTGCACCGGGCACCACCGGCAGCTCCTATGGCCAGGCGCTGACCGCCGACGCTGAACCGGCTCAGAGCGTGTCCAACCTGTACGATGAGGCCAGCGGCTTCTTCGGCGGCGGCAAGTTCAGCTTCGAGACCGGTGTCACCTATACCCACTACGATACCCGGGCGCTTGTGCTCAACGGCTTCCTGGCGCTGGACTCGATATTCCTCGGCAGTATCAACCTTGACCGGGTTAAGGCAGATAACTGGACCCTGGACATGACTGCCCGCTACAACCTCGCCCAGCGCTGGCAGTTCGACATCAACGTCCCGGTGGTGTACCGCGAATCCACCTACTCTTCCGGCGGTGCGGGCGGTGCCGGGGCAAGCACCTCGGACGAAACCGTAACCCGCGACCCGGAAATCGGCGACGTCAACGTCGGTGTCGCCTACAAGTTCCTCGACGAAGACGAGACCTGGCCTGACGCCGTCGCTACCTTGCGCATCAAGGCGCCGACCGGCAAAGACCCCTATGGCATAAAACTGCGCCAGGTAGAGGGCAACGACAACCTGTCAGTACCGGAAAGCCTGCCGACCGGCAACGGCGTCTGGTCGATCACGCCGGGCATCTCGCTGGTCAAGACCTTCGACCCCGCCGTGCTGTTCGGCAGCCTGTCCTACACCTACAACATGGAAGACTCGTTCAGCGACATCAGCCCACAGGTCAACAGCAAGGTGCCGGGCGATGTGAAGCTGGGCGACTCGTGGCAGATCGGCGGCGGTATCGCCTTTGCCCTGAACGAGAAGATGAGCATGTCGTTCTCGGTGTCCGACCAGTTCGCCCGCAAGAGCAAGATAAAACCGGATGGCGGCGACTGGCAGTCGATCTCCAACAGCGACTACAACGCGGCCAACTTCAACATCGGCATGACCTTCGCCGCCACCGACAACCTGACCATCGTGCCCAACCTGGCCATTGGTCTGACCGATGACGCGCCGGACTTTTCCTTCAGCCTGAAATTCCCCTACTACTTCTGATACTTGCCATCGGCCGGGCTCGCGCGAACGGGCCCGGCTTTTGGTTACCAGCCTTGTCCCGGACCGCCTTCCCTGCCACGGCCTGTTATCATCAAGCACAGTTGCATGACGATTTAATGGCAAAAGGGATGTTTTTGTGAAGAACCTGTCAGACCACCCACGTACCCGGCTTGTCGCCCTGGCGACCCTGGTACTGGTGATCCCACTGGGTACGCGCGCCATGCTGGGCTGGTCCAACCCACTCGGTTACCTGTCCGACCTCGCCCTCGGCAGCTTGCTGGTCTTGCTGCTGCACCGTCGGCCGTGGTGGCTGGCGTTTCCCGTATTGCTGGCCTGGGCGGCCCTCTGGGTGGCTTCGGCTGAACTGGTGAGCGCGGTGGGCCGGTTGCCCACCAGCGCCGACCTGACGTACCTGCTCGACCCGCAGTTCATGGAAAACTCGA
Organism: Pseudomonas sp. B5(2017); assembly: GCF_002112825.1. Classification (NCBI taxonomy): domain Bacteria; kingdom Pseudomonadati; phylum Pseudomonadota; class Gammaproteobacteria; order Pseudomonadales; family Pseudomonadaceae; genus Pseudomonas; species Pseudomonas sp. B5(2017). Next base: position 125,249 of record NZ_NEIR01000003.1, read on the forward strand.
CCGGTGGCGGCCTGGCCCATGCCTGGCTGCCGTGGGCCATGGGCGCCGGCCTGCTGGCCTGGCTGGCCAGCGCCTGGCGCAGCCGCACCCAACCCAGCCAGCCGCTGCCACGCACGGCCTGGGCCATTCCGCTGCTACTGTTCGGCGCCCATTGGGGCAGCCAGCAACTGGTACCTTCCGACGCCGACCAATGGCGGCAATACAACCTCACCCATCAGCTGCTGTCGGCCGGGGCCGGCAACCTGCAGCGCCAGGTCGAAGGCTGGATGGGCCGTACGCAAACCTTCACCCCTCTGGCCAGCACCGGCCTGACCCAGTCCGACCTGCATGGCCAGCGCCTGCTCGCCGGGCCAGGAAACGCCCGCAACCTGCTGGTCATCACCGTGGAAGGCATCCCCGGGGCCTACCTGCGGCCCAACCGCCAGGCCCTGCACAGCCGCTTCGACGAAGAGCTGATGCCCAAACTCAGCCAGTGGGCCGAGCGCGGCATGAACACCCCGGACTACGTGCTGCATACCCATCAGACCATCCGTGGCCTGTACGCAATGCTGTGCGGTGACTACGACAAGCTGGCCAACGGCACGCCCAAGGGCGTGGAACTGCTGACCCAGAACGAACGCAACCAGGCCTGCCTGCCGGCGCAGTTGCGCCAGGCCGGCTTCACCACCCACTACCTGCAGGGCGCCGGCCTGCGCTTCATGGCCAAGGACCGCATCATGCCGCACATCGGCTTTGACGCGGTGCACGGCCAGGAGTGGTTCCGCAACAGGAACTACCTGGACTTCCCCTGGGGCAAAGATGACCGCGCCTTCTTCGAGGGTGCGCTGGATTACGTCGGCCAGCTGCAAAAGCAGGACAAGCCATGGATGCTGACCCTGCTCACCGTGGGCACCCACCAGCCCTACTCGGCACCGGCCGAGTACCTGGAACGCTACGACACGCCGAAACAGGCGGCAGTCGCCTACCTGGACGACGCACTCGGTGCATTCCTCGACAACCTCGAACGCCAGGGCGTGCTCAAGGACACCCTGGTGGTGGTGACTTCCGACGAGTCCCACGGCATCGACGGTGTGCGCCTGGCCTCGTCCTGGGGCTTCAACCTCACCCTGGCGCCGGAGCAGGCACAGTTGCCACGGATCAAGCGCGGTACCTATGGCCATATCGACCTGGCCACCTCCCTGCTCGACTACTTTGCCCTGCCCATCCCCATGGCGCTCGGCGGTCGCTCGCTGTACCGCGACTACGACAGCGGTCGCGAGATGATCTCCTACACCAACGGCATGCTGCGTTATCACGACGGCCAGGGTGTGTTCACCGAATGCGACTTCCAGCAGCGCTGCCGGCGTTACGCCAGCGATGGCTTCATCGCCGACCAGGCACGTTACCTTGGCCCGGGCGACAGCCTGCTCGGCCAGCAGATCGGTGCCCTCGCCGGGGTGCTCGACCAGTCCCTGCTGCAGACACCGCTCAACCTGCGTTACCAGTTCGGCGGCCCATCGCCGATCCAGCTGCGCAAGCGCATCAAAGATGACTGGGCCGACAACCTGATCGGCGCCCAGTACCTGGAAATGCCCGAGGGTTCGCATACCCGCGTACGGGTCAAGGTACGTTCGCTGGACCCCAAGCGCGCAGCCTATATCCAGCTCAAGGCCAAGCAGCTGGAGCAAGACGTACCGCTGGGCTTGCCTGACGAAGTGAAAGTCACCGCCGACGAGCCGCTGGAGATGGAGTTCAGCTTCGACAACCCGACCGCGCGCAAGGCGTTTTCCTTCCATTTGCTGGGCTATGGCGGTGGCCAGGTGGAAATCAGCGACTTCAGCGTGATCACCGCGCTGCCTGGGGAAGATGAAGCAGCGGATGAACTGACCGAAGGGCATATCGCCCATTCGGGCTGAGCAATACCACTCATCGCCCGGCCGCCGCGGCCTGTCGATTCGACCCGCCCGTGCTCGACTAGTGTGTGAATCCCCCAATGTGGAGACAGCACCATGAGCACGAGCGAAAGCAGGCACCCGGTGGTTTCCCGCAGCCAGTGGCTGGTGGCCCGCCGGCAACTGTGGCTGCACGAAAAGGCCTTCACCCACCACCGCGACGCGCTGTCCGCAGCCCGTCGCGCCCTGCCCTGGGTCAAGGTGGAGCACGACTATCGCTTCGAGGGGCCGGACGGCGAACTGAGCCTGGCCGACCTGTTCGCGGGCCGCAGCCAGTTGCTGGTTTACCACTTCATGTTCGCCGAGGGCTGGAGCGAAGGCTGCCACGGCTGCTCGTTCCTGGCCGACCACTTTGACGGCGCCAACCTGCACCTGGCGCATCACGACGTGTCGCTGGTGGCGGTGTCGCGGGCACCGTATGCCGAGTTCCAGGCCTTCCGCCGGCGCATGGGCTGGCAGTTCCCCTGGTATTCGTCACATGGCAGCGGGTTCAACGAGGACTTTGGCGTCAGCGTTGGCAGCGAGGGCCAGCGGCAGTACAACTATGAGCCATACGAGGGCGATGAAAGCGAGCTTCCCGGGCTGAGTGCGTTCTATCGCGAGCCGGATGGCAGCGTGTACCACACCTATTCGACCTATGCCCGCGGGCTGGACATCCTGGTCAACACCTACAACTTCCTCGACATTGCGCCACTGGGGCGCAATGAGGCCGGGACCATGGACTGGGTGCGGCACCATGACCGTTATGAAGGGCAGCCGGACAAGCCCAGCTGCTGCCATAAGTGATACTCAGCCCGTACGCGGTCGTTGTAGGAGCGGCCTTGTGTCGCGAAAGGGCCGCAAAGCGGCCCCAGCAATTTCAACTGTTGTGAATCAACCCTGGGGCCGCGTTGCGGCCCTTTCGCGACACAAGGCCGTATAGCGACAACCTCGAGAGCAACGCTGTACCTGTGGGAGCGGCTTTAGCCGCGAAGAAGCCAACACGGTGGGTGGCACCGGCTGCGCCGGTGTTCGCGGGTAAACCCGCTCCCACAGGAATTGCGCCATGGTCCAGACTGCGTTCAACCCGTTACATCACCCGCGCACGCCCAGCATCCCGCGCTCGACGATGAAGTCGATCACCGCCTGCAGCCCCTCGCCCTTCTTCAGGTTGCTGAAGGTCCATGGCCGCTGCGGGCGCATGCGCTGGGTATCGCGCTCCATCACTTCCAGCGAAGCCCCCACATAGGGCGCCAGGTCGGTCTTGTTGATCACCAGGAAATCCGACTTGGTAATCCCCGGCCCACCCTTGCGCGGGATCTTCTCGCCTTCGGCCACGTCGATCACGTAGATGGTCAGGTCGGCCAGCTCCGGGCTGAAAGTGGCACTCAGGTTGTCACCGCCGCTTTCGACGAAGATCACCTCGAGGTTGCCAAACTTGCGCGCCAGGGCTTCGACTGCCGCCAGGTTCATCGAGGCGTCCTCACGTATCGCCGTGTGCGGGCAGCCGCCGGTTTCCACACCGACGATGCGCTCCGGCTCAAGGGCCCCGGCTTCGGTGAGGATACGCTGGTCCTCCTTGGTGTAGATGTCGTTGGTGACCACTGCGATCTGGTAGTGATCGCGCATGGCCTTGCACAAGGCTTCGAGCAGCGCCGTCTTGCCGGAGCCGACCGGGCCGCCGACACCGACGCGCAGGGGTTGTTGATAGCTTTGCATGCAGGCAGTCCTCAGGAACGGAACAATCGGGTGTATTGGGTTTCGTGTCGCGATGAGGCAATGGCCAGCAACGGCAGGCCGCCGCCTAGCTGGTCATCACCCAGGCCCAGCGCCTGGTCGAGGGCCGCGGGCAGCCCCGCCCCCAGGTCGCGCAGCAAGGTCTGGGCAGCCTGCTGGCCGAACGGCACCAGCTTGACCCCGGCCATTACCGCGCCCTCCAGCCAGGCAAAACCATGGCCCAGGGCCAACTGGCGCAGTGGGATCGCCCAGTGCGCAGCCAGCCAGGCCATACCGCCCAGCTGGGTGAGTTCGAGGCTGGCCCGCCAGGCCGGTGCCTGGCCCAGTTGCCAGCCGTCCAGCAGCCGTGCCAGCGCCGCGCCGCGCTGCTGTTCTTCCAGGCGCAGCTCGGCGGTTTCGCGGTTGGCCAGCAGAAAGCGGCTCCAGTGGCCGAAGGCCTCGGCGTCCTCGGCCTGGCAGGCGTGGTACAGGCGCGCCAGCACCGGCCAGTCGAGGCAGGCCAGGGTGTCGTCGATCTGCTCGCGCTGCCAGGCAGCGAAACCATCCACGCCCCGTACCCAGCCCGCCTCGACCGCCCACTCCAGGCCTTGCGAGTAGGTGAAGCCACCCACCGGCAAGCCAGGGCTGGCCAGCTGCAGCAGGCGCAACAACGCCAGGTCACTGTCCATCAACCGGCCATTACCAGCGCGGCGCCGGCCAGCAGGCCACCGCCAAAGGCCTTCTGCAGGCCGCTATGCCTGCGCAACAGGCAACCGACCGCAAAGCCGGCCGCCAGCAACAGGCCGCTGACCGTGACGAAGCCGGCGCTGAACTGCCAGAACGCGCTTGGCGTGGCTTCCACGCCATGGGCCCAGCCATGGAACAGGGCGAACACCGGCATGGCCATGGCCAGCAGCAGTTGGCGGCTGGGCAGTAGCACGGCACCGGCAGCCACCAGCAGCGACACGGCAATCAGGGTTTCCATGCCCAGCACATCGCCGAACAGGTGGCCGCACACCGCGCCGCCGAACATCGCCGCCAGGGTTGCCAGGGGTAGCGTCAGGCTGCGCCGGGTCAACGCGGCGAGTACACCGGTGCCCAGCAGCATCAGCAGGTGGTCAAGGCCGGTCAGCGGGTGCAGCAGGCCGTCCTGCAGCGGGTTGGCGTCGTGCCCGGGGTGGGCGAAGGCAGGCAGAGCCAGCATCAGCAGAAACAGGGCGAAAGTCTTTTTCATCGGTTGCTCCAGGCAGTTCAGGAATGGGCAGGCAGGCGCACGAACGGGTGATCGTGGCCGTGGGCATGGCTGTGGCTGTGCGGCGCGCTCTGGTAGGCGCCCGCTTCAGGCTCGAACGGCGCCTGTTCGGCCTCTACCGTCAGGCCCAGGCCACGCAACATGTCGTCCAGCACGTGGTCATGCTGGAAGCGCAACAGGCCGGGTTCGATCTGCAGAGGCACATGGCGGTTGCCCAGGTGATAGGCTGCGCGGGCCAGCAGGTGCGGGTCGGCGCAACGCACCGTGGACACCGCTTCGGGCGCCGCCAGCACGCGGATCAGCTGGGTGCCCTCGGCATCGGCCAGCAGTTCGCCCCCGCGCAGCAGGTGGCCGCGCTCGAGCATCAGCCCGGCCTCGCGACCATCATCCAGGGTCACCCGCAGGCGGCTCTTGATGCGGCTGTCCACGTCCAGGGTAACGGTGCCGGTTTCGCCCAGCTGGCCGGGGTCGGTGATACGGCGGGTCAAGACAATCATCGGTGCTCCTTCAGAACAGGAAGTAACGCTGGGCCAGCGGCAGTTCGCGGGCCGGCTCGCAGACCAGCAGTTCGCCGTCGGCACGCACCTGGTAGGTCTGCGCATCGACCTCGATCAGCGGCTGCAGGGTGTTGTGGACCATGTCGGGCTTGCGCACCCGGCGGCAGCCGTGGGCCACGCCGATCAGGCTGCGCAGGTTCAGCTCCTCGGCCAGGCCACGGTCCATCGCCGCCTGGGGCAGGAAGGTCATGCGCGTGGCATGCCGTGCCGCGCCCAGGGCGCCGAACATCGGGCGGTAATGCACCGGTTGCGGCGTGGGGATGGAACCGTTGATATCACCCATGGGCGCGGTGACGATCATTCCGCCCTTGATCACCAGGGCCGGCTTGACCGCAAAGAACGCCGGCGCCCACAACACCAGGTCGGCCAGCTTGCCGACTTCCACCGAGCCCACTTCGTGGCCGATGCCGTGGGTCAGTGCCGGGTTGATGGTGTACTTGGCGATGTAGCGCTTGACCCGGAAGTTGTCGCTGTAGCTGGTGTCCGGCGCCAGTGGCCCGCGGCGCAGCTTCATCTGGTGGGCCACCTGCCAGGTGCGCAGCACCACCTCGCCAACCCGGCCCATGGCCTGGGAATCGGACGAGGTCATGGCAAAGGCGCCCATGTCGTGGAGGATGTCCTCGGCGGCGATGGTTTCGCGGCGGATGCGCGACTCGGCAAAGGCCACGTCTTCGGCGATGCTCGGGTCCAGGTGGTGGCAGACCATGAGCATGTCCAGGTGCTCGTCCACGGTGTTGATCGTGTACGGCAGGGTCGGGTTGGTCGAGGACGGCAACACGTTGGCCTGCCCCGCCGCGCGAATGATGTCCGGGGCGTGGCCGCCACCAGCGCCCTCGGTGTGGAAGGTGTGAATGGTACGGTCGCCGATGGCCGTCAGGGTGTCTTCGATGCAGCCGGACTCATTGAGGGTGTCGGTGTGGATCGCCACCTGGATGTCCATTTCCTCGGCCACGCCCAGGCAGCAGTCGATGGCAGCTGGTGTCGAACCCCAGTCTTCGTGCAGCTTGAGGCCCACGGCGCCGGCCGCGATCTGCTCGCGCAGTGCTTCCGGCCGCGAGGCGTTGCCCTTGCCCAGCAAGCCGATGTTGATCGGCAGGCTGTCGGCGGCCTGGAGCATGCGCGCCAGGTACCAGGGGCCGGGCGTGCAGGTGGTGGCGTTGGTGCCGGTGGCCGGCCCGGTGCCGCCGCCGATGAAGGTGGTGACACCGCTGTTCAGCGCCTCGTCCACCTGCTGCGGGCAGATGAAGTGGATGTGCGAGTCGACGCCACCGGCGGTGACGATCTTGCCCTCGGCCGCGATCACCTCGGTGCCGGGGCCCACGGGCACGTTCACGCCCGGCTGCACATCGGGGTTGCCAGCCTTGCCGATCACCGCGATACGCCCGTGCTTGATGCCGATATCGGCCTTGACGATACCCCAGTGGTCGATGATCAGGGCATTGGTCAGCACCAGGTCCATGGCTTCGGCGGCCAGCATCTGGCCTTGCCCCATGCCATCGCGGATGACCTTGCCGCCACCGAACTTCACCTCTTCGCCATAGATGGTGAAGTCGCGCTCCACCTCGACCCACAGCGCGGTGTCGGCCAGGCGTACGCGGTCACCTACCGTGGGGCCGAACATGTCGGCATAGGCCTGGCGGGAAATGCGGCTCATGCCCTGCCCTCCAGCGCGCCCATCACCTTGCCCTGGAAGCCATGGACCTCGCGCTTGCCGGCGTAGGCCACCAGTTGCACGGTACGCGCCTGGCCGGGCTCGAAACGCACGGCGGTACCGGCGGGAATGTCCAGGCGAAAGCCCTGCGTCGGCGCGCGCTCGAACACCAGCGCCTCGTTGACTTCGTAGAAGTGGTAGTGCGAGCCGACCTGCACCGGCCGGTCGCCATGGTTGGCCACGCTGACGCTGACCGTCGCGCGGCCGCTGTTCAGCTCGATATCGCCGGCGGCGACCTGGATTTCACCTGGGATCATGCGGGGCTCCTGGGCAGTTTCAGACGATGGGGTCATGCACGGTCACCAGCTTGGTGCCATCCGGGAAGGTCGCTTCGACCTGCACGTCGTGGAGCATTTCGGCAATGCCAGGCATCACCTGCTCGCGGCTCAATACTTCGCGCCCCAGGCTCATCAGCTCGGCGACGGTGCGGCCATCACGGGCGCCTTCGAGCACGGCGGCACTGATCAGCGCCACCGCTTCCGGGTAGTTGAGCTTCAGGCCACGGGCCAGGCGCCGCTCCGCCAGCAACGCGGCGGTGAACAGCAGCAGTTTGTCTTTCTCTCTCGGGGTCAGCTCCATGGCGCTCTCTCAGGTGGCCCAGATACGCGGCGGGCAGGCCGGCAGGCCGAGGACGGCCGGGCGCAGCACATGCCACAGGCGTTGCAGGGTGCGTTGCAGGTGTTGGTTGTCATGGTCGAGTACGCGGATGACCAGCAACGACCCAAGCAGGGTCGCGCCGGCCGGGTTGGCCATCTCGTCGAGTAGCGGGCGCACCAGATCCAGCACGGCCTGGTCGGCGGGTGCGGCGCAGAAGGTGGCCAGCAGCGGATGCCCGCCAAGCTTGTCCAGGCGCCCGCCTTCGACGCGCAGGCGCTCGTGCAGGCCCACTTCGTCAGGCAGTTCGATATGCAGGCGGCTGTCGAGGGCACCCTGCTCGAAACGCTCGTTCATCACCGGGCGCCCCAGGCACAGGGATTCCCAGGCCAGCAGGCGCGCCCCCGGTTCGAGGGTGAAACGGCTGTCGAGGCTGGCGCGGGCGCCGGAGAAGAAGATGCTGTCCTGCGGCAGCCACTCCAGGGTGCTGCCGGCGGCCAGATGAAAGCGCTGGGCCAGCCGCGCGGTCGGGCCGATGCTGCGGTAGAACTTGCTGGCGCCGGGCATGGTCAGCAGCGCGTGGCTACCCGGCTCCAGCTGGATATCCAGCTCCAGGCGGTCGCCGGCGACGATCCCACCGGGTGGGTGCAGCACGTAGACATGGCACGGCGCACCTTCCGGATAGAACGGTCGTTGCACCAAAAGAGGTCCGAAATGCCGCCACGCACCAAGGCGGGTCACCTCGTCACGCCTGACGAAACGCAACTGCAGGTGAGCGCTCCAGCCGGCATCGTCTTGTTGTTGTTCGATCTGCTCCGCGAGCGACATCCTGCGGCCCCTGAAATCCGTGGCCTGCTGGCCGTTTAGAGGGGCAGGCACGCACGGCTACGGCGCGCGCGGCCTGACCACTCGATCAAATTCGCAGGCTGGATATAGCAGGTTGCGGGCCAACTCCGCAGGTGAACGAAGATGAAACTTTTGCCCAAGCCGCTCTGGCATCGGGCATACGGGGGGATGGCGCACAAGGCGGGGGCGTGCTTTGGCCCTGTTTCGGTGCCAGCCCATCTCAAGGCAAAAATTACCCGATGCTGCGACACGGCCTCTGTGGGAGCGGGTTTACCCGCGAAGAATCCAACCCAGTGCATGGCACGGGCTTCGCCCGTGTTCGCGGGTGAACCCGCTCCCACAGGGTTCGAGCAAGCCCTTCATACAGCGACAAGGCGTCAGTAATCGAAGCGGTCCACCGCACGCCGGCGTTCGTTGTCATCACGCCGGTCATAGATGGCGGTGGTCTGGATATTGGCGTGATGCGCCAGCTTCTGCGCAATGGACAGGTCGTGCTCTTCGATCACCCGGGTGATGAACGCCCGGCGGAAATCGTGCGGCATGATCTTCACGCCCACCTGCGCACCACGCTGGCGGGCGATGTAGTAAATGGCATGCTTGGTGATGCGCGCCCGGGTGATATGGCTGCCACGGCGGATGCGGTTGAACAGGAACGGGTCGTCTTCGGCCCCTGCCGGCAACTCCTGACGGCGCAGGTCCAGCCACGCCTGCAACTTCTCGAACGCCCATGGCGGGGCGTACTTGATCAGCTGGCGGTTGCCCTTGCCCAGCACCTGCAGGCTGCGCGCCTCGAAGTCGACCTGGTCCAGGTCGATGTCCACCGATTCCGACTTGCGCATGCCGGTGCCGTACAGCAAGGCGATGATCGCCGCGTCACGCACACCCTGCGGCCGTGGGTCGGCCGCGCACACATCCATCAGCTCGCGAATCAGGCTGCGGCGCAGGTTGCGCCCCGGTGGCAGGCGGCTGCCGGTGGCCGGTTTGACCTCGCGGATGCGCAACAACTGCTCGTGATCGATCAGGCCCTGGCGCCAGGCTTCGTTCATCACACCGCGGATGGCGTTGACGTACAGCGACGAGCTGTTGGGTGCGTAACCGTCGGCACGCAGCGCCGCCACCAGGGCGATCACATGGCCGGGCTCGAGCCGATGCCAGGGCACATCGACGATATTGCAGTCGACAAACCCCAGCCGGTCGGCAGCGTCCTGAAGGATGTAGCGCATGGTTTGCTGGCTGGATGGGGCCAGGCGGGCCATGTACTGCAGCAGTGGATTTTTCGAGAGGTCGGACAAAACGTGAATCCTGTAGCGAAGCGTTGGCCAGCGGCGAACCGGCCAGACCCTGAAGCAAGTCAATACGACATACAAGCAGGTCCAAATAACAGCAGAAAACGCATGTCATTCGGACCCGGAGAGGTGCCATCACCTTGATATACAAGGGGTTCGGAGCTGGCACGGATCGTGATCTTACCCCAATTGAGCCTACTGAACGAACGAAGGTCCGCCCATGCTTGTGCAGCCGATCGCTTCACGCCCACGCCAGGCCGTCTGGGGCCTGGGTTTCCGCCCATTCTTCCTGGGTGGCAGTTTGTTTGCGCTACTCGCCTTGCTGTTGTGGGCCGGCGTACTGGCCGGGGTGCTGGAGCCAACGCCCCCCGGCGGCATGCTCGCCTGGCACCGCCACGAGATGCTCTATGGCTTCACTGCCGCCATCATCGCCGGCTTCCTGCTGACCGCCGTGCAGAACTGGAGCGGCACCCCAGGCTTGAGCGGGCGTGCGCTGCAGGGTTTGTTCCTGCTTTGGCTGCTGGGCCGGGCAAGCTGGTTCCTGCCATTACCGGGCAGCTTGCTGGTTGTGATCGAGGGCAGCTTTCTGCCACTGGTGGCACTGGCCCTGGCGCGGCCGATCGTGCAACGGCGCTTGCGTAACAACTACCCGATCGTCGGCCTGGTGCTGTTGATCGCCGCCTGCCAGTGGCTGACCCTGGTCGGCTGGCTGCGCCAGGAGGAACTGTGGCAGCGCCGCGGGGTGTTTGCCGGGTTGTGGCTGGTAGCCGCGATGATGAGCGTGCTTGGCGGGCGGGTGATCCCGTTCTTCACCCGACGCGGCCTGGGCAACATGGCCCCGTCCCCTGCCCGCCCCTGGCTGGACCGGGCCTGCCTGCTGCTGAGCGTGGCGGTACCGCTGGCCTTCGCCTCGGGCTTGGCCGATACGCCACGTATCGGCCTGGCCGCGCTGTTCGGCGCCTTGTTCGCCCTGCATACCGCCCGCCTGGCCTTGTGGCATGACCGTGGCTTGTGGCGGGTGCCCCTGCTGTGGTCGCTGCACCTGGCCTATGCCTGGATTGCCATTGCCTGCCTGGGCATGGCGCTGTGGCATGCCGGGGTGGCACTGAGCCCGAGCCTGGTGACCCACGCACTGACCGTGGGCGCCATGAGCGGCTTGATCCTGGCGATGATGGCACGGGTCAGCCTGGGCCACACCGGCAGGCCGCTGCAGGTGCCGACCAGCATTGCCTGGGCCTTTGCCTTGATACAACTGGCGACGCTGGCGCGGGTGGTGCTGCCGCTGTTCACGCCGCTGGGGGTGAGCCTTTCAGTAGTGTGCTGGAGCCTGGCGCTGCTGCTGTTCCTGCAACATTACCTGCCCATCTTGCTGCGGCCACGGGCTGACGGTATGCCTGGCTAGCCTTGATGCCCAGATTGCCGAGGCCGCGTTAACCTCCCGGCGCTGGCCACCATCCCGGGAACATCTGCTGCACCCGGGGTTCGGCGAAGCGCTCGTCGATCAAGATCAGAACGCCACGGTCCTGGTCGCCCCGGATGACCCGGCCTGCCGCCTGGATGACCTTGCGCACGCCTGGGTAGAGATAGGCGTAATCGAAACCCGCACCAAACTGCCGCCCCAGGCGCTGCTTGAACTGCTCGTTGACCGGGTTGACCTGGGGTAGCCCGAGGGTGGCGACAAACACGCCGATCAGCCGTGTGCCTGGCAAGTCCACCCCCTCCCCGAATGCACCACCCAGCACCGCAAAACCCACCCCACGGCCATCCGCTACAAAACGGTCGAGAAAGCCTTGGCGAGCCGCTTCGTCCATGCCCGGTTCCTGGGCCCACATGGGTATCTGTGCATGCCGCTCGGCCAGCAGCCCGGCCACCTGTTGCAGGTACTCGAAACTGCTGAAGAACGCCAGGTAGTTGCCCGGCATGCGCTCATATTGCCGGGCGATCAGCTCGACGATCGGCGCCAGCGAAGCCTGGCGTTGCTGGTAACGGGTGGATACCTGGCTGGCGATGTGCACTTCCAGCTGTTCGGCGCGAAACGGCGCGGCCACTTCCAGCCAGGCGGTATCGGCCGGCATGCCCAGGAGGTCGCTGTAGAAGTGCCGTGGGCTCAGGGTGGCGGAAAACAGCGTCACGCTGCGCGCCGCCTGCATGCGTGGGCCCAACAGGCGCGCCGGGGTGACATTGCGCAGGCACAGGGTGGCCAGCCGCCGCTTGCGCGGGCCCTGGCGCTGGCTGATGTCGAACAGGAAGTGCTCGTCGAACAGCTCGGCAACCCGGCTGAACTGCAACGCCTGGTAGAAGAACTGCAGCACCTGCGGGTCCATTTGCGCAGGCGTCTGGTTCATTTGTTCCTGGATCAGCCCGATGCATTGCTGCAGGGCGCGCAGCAAAGCGTCCGGCAGCGACTCGCTGGCCTGGTACGGCGCACGCTGCTCCTTGTAGAGGGCATTCCACTGCCGGTTCAGCCGGTCCAGCGCACTGACCAGCCCGGGCGGTTTGCTCTGGCGCAGGGCCTGCAACTGGCCCTGGTCGAGGCTGGCGCTGTACATGCCGCGGCCGCGCTCGACCAGGTTGTGCGCCTCGTCCACCAGCACCGCGACCCGCCACTGGTTGGCCTGGGTCAGGCCGAACAACAAGGCATGGGCATCGAAGTAGTAGTTGTAGTCCGCCACCAGCACGTCTACCCAGCACGCCATCTCCTGGCCCAGGTAATACGGGCATACCTGGTGCGCCAGGGCCACTTCGCGCAGTTGGGCGCGGTCGAGCAAGGGCAACGCTGCCGCTGCCTGCCGCGCGGCCGGCAGGCGGTCGTAGAAGCCTGCGGCCAAGGGGCAGGATTCGCCATGACAGGCCTTGTCGGGGTGCTCGCAGGCTTTGTCGCGGGCGATCAGCTCCAGCGTGCGCAAGGCCGGCTGCGGCGTGGCATCGGTGATCTGGCGCATGGCATCCAGGGCCAGGGCCCGGCCCGGGGTCTTGGCGGTGAGAAAGAAAAGCTTGTCCAGCTGCTGCGGCACCATGGCCTTGAGCAGAGGGAACAAGGTACCGAGGGTCTTGCCAATTCCGGTGCTGGCCTGGGCCATCAGGCAACGGCCGGTACTCACGGCCTTGTACAGGGTTTCCGCCAGTTGTCGCTGGCCCTGGCGGAACGCCGGATAGGGGAAGCCCAGTGCTTGCAGGCCCCGGTTACGCTCGGCCAGGCGCTGCTCCTGCCCTTGTGCCCACGCCAGAAAGCGTTGGCACTGAGTTTCGAAGAAGGCCTGCAATTCGGCAGCCGTGCAGTGTTCACTGATCAGCGTCTGGCCATCGCTGTCCACGTCCAGGTAAACCAGCGCTACCTCGATGGCCGGCAGTTGCCGTGCCTGGCACATCAACCAGCCGTAGACCTTGGCCTGCGCCCAGTGCAACTGGCGATGGTTGGCCGGCTGGCGCGACAGGTCGCCACGGTGGGTCTTGATCTCTTCCAGGCGGTTGCAAACGGGGTCGTAACCGTCGGCACGGCCACGCACTTTCAGGGTATCGAACTGGCCTTCGAGGGCAATTTCCGACTCGTAGCCCGCAGCGCGTCGCGCCACCACCCGCCGATGCCCCTCGATCCCCTCCTGGGCGGTAGGTGATGGCGTGAAGCGCAGGTCCAGGTCGCCGACCTTGGCGCTGAATTCACACAAGGCGCGTACCGCCACGCTGTAGCTCACGGTGTTTCGCTCCAGCGCACGTGGCACACCGCGACAGGCAGGCCGTGGGCCCGGCAGAACTCCAGCCAGCGCAGCTGGTTGTCCTGCAGGCGGTCGCCAGGGCCCTTGACCTCGACCATGCGGTAGCGACCTTGCTCGGGCCAGAACTGGATCAGGTCGGGCATGCCGGCGCGGTTGTTGCGGATGTCCTGCAGCAGGCGCAGGAAGCACTGTTTCAAATGGGCCGCCGGCAGGCAGGCCAAGGCTTGCTCGAGCAATGCTTCACTGAGCACGGACCAGAACACGAACGGCGACTGCAGCCCTTGCTTGGCGGCGTAGCAGTCGAGAATCGCCCGGTGATGGCTGCCATCGTCCAGCCGCCCCAGGCAACGTTCGAACAGAGCACTGCGGCGTTGCTGGAAGTCGCCGTCGTGCAGGTCCTGCGGGGCGGCCTGGAACGGGTTGAAGAACGCGCCAGGCACCGGGGCGAAGATCGCCTCCCAGCACAGCAGGCCGAACAGGCTGTTGAACAGCGTGTTCTCCACGTAATGCACCGGCCCACCGGCTTCGGCCAGGTGCTGGCGTACCGCCTCCTCCACACCCAGCGCTGCCAGTTCCCGGGGCAGCTCCAGCTCGATCAGCTCCAGGGGCGCGACACGCTGGCGCCGCTGTGGCGGGCCACCGAGCTTGCGTGCCAGGCGTGGCAACATGCGTTCCAGCGCCTGCACTTCCAGGGCGTTGGCCGGCGCCGCCGCCAGTTGCAGCGCCAGTGCATGGGCCTGGGGCCACTGTTCGCTGCGCTCCAGCACCCGCACCTGGCGGATGCGCGCCTGGGCATGGCTGCACTGCGTGTACACAGCCATGGCTTGCGCCCAGTCGCCCAGGCGCTCGCATTGCTGGCCCAGGGCGAATTGCAGGCGCGCATGGCGCCGGGCCAGCCATGGGTTGTCGCTGTGCAGGCCCTGCATGGCTGCCAGGATCGACAGCGGGTCGTCGCCCTGCTCCAGGCGCTCGGCGCACTGGTGCAAGGCCATGGCCAGGTCGACTTCGGCGCGTTGCTGCAGGGCACGCGAATCGGTGCTGAACGGCACCTGTTCGTAGCGCAACAACCCGAGGTCGGCGAGGACGAAGTCCGACCAGTCCTGGTACAGGTTGCCGAAGAACAGCAGGCGCATGCGGTCGCACAAGGGTTGCAGGCACCACTGGAGGATGCGCACGCCACTGTCCGGGAACCACTCGGCCAATGAACGGGCTTGCAGGCCCAGGGGTTGCAGCTGTGCAAGCAGGTCATGCTTGGCGGCGCGAGGGCGGCTCAGCTGCGGGGCAAAACAACGGGCAAGTTCGTCCTTGCGCAGCAGGGCGAATAGTTGCTGCAGTTCCAGTTGCGCGGGCTCCCGTACCCAGCCGAGGGCCAGCAGCGGCTGCAGGGCCTGCCAGGTATCGCCGATTTCGGCATAGTCGAGCCGATCGCTGCGAAACAGCTCGCCCTTGCGCATGACCATGCGCACCATCAGGGCCTGTGCCGGGGCGTCCAGTTGGCTGAAGGTGCGGATGAAAGCGAGTTCCTGATCGTCGAGCAGGTCTTCGTAGCGCTGTTCGACCCACAGCAGCACCTGGCGGAAATTGTGCAGGTAGTAGAACGGGTCGTCGACGGAATGGGCGATCACGGGCTGGGGGTCAGGCGGCTGGAATGGATACTGGTTATACATACAGACCAGTATGCCTGGCAAGTGCCGTGGGTCATCTCGGTGGCGCTGTCTGTAGGAGCGGCCTTGTGTCGCGATGGGCTGCGGAGCAGCCCCGGGATTTTGAAGCCAACGCCGAAATCGCCGGGGCTGCTGCGCAGCCCATCGCGACACAAGGCCGCTCCTACAGGCGACGGCGCAAAGGTTACTCAGTCGCGGCAACCATCTCCGCCGCCTTGACCTTGGCACTGCCAATCGGTGCCTGCAGCAGCAGGAAGTAGGCCACCGCCGAACACAGCGCCACTACCGCACTGATCATGAACGCCGTGGTGAACGAGCCCGAGTACTGGATGCTGAAGCCGGTGACGATCGGTGCCACCGAGCCGGCAATGTAGCCGCCGAAGTTCTGGATCGAGCCAAACGAGGCCACGCGCTGGCTGTCGACGATGGTGTTGACGATCATCCAGGCAGTGGCACTGGCCATGTTGATGCTGAACAGCGCCAGGCACAGCAGGACGATGCAACCGGTCAGGCCGGTGACGAACGACAGCGGCAGGGTGAACAGCGCCGCCAGCACCAGCCCGGTGATGACGCTGAACTTGCGGCTGGCCAGCACGCTCATGCCGCGCTTCACCAGTAAGTCGCAGAAGCGCCCGGCAACGATCGTGCCCGCTGCGCCAAAGCCATAGGCCAGCGAGACTACCCAGGCGGTCTTGTACAGGTCCAGGCCGTGCTCACGCTCGAAGTAGCCAGGCAGCCAGGTCAGGTGCAGCCAGAGCATGTAGATCACGCCCATGAAGCCCAGCACCGCACCCCAGGTACTGCGGTGCTTGAACAGGTCGAGCCAGCCGGCGAAGTACGAGGCCTTCGGCGCTTGTGCAGTGGCTGCCGGTGCCTGCTGCCCACTCGGCAACGGCTTGCCCTCGGCAGCAAGCTCCGCCAGGTAGCGGGCCTTGCTTTTGTAGAAGGTCAGCCAGCACAGCGCCAGCACCACGCCGATCACGCCGGTGATGATGAACATGCCGCGCCAGCCGAAGTTGACCATGAACAGCGTCAGCAAGGGTGGCGCCAGGCACGGGCCGAGGCAGGTCGAGGACCAGACCACGCCGGTCGGGGTACCGCGTTCGTTGGCATCGAACCACTCCGACAGGGCCTTGGCCGCCGACGGGAACATCGGCGCCTCGCCAATCCCCAGCAGCACCCGCAGGCCCATGAAGCCGGCAAAGCTGTTGACCATGCCGAACGCTGCCTGGGCCACCGACCAGCCCAGCAGCGAGGCACCGAGGGCGATCTTGCTGCCCAGGCGGTCGATGATCATGCCCATCGGCAGCTGGGCAAAGGCATAGGCAATGGAAAACGCCGACAACAGGATGCCCATCTGCGACGGGCTGATCATCATGTCTTTCTGGATCGAGGTGTTGGCGATCGACAACGCACTACGGTCCAGGTAGTTGACGATGCCGATCAACAGCAGGAACACGACGGTGACGCGTTGGTACTTCTTCATAGGGTTCATGTGATGACCTTTATTATTATTGTTGCCGCGCTGTCAGCGCCTTGGCGATCCTTCGTTCATGCTGCGCCCTCCCTGACGCAGCGCGCCGCTCAAGGCTGGCGCGCGGTGGTTGCAACGTCCAGCAGCCCGCGCCGGCCGAGGCTGTCGATCAGCGCACGCAGGCCAAAGTGCCATTGCGGTGCCAGGTCGCTGGTGGTCACGCGGTTGCACAGGGTACCCAGTTGCGGGTTGCTGATGCTCACCACATCGCCCGGCTTGTGGGTGAAGCCGTTGCCCGGTTGGTCGCGGTCCTGCTTGGGGGCGAACAAGGTACCCAGGAACAGCACCAGACCGTCGGGGTACTGATGGTTCTCGTTGAGGGTTTGCTGCACTAGGTCCTGCGGGTCGCGGCTGATCTGGCGCATGGAGCTGCGGCCGGCGAGGATGAAACCGTCTTCGCCAACCACCTGCAAGTCCACCTCGGCGGCGCGCACGTCGTCCAGGCCGAAGCTTTCGTCGAACAGGCGCAGCAGCGGGCCAAGCGCGGTGGAGGCATTGTTGTCCTTGGCTTTGGACAGCAGCAAGGCGCTACGGCCTTCGAAGTCGCGCAGGTTGACGTCGTTGCCGAGCATCGCACCCTTGATGCGACCATCACTCGACACCGCCAGCACCACTTCAGGCTCGGGGTTGTTCCAGCTCGACTTGGGGTGGATGCCGATGTCGGCGCCGTGGCCGACCGCCGACAGCGGCTGGGCCTTGGTGAACACCTCGGCATCCGGGCCAATACCCACTTCCAGGTACTGCGACCACAGGCCCTGCTCCACCAGCACCTTGCGCAGCGCTTCGGCCTGGGCCGAGCCCGGCACGATCTGCGACAGGTCGGCGCCGATGCGGCTGGCCAGGGTGTCACGGATCGCATCGGCCTTGGCCGGGTCGCCCTTGGCCTGCTCTTCGACCACGCGCTCCAGCAGGCTGGTGGCGAAGGTCACGCCAGCGGCCTTCACCGCCTGCAGGTCGATGGGTGCCAGCAGCCATGGCTGGCGTGGGTCGCGCAGGGCCGGGTCGCTGTTGCCAAGCAACGCTGGCAGCCCGATCAGCGGCTCGGCCAGCGGCAGGCTGCGCAGGTAGGCCACCGGGTCGGCCACTTCCAGCAGGGCCGAGACGGTGGCTACATGGGCGCTGATATCGTGCACGGCGCCGGCCTTCACCAGCACCACTGCAGGGCCCTGCTCCGGCAACCAGACCCGCCCTACCCAACTGCCGCTGTCGAACGCGCTGGCATCGTGATTCAGAGGCAGCGGTCGCTTGCCGTTCGCTCGATCAGTCATCTGTGTACCCTTACTGTCATTCATTGGGAAAGTGCCGGCAGTTGCAGCTGCCCGGCCAGGCGGTCAAGGTCGGCCACCAGCTGTGACGAAAGGCTTGCGCCCTGCTCCAGGGCCTGGCGGCGCAAGGCAAGGCCAGCCTGCCCAGGCAGGCGCACCGGGCGCTCGGGGTCGAGTGGCCGGCTGGCCAGGACCAGCCGACCGAGGAAGCTGGTTTCGTCGGTGAACGCTTGCAGGCCGCCGAAGAAACGCGGATCGATGACCACGGCGGTGGCCGAGGCCCCCCACTGGTCTGGTGCATCCTTGCGGCCATGGCCGGCCAACCCCGAGGTCAGGGCTTCGACCAGCAGCGCCAGGGCGAAACCTTTGTGGCCAAAAGCCTGGCCCCCCAAGGGCAGGATGCTGCCTTGCGGGCTGGTGAAGAAGTCGCGCGGGTCGTCGCTAAGGTGCCCGTCATTGCTCACCAGCACCGGGTGCGGCAGGCGGCTGCCGGCATCGCGGCACTGGCCGACCAGGCCGAGGGTGACGGTGGACATGCTGACGTCCAGCAGAATCGGCTCGCCCTGGGTCGGGATGCCCGCGGCAATCGGGTTGGGGGTGTACACCGGGTCGGCGCCACCATGGGCGCAGACCAGCCCTACCGATGGGTCAGAGGAATACAGCATGGCCACCAGGCCCTGGTCGGTGTAGGGCTTGAGGTAGGCTGCCAGGCAGCCGATATGCGCGGCGCGGCGCACCACGGCGATACCGATACCCTGCGAAGTGGCGCCCTTTGCCGCGCAGTCCAGGGCACGGCTGACGCAGTACGGCCCCAGCACGTAGTGGCCATCGAACAGGCTGGAAATGCCACTGTCCGACACCTGCTCCAGTACCTGCGCGCGGGCCTTGACCTGGCCGCCGAGCATGCCGTCGATGTAGCGGCTGACCAGGTTCAGGCCATGGGTGCGATGGCCCAGCAATTCGCCTTCGAGCAGTACCCGGGTCACTACCTGGGCGACTTCGGCATCGGCGCCGGCCTTTTCGAACAGCCGCTCGACGAAGGTGGTGAGCGCTTGCACGTTGTAATGTGTGGCTTGAGTCATTGCGGTTGCCTCGGAAATGGAACAGGGCTGGCGATCAGGTCACGGCACCGATCTGCCAGGGCACGAATTCGTTCTGCCCGTAGCCGTGCAGCTCACTCTTGCTGCGCTCACCGGAAGCGATGCGCAGCATCTGTTCGAAGATGAACGCGCCGCGCTCCTCGATGCTGGTGGAGCCGTCGGCGATGCCACCGCAATTGACGTCCATGTCTTCTTCCTGGTGCTCGAACACCCGGTTGTTGGTGGCCAGCTTGATCGACGGCGCCGGGGCGCAGCCGTAAGCCGAGCCACGGCCGGTGGTGAAGGCGATCAGGTTGGCCCCGCCAGCCACCTGGCCGGTGGCCGAAACCGGGTCGTAACCGGGGGTGTCCATGAACACCAGACCCTGGGCGCGCACCGCTTCCGCGTACTGGTACACATCGACCAGGTTGCTGGAACCGGCCTTGGCCACCGCACCGAGGGACTTCTCGAGGATGGTGGTCAGGCCCCCGGCCTTGTTGCCGGCCGAGGGGTTGTTGTTCAGTTCGGCGTTCATGCGCTGGCAGTAGTCTTCCCACCAGCGGATGCGGGCCACCAGCTTTTCGCCGACCTCGCGGCTGACCGCACGGCGGGTCAGCAGGTGCTCGGCACCGTAGATTTCCGGGGTCTCGGAGAGAATCGCGGTGCCACCGGCGGCCACCAGGCGGTCGACGGCATTGCCCAACGCCGGATTGGCGGTAATGCCGGAATAGCCATCGGAACCGCCACATTGCAGGCCGACCACCAGGTGCCGCGCACTGACCGGCTGGCGCTGCACCTGGTTGGCCTCGGCCAGCAGCGCCTTGACCTGGTCGATACCGGCGGCGATGGTTTTGCTGGTGCCGCCGATACCCTGGATGGTGAAGGGGCGCAGCTGGGCGCTGGCCTGCAGGCCCTGGGTTTCCAGCAAGCTTTCGATCTGGTTGGTTTCGCAGCCCAGGCCGATGATCAGCACGGCAGCGAAATTGGGGTGTACGGCGTACCCGGCCAGGGTGCGACGCAACAGGCCCAAGGCTTCACCGCTGGGGTCCACCGCACAGCCGGCGCCGTGGGTCAGCGCTACCACGCCGTCGATGTTCGGGTAATCGGCCAGCACTTCAGGGTGGATGTCGCGGCGAAAATGGTCGGCCACGGCCCGAGCCACGGTCGCCGAGCAGTTCACCGAGGTGAGGATGCCGATGTAGTTGCGGGTGGCGACCCGGCCATCGGCGCGCACGATGCCCTGAAACTGCGCCTCGCGGCCGGGCTGGCTGCGGGTGTCGACACCGAAGGCGTAGTCACGGGCGAAATCGCCCATCTGCACATTGTGCACATGCACGTGATCGCCGGCGTCGATGGCCTGCGAGGCAAAACCGATGATCTGCCCGTAACGGAGCAGGGGCTGGCCCTGCTCCACACGTTCGGTAGCGAGCTTGTGGCCCGAGGGGATCGGCTGGCGCACGGTAATCGCCTCGGCGTCCAGGCGCAGGCCTTGCGGCAGGGCCTGGCGGGCGATGAGCACGTTGTCCAGCGGGTTGAGGCGGATGACAGCAAGGTCACCGGACTTGGCAATCAGTTGCATGGGACCTCTCAGGGCGGTGCGGCTGGCTTCTTGTTATGGCTGCGACCACTGTAAGAAGCCTTGGGCAACATTCCCAATGAGATGATCCGATCGAACGATAACCCTGGGTTATCAAAAGCCGGTCTCAGCGCGTGTTTATCAATCGCCTATGAAGACCATTTTTTGGCAGCTGCGCGGATCCTTGTAGGAGCGGCCTTGCGTCGCGAAAGGGCTGCAAAGCAGCCCCGGCAATTCGTGCTTCTGCGCTGAAACCCTGGGGCTGCTTCGCAGCCCTTTCGCGACGCAAGGCCGCTCCTACAGTTGACCGCGTATCAGGTGGCTTTATCTCTGCTCCTGCTGACGGCGCCGCGCGCCCTCCAGCAAAATCTCGACAAACGCCCGGGCCGAAGCGCTCAGCGGCTCGTCCTTGCGGGTAACCACGCCGTACTCCAGCGCCGCCAGGTGCAAGGGGCTGCGCAGTTCTTTCAGTTGGCCGCTGGCCAGCTGCGCGGCAACCATCGAGCGCGGCAACATGGCGATCATCGGCGCCGCCTGCAGCAATTGCAGGAACATCGGCATGGAGATGGTTTCGACGCTGTCGGCAGGCGTGGCGATGCCGGCAACCCGGAAGGCCTGCTCCAGGCGGTTGCGAATCGGCGTGCCCACCGGGTACAGCACCCACGGCCAGTCGCCCAGCGCCGTCAGTGGCGTGCTTTCCAGCTGGTTGAGCGGGTGCTCGCTGTTGACCACCAGGCTGAACGGTTCCGGCTCCAGGGGCTGGAAGTCGAACAGCTGACTGAAGCGTTCTTCAGTGAAACGGCCAATCATGATGTCGAGCTTGTTCTGCTCCAGCATGGTCAACAAGTGATCGCTGGAATGCTCCACCACTTCGATCGACAGCAACGGGCTGCGCGCCTTGATCGCGGCGATGGCCTGCGGCAGCACCAGCGCGGTGGCGGCAAATATCCCACCGACGCGGATAAAGCCGTGCCCGCCGTTGCGCAGGCGGTTCACCTGGTCGACGAACTGTTGCGACTCGGCCAGCGCGCCTTGGGCATAACGCACCACATATTCGCCCAGTTCGGTGGGTGGCATGCTCCGCGGCAGGCGTTCGAACAGGGCGAAGCCGAACTGCTCCTCAAGGTCACGCAACATCTTGCTCAGTGCCGGCTGGCTCAGGCTCATGCGCGTGGCGGTGGCGTGCATGTTGCGGGTGCGCGCCAAGGTGTCGATCAGCACCAGGTGCTTGTAGCGGATCCAGTTGCAAAAGCTGGAATGGGTCATGTCCGGCGGCATTGACGCAGGGCCTCAGGCAAGTGAAAAGGCAGGGCTATTGCGCCCGCAGGTAATGCAGCAAGGTGTCCAGGGCAACCGAGTTGGGCCGCGAGCGCAGGGTCAACACGCCCAGGTTGGCCATGGCCAGTGGCAGTTCCACCGGCAGGATGGCGACCATGCCATAGCGGGCATAATGCTTGGCCACGTCATCGGGCACCACCGCAATCATCTCGGAGGCTTCGAGCATGGCGGTGGTAGCCAGGATCGAGGCAGTTTCGACGATATCCAGCGACTGCACCATGCCGCCGGCCTGCAACGCGCTTTCGACGCGGCGGCGCATCGGGCTGCCGATGGGGTGCAGTATCCAGGTCAAGGCCACCAGGTCAGCCAGTTGCAGCCCGGTGGCATTGGCCAGCGGGTGGCCTGCGCGGGCAATAACGCGCATCTGCTCACCGCCTTCGAACAGTTCGATGTTCAGGTCCTGGCTGTCGCTCTGGTCCGGCAGGCGCCCCACCACCATGTCGAAGTCGCCACGCAGCAAGGCCGGCAGCAAGGTGTCGCTGGTGCCGACCTCCAGGGAAATGCGCACTTTGGGGTGGTCGCGCTTGTAGGCCAGTACCGCCTTGGTCAGCACACCCGGCACCGGGCCCATGACGCTGCCCACCCGCACCAGGCCCTGGGCCCCGCGCGCCAGCTCGGCAATCTGCGCCTGGGCGTGCTCGAACTCATGCAGCGCGTTCTGCGCATAGCGGATCATCACTTCGCCATACAGCGTCGCTTGCATGCCCCGTGGCAAACGCTCGAACAAGCGTACGCCAAGGCGCTCCTCGAGCTGTTGCAGCAACAGGCTCGCTGCCGGTTGCGTGGTGTGCATCGCCGCGGCAGCACGGCGCAGGTTAGCGAACTCGCCCAAGGCGTTGAGCAGCGTGATCTGCCGGCTGGAGATCTTCAATGCGCCGAGGCTGGCAGGCGCCTTTGCGCTGTCGGGTGGCAAGCGAGACATATCGAATCCGGTATCGCTGGTTAAGATTTGGCGATTATGCCTGTATCGCTCGACAACCTACAGTCAGGTCTCCCAGTGCTTGAACAGAACAAGAGCCGACCATGAGCATACGTATTACCCACCTGAGCGTTCGCGACATTCGTTTCCCCACTTCGCTGTCGCTGGACGGCTCCGACGCCATGAACAGCGCCCCCGATTATTCGGCGGCCTACGTGGTGCTGCACACCGACGCCGAGGCCCTGGAAGGCCACGGCCTGACCTTCACCATCGGCCGTGGCAACGAGATCTGCGCGGCCGCGGTGCAGTCGCTGGCGCCGCTGATCGTCGGCCTCACCCTGGAGGAAATCACGGCCGACATGGGCGGTTTCTGGCACCGCTTCACCGTCAGCGACAGCCAGTTGCGCTGGCTGGGCCCGGAAAAGGGCGTGATCCACCTGGCCACCGCCGCGATCATCAATGCCGTGTGGGACCTGTGGGCCAAGCACGAAGGCAAGCCGGTGTGGAAGCTGCTGGCCGACATGACGCCCGAGCAGCTGGTGCGCTGCCTGGACTTCAGCTACGTCACCGATGTGCTCACCCCCGAAGAAGCCATCGCCCTGCTGCGCCGCCAGGCCCCGGGCAAGGCCCAGCGCGAAGCGCAGATGCTGCGCGAAGGCTACCCCGGCTACACCACCGCGCCGGGCTGGCTGGGCTACAGCGAAGAAAAGATGCGCAAGCTGGCCCGCGAGGCGGTGGAAGATGGCTGGACCCACATCAAGCAGAAGATCGGTGCGGACCTGGAGGAAGACATTCGCCGCGCCAGCATCCTGCGCGACGAAATTGGCTGGGAGCGCACCCTGATGATGGATGCCAACCAGGTATGGGGCGTCGAGGAATCCGTCGCCAACATGCGCCGCCTGGCCGCCTTCGAGCCACTGTGGATCGAAGAGCCGACCAGCCCGGACGACATCCTCGGGCACGCCACCATCCGCCAGCGCATTGCCCCGATTGGCGTGGCCACCGGTGAACATTGCCACAACCGGGTGATGTTCAAGCAGATGTTCCAGGCCGGCGCGCTGGACTTCTGCCAACTGGACGCGGCCCGCCTGGGTGGCCTGAACGAAGTGCTGATCGTGCTGCTGATGGCGGCCAGGTACGACGTACCGGTGTGCCCGCACGGCGGCGGTGTCGGCCTGTGCGAATATGTGCAGAACATTGCCCTGTTCGACTACATCGCGGTATCGGCCTCGCTGCACAACCGGGTGCTGGAGTACGTCGACCACTTGCACGAGCATTTCATCGACCCGGTGGTGATCCGCCGCGGGCGCTACATGCCACCGCAACGCCCGGGCTACAGCATTGAAATGCATGCCGAGACCCTGGAGCGCTACCAGTACCCCAACGGCGCAGTGTGGCTCGACATCAACCGTTCCTGACCCACCTACCTGGGTGTGCCGCCTTTGCGCGGCACGCCACCAGCACTTTCCACGGGGAAAAAACAATGACAATCCTCACCGGTACTGCAGCGGCGCCCGCCCCTGCCGCCACCACCGAACAGCGCCTGAACGGCCTGCTGCTGCGCAAATTGATGCCACTGCTCATCGTTGTCTACGTGATGAGCTTCCTTGACCGGACCAACATTGCCCTGGCCAAGGCCAGCATGGGCATCGACCTCGGCCTGTCGGCAGCGGCCTATGGCCTGGGCGCCGGCCTGTTCTTCCTCACCTACGCCCTGGCCGAAGTACCCAGCAACCTGATCATGCATCGGGTGGGCGCACGCTTCTGGATCACCCGCATCATGATCACCTGGGGCCTGCTCTCGGCGGGCATGGCCTTCGTCCAGGGCGAAACCTCGTTCTACGTCATGCGCCTGTTGCTCGGGGTCGCCGAAGCGGGTCTGTTCCCCGGTGTGATGCTGTACCTGACCTACTGGTTCGACCGTGAACAGCGTGCCCGCGCCACGGGTTACTTCCTGCTGGGCGTGTGCCTGGCCAACATCCTCAGCGGCCCGCTGGGGGGTGCCCTGCTGGAAATGGACGGTGTGCTGGGCTGGCACGGCTGGCAATGGCTGTTCGTGCTCGAGGGCCTGCCGGCGGTGGCGCTGGCTTATGTGGTATGGAAGAAACTGCCCGATGGCCCAGCCTCGGCGCCCTGGCTGTCGGCCGCCGAAGCCGCGGACATCGAGCGCCGCCTGGCTGCGGAGCGGGCCGCCGCACCGCAGCAGAGCAAGTTGGGGCAGATGTTCCGCGACCGGCAGATCTGGCTGGCGATCGTGGTGTACTTCGTGCACCAGATCACCATCTACACGGTAATTTTCTTCCTGCCGGGCATCATCGGCACCTACGGCGCGCTGTCGCCCTTCCAGGTCGGCCTGCTGACCGCCGTACCGTGGATTGCTGCCGCCATCGGCGCCGCCACCTTCCCGCGCCTGGCCACCTCGCCGAGCCGTTGCCGCACCCTGCTGTTCTGCGGCCTGCTGACCATGGCGGCCGGGCTGCTGCTGGCGTCGCTGGCGAACTCGTTCATCGGCCTGATCGGGTTTTCGCTGACTGCCCTGATGCTGTTCGTGGTGCAGTCGATCATCTTCGTCTTCCCCTCCAGCCGCCTGAGTGGCAGTGCCCTGGCGGCAGGGCTGGCCTTTGTCACCACCTGCGGCCTGTTTGGCGGTTTCGTCGGCCCATCGGTGATGGGCCTGATCGAGCAGGCCACCGGCAGTACCCGCAATGGCTTGTGGATCATCGCCGCGTTGCTGGTGGTGGCAGCGCTGGTCAGTACCCGCTTGCGGCAAGGGCAGGAGCAAGCGAATTGCTGACAGGCTGCGCTCATGGAACAACTGTGGGAGCGGGCGTGTCGAGGCGTCGAACCGCCGCGAACACCGGCGAAGCCGGTGCCATGCACCGTGTTGTACGCTTCGCGGGCACGCCCGCTCCCACAGGGAATGTGACACGCTCTTGGCCATTGCTCCCTGCACGACAGCGCAGCCCGAGCAACCCCGGCGGCTCAAGGTGTAGCGCCGGCAGGCCGGCCACAGCGCAGTTCCAGCACCTGAGCCAGGCGCTCTACCGCCTGTTGCAGCTCCCCCGGGTGATCACCCAGCCACGCCATCGCCAGACACTGTTGGTAGCGACCCTGCAGGCTGAACTGCTCGCCCGGTAAGGCATGCAGTGCTGAACCAGCCAGCGCTGCTGCAATACCCTCCCACGGCAGCGGCTGGCGAAAGCGCACCCACAGTGTCCGGCCACCCTCCGGCGTTTCCAACACCACCCGCTGGCCGAACTGCAGCTGCAACTCACGCGCCAGGCATTGCATGCGCTTTTGCAGGTCGGTGCGCAGCCGCACCAGTTGCGCCTCGATTTCGCCTTTGCCCAGCATGTGCGCCAGCGCTTGCAGGCGAAGCGGTGCAAGCCGAAATGCACGCTCAGCGAAAGCCCGGGCCAGCACGGCATCATGGCCCAGCAGGTAGGCATAGGGCGCCTCGCTCCCCACTGCGGCATCGAACGCCCCCATCACCAATAGCCAACGAGGATCGACCCAATCGCGCAGGCGCGTATTCGGCGGCCCGCTGTAACAGTGCTCGCTGTCCAGGTCGTTCTCCAGCAACCATACAGGGTGCTGGCCAAGCAGCTGGCCAAGCTGCTGCTGATAGTGCAGTGAAACCAGCCGCCCCTGCGGCATGCCAAGGCACGATGGCATGACCAGCATGCACACTGGCTCGCTGGCCAGCAGCCGGGCCAGGGCGCGCAGGTCCGGGTTGCCGCGGGTATCCAGTGGTACTTCCAGCACTCGCATGTCGGCACGGGCCAACGCACGCAGCACCTGCCAGCAACAGGGCGAGTGCACCACCACGGTCCCGCCTTGCAGGGCCAGCGCCGCCAGCAAAGTCTCCAGCAAAGCCTGCACATCTGGCGCCAGCTGCACGTCCTCGGCACGCCAGTACTGGTGGGAGGAACGGGTATAGCGTTCAGCGACGGCATTGCGCAGGCGGGCGCTGCCGGGCGCGTCCCACGGGGCGACACTGTGCGTGCGCTGACGTGCCAGGCGCCGCTCGTGGGTGAACAGGGTGCGCTCAAGCATCGGCTGTGCCGGCAAGGGTGCCTGCCGGGGCATGGCCGCAGCATCCCCCTTGGCAGCGCCCTGTACGTAATAGCCCGACCTGGGCAGGCACTGCACGCGGCCCTCTTCTTCCAGCAGGCTGTAGGCACTCTGCACGGTGGCCAATGACACCCGTAACCGCCGGGCCAACACGCGCAACGACGGCAATCGGCACGGGCCACTGCGTGGCGCCTGGTCGATCAGGGCTTCCAGGTAGCGATAGACCTTGCGATAGGCGAACTCGCCGGAGCCCGATTGCTCCATCAAGGCGGCCCCGCATGACCACGCCGCCGCCCCGCTGCCCGCCGTGGCAGCAACCTCAGCTGTACATCGCGACGGGCCAGGTGGCTCATGAGGCGCCAGGAGGCCAGCGGCAGGCCTCCGCCATAGATCAACCGGAGTTGCCCCAGCGGCAGGCCGCTGGTATTCACCAGCCAGTTTTTCACCGCTTCAGGGCAGGGTTTACCCTGCAAGGCCCGATGCAGGTATGGCAGCGCCACCAGCATGTCGGCATGCCAGCATTGCAGAAAACGCTCCAGGTTCTTCCCCTGCCGGGCAAACGGGCTGAACAGCAGGCACACCTGTTGGATCTGGTTGATGCCATATGCCTTGCCGAACTGCAGCTGATGCGTGTCGCGCCGCTTGTTGGCGCCCGGCTGGCCAGCCAGCCGCAATGCCGGGCGACTGCCCTGCGGCTCGAGACTGCGTGCGTGCAGCTCCCGCAGCTGCACCGGGGCCAACGGCTCGACGAACGCGGTCAATGGCCAGGCGTCCTGCCCCCCCTCGAAGCGACAACCGAGCATGAGGTCCAGCTGCTGCTCTTCGAGCAATGGCGGCAGCAGGTCGTCAATGGCAATCAACCGCACCGACGTACTCTGCGGCACGCTCGCCGAGGTCGGCCCCGCCAAGGCACCCGATGGCAACCCGATACTGCCGTGCAGGCGGCTCAGCCCCTGTGCCAGCGTCGCCAGGCACTGGTGCACCACATGCGGACCACGCTCCCCTGCCAGGCGCAGGCTGCGCCGTGCCCAGGCCAGGTACCGGCGGCGCTGGCGCGCAGGGATGGCGGTGATAAATACATCCGCAGGTGAATGGGCCTGCAGCGCAAAGCCGACGGCCGCCGCCAGTTCCAGGTGCAGGCGACACCCCAGCAGCGCTTCGGGCCTGGCGTCGACCAGGTGACCGAACATCAGCATGGCTTCCCTCGCCAACAGCCAGTTGTCGGGCGCGGCAGGCGCATGCCGGCTGAACGGCACCACTTCACGCCCCTTGACCATTTGCAGTTGCACCCGCGGGTCATCCTGCAAGAACAGCGCATTGAAGCTGCGCTCATGGCATTCGAGCGTGGCACTGTCAGCCACGGGCAGGCTCACCACCAGCACCCGCAGCTGGAAGGTTACCGGCGCACGCAGGGCGATACTCAGTTGTGCGGCACGCAGCATGGCCAGCAGCCGGGCGCTGCGGCGATCGTTGCCTTGCAGCACCAGCAAGCGGCAGGTACCGATGTAGTCGGGCCCGCCTGCAGCAACCAGCAGCCGTTGTATCAGCAATTGCAAGGAAGCACGCTGCGCTTGTGACATATGACTGAGCAAGCGCTCGAGTACTTGCTGGTAGATATAGTGCATTGCCTGGTCGTGAATAGCAGTCACGAGATCACCTCATCAACTTCATGCAGCCAGCGCACGTTGATCAGAGGACCTGAACATCAACATGCCCCGAACTTTTCCAGAAGAAATTTCCTACAACTAATTGGAAGTAATGACGTAACCATCACTGTCGCCATGACATCGAGAAAAACGCATCGTCGCGACGCCCCGCCGCTGCCATACACCGCCCTGGCCTGGGCATAGCCATGCTCATTCCACGCTCCTTGCGCAAACTATCATTGAGCCATTATCGAGGGATGCAAAGCGAATAGAAGATACAGATCAGGGTAAAAAAACCATTCAGCGGAAGTGAGAAAACACATTGACTGCCAGACGGGAACAGTACAAGACAAAAAACTTGGCGGGATATTTCGGCAAGCCACGGAGCAATCAGTTCAAATATAGTCCGCGTCGTATTTAATTGTAGGAAACTTCTTTTTTTAACGTAAAACCAGTCTCTATTAGGCACAAAAAACCCGGGACTCTGCCCGGGTTTCCTGATAGATGCAGACCGCTGTCAGTGTTGCGCCATGTCCAGCACCACACGCCCGCCGCACGGGCATTGGTCCATGTAGCGATGCGCCTCGACCACCTGCTCGAACGGGTACACCTTGATGATCTGCGGTGTCAGCAACTGGTCGGCAGTGAACTGGTTGATATCACGCAGGGCGCGCTGCAGCGCCACCTGATCCTGGCTGATGCCCAGCTCCGGCTTGCCGGTGAAGTTGCCGATGCAGTGCACATGGAACTGGATGTTCTTCTGGAACGCCGCGCAGGCCGGGAACGGCGTCTGGTTGCCGCCTTGCAGGCCATACAGCACCAGGCTGCCACGTGGAGCCAGGACATCGCCCAGCAGCGACATCTGCGGCCCGCCCATGCCATCCAGGACCATGTCCACGCCACGACCATCGGTGTACTTGCCAACCTGCAGCAACAGGTCCTGCTCTTCGGTGACAATCACCTTGTCGGCGCCCAGGCCCAGCAGGTACTCACGCTGTTCCGGCTCCTTGGTGGCGGCGAACACCTTCAGCCCCAGGGCCTTGCCCAGTTGCACGAAGGCAGGGCCCGCGCAGTGGCTGGCATCGGTGACCAGCGCGGTCTGCCCGGCCTTGGCCCGGGCCAGGTCGACGTAGGCGAAATAGGCGATCAGCAGCGGCGTGTAGTGCACGCTGGCCTCGATCGGGGTGAGCACATCCGGATAACGGGTAATGGCCGTACGCGGCAGCACGATGACATCGCCATACACCGGGTGGTCGTTGGCACTGGTGGCCGGGAAGCTGGCAACCCGGTCGCCCACCGCAATATCCTCGACCCCTTCGCCGACCGCGGTCACCACCCCGGCCATCTCGTGGCCGATCCCCGCCGGCAGGCGCGCCTGGGACGGTGCCAGGTTCTGGCGCCAGAGCACGTCATACCAGCTGACGCCAACCGCCTCGACGCGGATCTGTACCTCGTCGGCAGCAGGTGACGATTCGGCCTGCTCCTCGCAACGGAGCACATCGGCAGCGCCGAACTTGTGGAAACGGATCATGCGGGACATCGCATACCTCGCCTTTGTGAACCTCTAATTACCACGGACTTTATCCGGGCTTTGCCGGTTAGACCATCAGTGGTCATTAATAGTCGACATGCTTGTCATCGATTGGGCACCTGACTTTCCCTGCGATTGGTCCCCCTAAACCCGTGCAGGGTACCAGCCTTTGGCCTTAAGATTCACCTCTGCCCCACTTTAGGCGAAGCGCACCGATGAATCGAAACGACCTGCGTCGCGTAGACCTCAACTTGCTGATCGTGTTCGAAACGCTGATGCACGAGCGCAGCGTCACCCGTGCCGCGGAAAAACTGTTCCTCGGCCAGCCCGCCATCAGCGCGGCCCTGTCGCGCCTGCGCAACCTGTTCGACGACCCGCTGTTCGTGCGCACCGGCCGCAGCATGGAGCCCTCGGCCCGGGCCCACGAAATCTTCGCCCTGCTGTCCCCGGCGCTGGACTCGATTTCCACCGCCGTCAGCCGCGCTGCCGAATTCGACCCGGCCACCAGCAATGCGGTGTTCCGCATCGGCCTGTCGGACGACGCCGAATTCGCCCTGCTGCCGCAACTGCTCAAGCGCATCCGCGCCGAAGCGCCGGGTATCGTGCTGGTGGTGCGCCGGGTCAATTACCTGCTGATGCCGACGCTGCTGGCCTCGGGCGAGATCTCGGTGGGGGTCAGCTACACCAGCGAACTGCCAGCCAACGCCAAGCGCAAGGTGCTGCGCCGCAGCATGCCGAAACTGCTGCGCGCCGACAGCGTGCCCGGCGCCATCACCCTGGACGACTTCTGCGCGCGGCCGCATGCGCTGGTGTCGTTTGCCGGGGACCTGTCGGGCTTCATCGACGAGGCGCTGGAAGAGATTGGCCGCAAGCGCCACGTGGTGCTGGCGGTGCCGCAGTTCAACGGGCTGGGGAGCTTGCTCGCGGGCACCGATATTGTCGCTACGGTGCCGGACTACACGGCGGATGCGTTGACCGCGGCGGGTGGGTTGCGGGCCGAGGATCTGCCGCTGGATGTGCGCAGTTTCGAGCTGCACATGGCCTGGCGCGGGGCGCAGGATAATGACCCGGCGGAGCGGTGGTTGCGGTCGCGGATACAGATGTTCTTCGGGGATCCCGATAGCCTCTGATCAAGTTCCACTGAATACCACAAAACCTTTAAATACATATAGTTAGCCGTATTTTTATCCATTACCGTCCGTCCGAATCCACTCAATTCCAGCTTGACTGGGGGTATCTTTGGGGAACATCAACCCAAAATAAAAAAAGATACCCCCACACCATGTCCGCCGAAAAACCGCCAGCTTTCCGCCAAAAGCTCAGTGATGCATTCATACGTTCGCTGACCACATCGGGCAAGTACGCCGATGGCGACGTACCGGGTCTGTATCTACAGGTGCGAGCGTCACTCAAACCTGGCAAGTCAGCCTCGCGACATTGGCGACTGAAATACCGTCTTCGCGGCAAGGAAAACGTGTTCGTGATCGGCAGGTATCCGGATGTGGGCTTGAAAGAAGCCCGTGAGCTCGCCCGAGCAGCGCGCAATAGCGTGGCCAATCACATCGACCCACTCAAAGCAAAGAAGGCCAAGATCGAGGCGCAATGGCTCAACGAGGAACGCACATTCGCTTACGTGGCTGAAGAGTGGATGAATTTCAAATCTCCGGATTTAGTCAGTAAGTCCATTGCAGGGTTTCGCGGTGCTCTGCGCAATCACATCTTGCCGGCTATTGGCGAAAAACCTGTCACAGAAATCAGACTTGAACACATCACCTCGATCATCAGTACGCTGCGCCGTGCCCGCACGATGGCCATGGCCAAGCGCGTGCGCACGATCATTCGTGCCGTGCTCGGCTTCGCGGAAGGTCGAGGCTGGGTCGAACGCAACGTGGCGCTGAGCAACACCGAGGAGCTCAAAATCCGCCACGTGGTCACCAGCAATCCCGCGATCGAACGACCAGCCGACTTGGGTCAGTTTCTGTTGCGTCTGGATGAACTCGAAGCGAGCAGCGTGACCACCGCAATGCGCCTGCTGGTGATGCTGCCAGTACGCCCGGGCGAGCTGGTGAAAATGCGCTGGGAGGATGTTGATCTGATCAGTGCCGATTGGCGTTACGTGGTCAGTAAAACTCGGCACCTGGACAAGAGCAAACACATCGTACCGCTGCCAGAGCAGGCACTCGTGCTGCTACGTGAACTGTACAAACGCCGGGTGGTGGATGAGGCAGGCAACGGCTGGGTGTTCGTCTCGCCGATTTATCCTGGCCGCCCCATCGACGCTACCTCTTTGGCCAAGTCCTACCAGCGAATCTGGCCGGAATACGCTATTACTGCCCACGGCTTTCGCGCCACCTACCGCACCATCGCCCACGAGCATTTAGGTATCGATCCGATTGTATTGGAATTGTCGTTATCGCACCGCATGCCAGGCGCACTGGGCGCCGTATATGCGAGGGCTCAACTACTGCCACAGCGTCGAGAGGCAGCGCAACAATGGGCAAACTTTCTGGACCAACTTCGCAAAAACGCCAGCAACGTAAAAGCCTGCGAGATGTAATCTTAATTCCAACTAGAAGCAGCCTATGCATTCATGGTTAGCATCGGCTATTTCAGGGGGAAATCGCTCCCCAGTAGTGCTCTCATTCGCAAAGCCAGCATCACATCTAATAGCCGCCCCAATAAATAATGACTTCGAGACCTCATAACATCAACCATCAAAAACAATACAGCAAAACGCAATTGCAAAACCTGGAAGAACACCTACCGAATGAGCGACATCAAGTTACACTTAAGAATTACAACCATTGGATTCAACTCTAACGCCAACCCTCAACAACACAATCAAATTGCTTAATCGTGTCTATGGCGACGATTTAGTGACCGCTCTGGCTTTTGATGCCCCCCTGAAACGCTGTATGGATGACCGCCCCTTCAGATTCAAGAAAGCATCAGTTAAAACCTCTTAGCAAGAGGTAATCTTAACTCATTGTTTAGCTTACTCTTTCATCGAAAAAAATGTAACTTTCTACCCCTTGCACCCCATGCGCATTTCACGTGGTTTTTCATGGATGTCAATGGCCATTCATGGCAAGCCAAACCCCAGTAAACTCGGGCACTACACCCCCGATTGGCTGCCACCTCGATCCACCAGCATCCACCGACAGCCGAGTCACTCGGTGGGGTAAAAGTGGGGTAAAATTCTATCTAACCGGTTCGAGCTGGGGGCGATAAATGGCCAAGCTGACTGCCAAAAGATTGGAAGCTTTCACGGCTGACGATCACGGTACCGTTCTCCGAGAGGACGGTGGACTGGTCGCAAAAATCCGCGCTGGCGTGCGTGGCGTAACCATCCTTTTTCGCTTCGAGTTCAAGCACGAAGGCGTGAAACGCGATTTGAGCTTAGGCAGCTGGCCAAAAAAATCGCTAGCTCAGATCCGCGCCGAACGCGACGAAGTAAAGGCTATTACCACCAAAGGCATTCTTCCAGCATCTGCTCGCAAGGCTGCCAACATAGAAGCTCAGGCAGCCGTAGCCGCCACCATTGCTCAAGCGGAGCAGAGCATTGCCGAAAATAAGACTGTTTCAGAACTCTTCGAGGATTGGATACGCGACGGTGTGTCTCGCGAGGATGCGAATGCAGAGCTTCGTCGGAGCTTTACTAAAGATGTACTCCCCGTAATCGGAAAGAAGCCACTACGTACTCTTACCGAGAAAGACTTGCTCACGGTCCTGCGCTCGGTGAAAGCCCGCGGCCTGAACCGCACCGTCGTGATTCGCAACAATGATATAGGCCAGATGCTGCGCTGGGCCGAGAAACGCAAGCCATGGCGGTCTTTAATGGTCGACGGCAACCCTGCGGACCTGATAGATGTGAAACAACTACTTGATCACGACTATCAGGAGGAGCGCAACCGCTTGCTCTCTCCGGACGAAATTCGCGAGCTGCGTGATATTTTCGCCCGTTTGGAGCTCGACTACGAAGCTCTGGATGCAGGCCAGAAATACTCTGGCGTCCGCCCGGCCAACAAACGTGTGCAATGTGCCGTCTGGATATGCCTAGGCACGCTCTGCCGCATCGGTGAGCTCCTGAAATCCGAATGGAAGCACCTGGATCTCGAAAAGGGGACCTGGTTCATCCCTGCCAAGACCACCAAGGGCCATAAGGGAAAACGCCAAGATCACCACGTGTTCCTATCAGCTTTCTCGTTGCAACATTTCAGCATCTTGAAGCAAATTACGGGACATACGCCCTTCTGTTTTCCTAGCAAGGACGAAACCAGCCACGTCGATACCAAATCAATTAGCAAGCTTATTGGCGACCGACAGTGCAGCCTAAAAAAACGCAGCAAGCCCCTGTCAGGGCGCCATCACGACGACTCCCTGGTGCTCAGCCAAGGAAATAACGGTGAATGGACTCCGCATGATTTGCGTCGGACGGGAGCGACCATGATGCAGGAGCTCGGCGTTACACTGGAAATCATTGATCGCTGCCAAAATCACTTGCTAGGAGGCTCAAAGGTACGCCGGCATTATCTGCACTATGACTATGCAAAGGAAAAAATTGAGGCATGGAACATACTAGGAGAGCGTCTTGAAAATATCCTTCGAGCCTCAGGCTCTGAATTCTAATCAGAAACTAACCGAAGCAGGAAACGGAACTCGCTTCGGGCCTGCGAGCCACTTAAAGAAAAGGTTATTCACTCACTCCCAAAATGGGAATAATCTAAATTCCGGGCGCATTCGGTGAGGTAAGCAAGGTTGCTCTCAGAGCAGATTGGTACGCGGTGCTGAACCATCCAAAGTAGAGTTTCCGTCTCGCCTCAAGTTAGCACCAATCCTTTCAAGCTCGGAGATTTATGCTGATTATTCATGAAACTTTGCTCTGCCCAGCATGCCGCACCGGTGCCAGCTATCCGGTTAGATGAATTTCCCTCTCGCGCTTGTTATAACGCCCCACTTGAATAGCATTGATATAGGTACCCTTTTACACTTTTCGCAGCCGTGGCCAAGAAACCTGCGGCAGGTTAGTTTCGATTATATTAAACTTGATCTGCGGGTAGAGCTGCGCAAATCCATCTACGTCTTGGGGCAACAACTGGGACAACGCGAAAGTGATCGCTTAGCTGGGCGGCGCCTTGATATAGTCGATGAACGCCTTGAGGGGCGCGGGTACAAGGCGCCGTCCGGGATAATAGAGAAAAGGCCCGCTGAATTCTTGCGACCATGTCGACAGTACGGGTTCGAGCGAACCGTTGACAAGGTGAGGCTTGAGCCACTCCTCAAAAAGATGGACGATTCCAACTCCGGCTATTGCAGCGTCGATGCCGAGATCGACTCCGCCGCCAATGGCCACCAGCAACGGGCCGTCAGGATTGATCTTGAAATGCTTACCGTTGCGCTCGAACTCCCATGACGGAATTGCTCCGCTACGGAATCTACCACGGATGCATGCGTGGCCAAGCAAGTCCCGGGGGTGTTTCGGCCGACCATAACGATCCAGATAAGCAGGCGCCGCGGCAGTTGCCATTCGCTGAATGCGTGGGCCAATTGGCACCGCTATCATGTCCTGCTCTAGTCGTTCTTCGTAGCGTATACCGGCGTCGCAACCCGTTGCGAGTACGTCCACGAAGCTCTCTTCAGTGACCACCTCTACGCGAATATCCGGATACTTGGCGAGAAAGCCCGAAAGGATGGATGGCAATACCAGCCGTGCCGCACTGACCGGCACGTTTAGCCGCAATGTTCCCATCGGATGATCGCGAAATCCGTTGACTACATCGACTGCGGCTTCCACCTCAACTAACGCGGGAGCAAGGCGTTCGAGTAATCGCTGACCGGCTTCAGTCAGAACCACGCTGCGCGTAGTGCGATTCAAAAGCCTAACACCCAAGCGTACTTCAAGTCGACGTACCGCCTCGCTCAATCCGGAGGCGCTTCTGTCACTTATTCGTGCTGCTTCGCGAAACCCTTTTGCACGGGCTACCGCGAGGAAAGAGCTCAGCTCGCCAAGGTCAATCTGCATTGTTCGCGATTCCGTACAGCCTGTACCGAATTTGCCCGATTGTCGCACGAGAGGTCAACGCTTATTTTCCACTCACCTAATAGGAGACTGGCTATGCCCACCAAGAATGACTCTTCAACCTTCCACTTGGGCGATCGAATCGTGAAACGCGTCGGCTACGGCGCCATGCAGCTTGCCGGCCCTGGGGCATTCGGCCCGCCCACAAATCCTGTTGGAGCCGTAGAAGTGCTACGCGAGGCAATTGAGCACGGTGTCAATCACATCGATACCAGCGACTTCTACGGACCGCATGTGACCAACCAGCTAATTCGCAAGGCGTTGCACCCTTATCGCGATGACCTCTTGATTGCCACCAAGATCGGTGCGCGTCGCGGAGCAGACGGATCGTGGCTGACGGCGATGTCATCAAAAGAGTTAGTGGATGCCGTTCACGACAACCTGCGCAATCTAGGCCTTGAGGTGCTCGACGTCGTCAACCTGCGCATCATGCTCGATCCGCATGGCCCGGCTGAAGGCTCTATAGAAGAACCACTCACGGTGTTGGCCGAGCTCCAGCAGCGCGGATTGGTGCGAAACATCGGGCTTAGCAACGTCACTACGTCCCAGTTTTTAGAAGGAAAGCGCATCTGTAAAATCGTCGAAGTGCAAAATCACTACAACCTGGCACATCGGGTTGACGACGAACTGCTCGACGAACTGGCACAGCACGGCATTGCGTACGTTCCCTTCTTCCCTCTCGGCGGGTTCTCACCGCTGCAGTCCTCCACTCTAACCAATCTAGCTATGCAGCTCGGTGCGACTCCGATGCAAGTAGCTCTCGCTTGGCTGCTACACCGGTCGCCGAATATCTTGTTGATTCCTGGAACGTCATCCCTAAAGCACCTGCACGAGAACCTCGCAGCAGCGAATCTGGTTCTGCCGGATAAAGCACTGAATGCACTAAATAGCATCAATGCGTAGTAGTCTTAACCCATAGAGCTGACTCACTCAAGGGGCCTCCTACGCGGATGCCCCCTTTAATGACCCATAGCCGTGGATTCGATACTTAAAGGTTTAATTTGGCCTGAGTTCAAGAAAGTGTCAGTGCGGCAATAGATCTTCGTTGCGCGAGCTCTAGGCCCGTCTCTCTGAACACTCAATTCCGTGTCCGCTTAGTCCGTCCAGACGATTACCATCCAATTCCTGACCTTTAAACTCAGACAACTGCGCATATTCATCACGCGAGTCTGACCATAAGGTATCAATCGATGGCCTACGAAACATTGTTACTTGAGATTCACGGAAACGTCGCTCTCATTACTCTCAACCGCCCGCAAGCGTTGAACGCCTTGTCTCCGCAACTTACACAGGAGCTCAGCAGTCTGCTCGACTCGCTTGAAAAAGACGACAACGTGGCCGCGGCGGTGTTGACCGGCAATGAGCGGGCTTTTGCGGCAGGCGCCGACATCAAAGCGATGCAGCAGATGACGTACATGGAAGCCTATCGTTCGGACTTCATCACCAACAGCTGGGACCGCCTGGCAAGCTTCCGCAAACCGATCATCGCGGCAGTGTCGGGTTACGCGCTGGGCGGCGGTTGCGAGTTCGCGATGATGTGCGACTTCATCATAGCGGCCGATACCGCTAGGTTCGGCCAGCCGGAGATCACCATCGGCACGATACCGGGCAGCGGTGGTACCCAGCGTCTGGCGCGCTTTATCGGTAAGTCCAAAGCCATGGATATGGTCCTGACGGGACGCATGATGGATGCCCAAGAGGCAGAACGATGCGGACTGGTCAGTCGCCTGGTGCCAGCGGCAGACCTGTTATCTGAAGCGATCAAGATCGCTGCACAGATAAGCCAGCAATCTGCGCCCATCAACATGATGGCGAAGGAGTCGGTCAATCGCGCATTCGAGGGTTCACTCGCCGAGGGCTTGCGCTTCGAGCGGCGGCTGTTCCATTCCACCTTTGCCACCGAAGACCAGAAAGAAGGCATGCAGGCATTCGTACAGAAGCGGCCACCTGTATTCAAAGGCTGCTGAGCAAGCGCCCTTCTTGGTAGATCGATATCTGTTGCGAGGAATGTCCATTGAATAATCTTACGGTAGCGGTGATTGGTGCTGGCACCATGGGCAGCGGCATTGCCCAGGTATGTGCGCTGGCGAACATGCAGGTGATGCTGCTAGATGTGACTGAGAGCGCTCTGCAGCGTGCCCAGGACGGCATTGCTTTTAACCTGCAAAGGCAAATCAGCAAAGGCACGCTGCAGCCGGAAAGCATGCATGAGATACGCGCTCGGATAAGCGCCACTACTGATTACAAAGCATTGGTTCACGCTGATCTGGTAATTGAAGCCGCCACTGAACAATTGGCCTTGAAGCAGCAGATTCTCGCCCGAATCGACCAGCACGTGCGCCGCGAGTGCATCATCGCTAGTAATACCTCCTCGCTGTCGATCACCCAGCTGGCAGCTTCGGTTAGTTGCCCCGAGCGCTTCATCGGCATGCACTTTTTCAACCCGGTGCCGGTGATGGCGTTGGTGGAGCTCATTTGTGGACTGCAGACGCGTGCCACGACACATGCAGCTGCGCTGTCTTTTGTCGAGGCCCTGGGCAAATCCGCAATTACCGCAAAAAACAGCCCGGGCTTCGCCGTCAATCGCATCCTCGTGCCGATGATCAATGAAGCGATCTTCGTGCTCC
This sequence comes from Pseudomonas sp. B5(2017), assembly GCF_002112825.1. Lineage (NCBI taxonomy): Bacteria > Pseudomonadati > Pseudomonadota > Gammaproteobacteria > Pseudomonadales > Pseudomonadaceae > Pseudomonas > Pseudomonas sp. B5(2017). The sequence goes on from NZ_NEIR01000003.1 coordinate 164,166, forward strand.
AAGAAGGGATTGCCAGTGCCGAGGATATCGATTCTGGCATGAAGCTTGGCTGCAATCAGCCAATTGGTCCGCTGGCGCTCGCCGATCTTATAGGTCTGGACACGCTGTTGTCTGTAATCGAGTCCTTCCACACCAGCCTCGGCGACCCGAAATACCGACCAGCCCATCTGCTTAAAGAGATGGTGTCGGCAGGTCGCCTCGGCCGGAAAGTGGGTCACGGGTTCTACCTTTATGCGTGAAGGTCGCGCTAATGCCCGTGCCGCTGCCGTTCCCTGCGAAACTTCACGGGCCATGCTGGTCCGTGAGAAGGCGGTGGAGTTGTTTGCCGCCGAAGGCTTTGGCCAAGTCAGCATGCGCGATCTGGCCAGCCATGCCGGGATTCAGGCTGGGTCGATCTATCACCATTTCGAAAGCAAGGAGAGCCTCCTCTTCGAAATCGGCGAGACGGTCTACGACATGCTGTGGCTCAACGCACAGACGCTATTACGCCGCCAACGCAAGGATGATGAAATGCTGCTGGCGCTGGTGCGCGCGCATCTCAGCCTGTATCGAGAAAAATCGTCGTATTTCTGCGTCACCGAGCATGATGCTCGGCATCTTGGCGCACAGCACGGTCAAGTGCTCGACCAGCTACGGGCTCGCTACGAGCACTGCTACATCCAATTGCTGAGCCCCGGAGCACCGTGTGTTGCCGCACTTGCGGTGGCAGTGCACAGCATGGTCAGCATCCTGAACACACTCCCCGCGTTGCTGGACGGCAGCTCCCTGTCTGTTGCAACGGTGGACGATCTTATACTGACCACCGCCCAGAGCCCGGTTCGCTGGGCCCTTAAGCGGATCGTCAGCGTTCAATAGGCAATCACCACCGACTTGCTGCTGGTGTAGCTTTCGATAGCTACCCGGCCATTTTCCCTGCCGAGCCCCGATTGTTTGAAGCCGCCGAACGGTATGTTCGGGTCGGAAGGCAGGTGGGTATTGATCCACACGGTCCCCGCCTCGACCTGGTCCGCAACCCGCAGTGCCAGACTTATATCGCGAGTCCAGACGCTGGCCGCTAGCCCATAGGGGGAGTCGTTGGCCTGACGCAGGACATCATCAATCTCGCTAAATGGCTGGATCACCAAAACAGGCCCGAACACCTCCTCTTGTACCAAAGTAAGCGGCGTGCCGCGTGTATGGGCGAATACTGTCGGCTGCATGAAGTAGCCCGCACCTTGCACTGGGTAGCCACCGGCAAGCAGCTCTGCGCCCTCGCGCTCGCCAGTCTGGACCAGACCCGCGACCCGCTCCCGTTGCCTTGCGCTGATCAGCGGGCCGATCTGGCTTTGTGCATCGAACCCGCTGCCTATGCGCAGCGCTCTGGCCGCCTGAGCCACACCAGCAGCGACCTGATCGTAGATATTCTTGTGCACATACAACCGTGAGCCAGCGGTGCAGACCTGCCCTTGGTCGTAGAAAATGGCGCTTGCGGCGCCGGCGATTGCCGCCTCAGGGTCAGCATCGGCCAGCACGATCACCGGGCTCTTGCCACCTAGCTCAAGTGCCACGGGCTTGATATCAAAGCCGCATTGCTGGCCGATCTGCCGGCCAACCGCGGTGGAACCGGTAAACGTCACCTTGTTTACCCTGGGGTGGCGCACCAGCGCAGCGCCCGTGGTGCCATCCCCGGTGACGACGTTGAAAACGCCAGCTGGAAGCCCTGCTTCCAGCGCGATTTGCGCCAGCATCAGCGCCGTCAGTGGCGTTTCCTCCGAGGGTTTCAGGACCAAGGTGCAGCCTGCTGCGAGCGAGGGTGCAATCTTCCATATGGCCATCAGCAGCGGGTAATTCCACGGCACGATAGCCGCCACTACGCCCACTGGCTGACGCTTGACGATGGCCTGAAAGCGGGTGTTTGGCGCTGCGGCGGAGAGGGACAGCGACTGACCTTCTATCTTGGTGGTCCAGCCTGCCATGTAACGCACCCACTGCGCCGCAGCGGGCACGTCGAATCCACGCGAGTTGCCTAGCAACTTGCCATTGTTTAGCGTCTCCAGGCCAGCCAGCTCATCTGCATGGGTTTCGATCAGCGCCGCAAAACGCAACAGGATCAGCTCGCGCGCAGCTGGGGTCATCTCAGACCAAGCCGGGTTGCGCAGTGCCGCTTCAGCCGCGCGCACGGCAAGGTCAACATCCGTCTCGCCAGCATGCGCCACCTGAGTGATATCCAAACCGGTGGCGGGATCGCGCACGGTCATGCGGCGGCCATCGCTGGCCGACCGCCATTGGCCATTAATAAACAGCTCGCGCTGTAGCGCTGCGGCTGAATCTAGTGCATGGGTGTAGTTATCGTTGTGCATACTTGACTCCCAGGCCAAAGAAGTGCCTTCAAGAACATGAAACCTTCGTGTTAGCCGCGTTGTAGCCTTGTGTGGCCGGCGCTTTGCTGATGCGGGTGGCGGGCAAGAGCGCCAGCACCATCAAGCCGACGGCCAGCCAGAAACATTCATGAAAGGCTGCAAATGCGCCGGCAATAGGTGTATCGAGCCGCCATTGATAGAAGATCGCAAAGACGTTGATGCCAATCGCACCACCGAGCTGCAGGGCGAAATTCATGGTGGTGGAGGCGTAAGGCAACAGCTGAGGCGTGACCGACTGGATCGCCGCAACACTGGTAGACGGGATCAGCATGCCCATCGCGATCCGGCTCAAGGTGAACCATGCCGCAACTTGCCAAAAGCCAGCGCCCGGCAGTAAGAAGGTGAACCCCAGACTTGAGAGGGCGAACAGCGCGATGCCCGCCTGGGTGACCCGGCGCGCACCGACTCGATCACACAGCGCGCCTGCAACAAAGATCACCAGCACCACGACCACCCCACCAGGTACCTGGACCGCGCCCGAATCCGCGGGTGTATAGCCCGCCGCGCTCTGGAGGAAATATGGAATCAGGTAGCTGGTGCCATACAGGCAAAAGCCATACACCAAAGCTACCCCCAGAACCTGGCGGAAACGGGAGTCGCGCAACAACTCAAGTTCCAGTAAGGGCGCAGCGCAGCGCAATTGCCACACAATCAGACACAGCAGGCTCAACAGGCTCAGGCCCAGGCAGGCAAGGGTCTGCCAGTGGGTCCAGCCGCTGTTCAGCCCCAGGCCTGTAACGTTGAGCAGTGCAATGATGAAGATCGTTAACAGCAGCATGCCGAGCCAGTCAAACGGCTTTTGCACAGCAGCTTTAGGGGCATCCGGGATATATCGCACCGCCAGCAGCAATGCAGGAATGCTGAACAGCAACGGGAACAGAAATATCACCGGCCAGTCATACGGCGCCAACAGCACACCCGCTACCGCCGGTCCAATGGCGGGCGCCAAAACCGCACCAACGCCGAATACCCCCATCGCCAGGCCAACCGCGTGCGCGGGGAACACCTGCGCGATGGTGATCAGCGCGACTGCCGGCACCAGCCCCATGGCGACGCCCTGCAACACCCGCGCTGCAATGGCAACGCTGGCAAAGTCGCCGTAGGCACCGAGGAGTGAGGCGATGGTGAAGATCAGCAGTGCAGCGATGTAAACCGCACGCAAGCCAAAGCGCCCGGTCAGCCAACCGGTGGCAAGAATCGATGTAGTGGCGGTGATCTGAAAGCCGGTCGCCATCCACTGAATCATGTCCTGGTTGACGTCGAATGCCTTCATCATTGCCGGCAGCGCAACCATCACCATGGTTGCCGAAAAGCCTAACGCGATGGTGCCGAGTAACACTGTGGCACTGGCCATCCATCGGCGCGCACTCGCGCTCGCGAATTGATTACGGGTAATCATAATCCACCTCTGGGTCGAAGCCAGCGCGCCCCGTTCTAGGCGCGCCAAGTGCACTTATTCGTCGCTATAAACAGCCTTGTCGGCATGCCAGCGGGTCCAAAGGTGGCAGTTCGGCATCTGGTAGGCATTGACTTCGCGATCAATTACGATCTGTACGATCGCTGGTTTGCCGCTCGCCCAGGCGCGCTGCATGGCTGGGCCGATCTCTTCGGCACTCGCGCAGAACTCACCATGGCCGCCCATGGCGCGGGCCATGTCATCCAGACGCACAAATCCGTGATCGACCTCGAACGTGCGTTTACACACGTGCATGTAATAAGGGACTTCCAGCGACCAGCCTTGGTCATACCCGACCACGATTACCACCGGCAACTGGTAGCGCACGGCGGTTTCGAACTCCATCGGATAAAAGCCGAACGAGCCATCGCCCGTGATCAGGCACACCCGCTTGCCCGCATGGATGGGCGCCAGCGCTGCGCCCAGCGCGTATGGCAAGCCAGTGCCGAGGTTGCCCATCTTGCCGGCAAACATGAAGCCGCCGATAGGGTGCTGGAGGTAGTTGTGCATCCAGATGCTGAATGCGCCGCCGTCACGAATAAGCACGACGTCGTCAGGCAGGGTTTTCTGCACCTCCAGGACCGCACGTCCAGGGTGGATAGGTGAGGTATCGACTGCTGATGCCGGTTCAATGAACGCCGCGAACAGCGCCTTGCGAGTTGCCTGCGCCTTAGCCAGAGCTGTCGCGCGGTCACGAGTGTTGGCTCCGCGTAGGGCATTGATCAGCCGTGGCAGGATCAGCCGCATGTCGCCGGCTAGGCCCACGTCGATTGGTCGATTGCGCCCAATGTTGTGCGGGTCCAAGTCCAGTTGCATCCAGCGCTGGCTGCCGGGCTCGCCGAAGTAGTTGGGAAAGCCCTGCTGAGCTGGTGAGTAGGCATGCCCGCCGAAGCCTATTTTCTCACCAATCGGCGTGCCGATGGCGAAGATGACGTCCGCGTCACGACACAGGCTGGCACCGGGCTCGATGCCAAGATCGAACACGTTGGGATGAGTGTCGGACAGCACACCTCGGCCCGATGCGGTGAGAATCACCGGGGCTTGTAGCACCTCGGCCAACTCGCCGAACAGCGCCTGTGATTGCGAGTTGCGCACTCCCGCGCCGCCGAGCAACAAGGGTGCTCGCGCTTGCAGCAGCATCTGCGCAGCCGCCTCTATATGGGCATCGCTGACATCAGCAGTGAAGGTTGCCGAGCGATAACGCTCTGGGCTAACCAGCTCACCAAACTCACGCTCCTCAAGCAACATGTCGAAAGGCAGGCCAATGTAGACCGGGCCAGGCGTGCCGCTGCGCAGCTGGCGGAACGCCTCCTGAAACAGATCATCTGCCTCCAACGGGTCTTCCAGGATGGCCGCGAACTTGGTCATCGGACGCACTACTTCAAGGCTCGGCGGCGCCTGAAACCTGGACGTGCGTGACGAGTTGCGTGCCCGGGAAGTGCGCTCAGAGCCGAGATACAGCACCGGCAGGTGTTCTTCCCAAGAGTTGGCGATTGCTGAATATAGGTTGACCACGCCAGGCCCACAGTTGGCACCGACCACTGCTGGGTTGCCGGTGAACGCAGCATAGGCTTCTGCCATGAAGCCGCTGGCAGTTTCATGATGCGGTGCGATCAGCGGTACACCGCGATCATGCAAAGCGTGGTGCAGCTTGCCGAAGGTGACTTCGGGCAGTGAGAAAAACTTGTCGAAGCGTTCCTGCAGCAGCAGGTCAGCGATGCGTTCGCCCAGGGATTGCCTAGCCATGTAAAGTCTCCATTCTTGTTCTTGTTGGATACAAACAGGTCAGCCCTGCTGAGGGCTTGAGTTGGGTTGGAACATGACCTTGATTGCCTGCCCCGCCCCTTGCACTTCAAACGCTTCAGCGCCGTGATCGAGTGCAAAGGTATGGGAAATCAAGCGATCGCGGTCCACCTTGCCCTCAGCCATCAGCTGCAAGGCCTGCTCCAGCTCCTCGGCGGCGTAGCCGTTGGAGCCGAGCAAAGTGATCTGTTTGTTGATCATCGGCATCAGGTCGATATTGAAACCGCTTTCGTATGCGCCAAAGCAGACGATGCGCCCGTCGCCGGGCCGAACCAGGTGCAATGCCGACTGCAGCGGCGCAGGCCCTTTCATGTGTTTGAGGTAACCTGCACATTCGAACACCACGCTGATATCAGTGGGGTTTACTTCGGGGTAGGTAATCGGCAGTACACCGCAGATCAAACGGGCCTGAGCGAGCAGATCTACGTGGGCGGGGTTGATGGTATGGGTCGCGCCCATCTCCAACGCCATGGCCAGGCGTGTATCGGACACGTCCACCGCTACAATATGGCCAATGTCTGGAGCCAATGCCTTCAGCGCCTGGATCACACCCAGGCCGATGATGCCAACCCCGAACACAAGCACATTTTCACCCGGCTGGATCTGCGCCTTGCGGATCATCTGCAGTCCATCAGCCAGTGGCTCTGTGGTAGCAGCTGCGGCAAACGACACGTTGTCGGGCATATGGACTAGCTGAAACGGATTGACCGGCACCGGCACAAGTTCGGCCATGCCGCCCATTGCGACCCCAACTACGCGGTCACCGACCCGGTAGCCGTCGACACCCTCGCCAATTTTGACGACGGTGCCGCTAAACTCATGACCCGGGATCTGCAAACCATCGCCATCAACGCGCACCAGCATCTCGCGATGGGCGTTAGTCCGGAACATATGCAGATCGCTGCCGCAGATACCGCAGGCTTCGACCTTGATCAGCACTTCGCCTTTTGCCAGCGTCGGGACCTGAGCATTGCTGACTGTCGAAACATGCCCCGGATCATGAAACACCAATGCTTTCACGCACTCTCTCCTTGTCGATCTGCAGCGTCAACGCAGCGCATTACGCATGATCTTGCCGCTAGACGTTTTTGGCAGTTCATCGAGCACTTCTACCGTTCGCGGGTATTTATAGGCAGCCATGCGCGCCTTGCAGAATTCGATCAACGCCTCGTTACTAATGTCTGTGCCCGTCTTAAGGCTGACATAAGCCTTGACCGACTCACCGCGGTAGTAGTCCTTGATGCCAATCACGGCTGCTTCGCGTACACCCGGATGGCTGTACAGAACATCTTCCACTTCGCGTGGCCACACCTTGAAGCCTGACGCGATGATCACATCCTTCATCCGGTCGACCAGGAACAGCCACCCTTCGTCATCCAAATAACCAACATCGCCAGTGCGCAGAAACCCTGACAGGAACGCCGCCTGGGATTCGCGGGCGCGTCCCCAATAGCCACGCATCAACTGCGGCCCACGGATGACGATCTCGCCGACTTGGCCCGGTGGCAGCACCTGTCCGGCTTCGTCGACTATATGAACTTCAGTGTCGGCAACAGGCTTGCCCACAGACAATACGTCCTGTGCGTCACAGGCCGGGTGTAGATCACGTGGCACCGCCACTGCGACTGACGTTGACTCGGTGAGGCCATAGACGCCGCGGATGAGTTGGCCGAACCTGCCCGCGTAGGCGTCGACCACCGACCTCGGGATCGGCGCGCCACCCGAATAGACATGTTGCAGGGTCTGCAATTGTTGCGCAGTGACCGCCGGGCAGTTGAGCAGCGCAATGAAAGCCGTGATGGCGCCAATTGCGAAGGTGACGTGGTGGCGGTGTACCGCCTGCGCGAACAACTCAGGGTCAAAGCGCCCGATTAACACCAACGCCCCCGCACAGGCCAGCGCCATGCCGATGTGCAGGACCAGGCCGGTGACATGGCACAGCGGTGCCATACCTATGATCGAGGCATGTTCTTGGAGGCCAACATGTGCCCTGAAGCCAACACTGTTGAACACAAAGGCGGCATGGCTGTGCTCGACCCCTTTCGGCATTCCCGTTGTGCCAGACGTATAGACAATTGTTGCAGTATTGTCGGCGCTGAGCATTGGGCTGAGCGGCCGCTGCCCCTGCCAAGCGGTAAATATGCCCGGCATGCACACCACAACGGGCGTCTGTTGTCCCTGCGCCGGTTCAGAGCGCTCTTGACTCAATACCACCAGAACGTCTTGTAGCAGCGGCAGCTGACACACAACTTGCTGATACAGGTCGTTGCCGCAGACCAGCACCGCCGGCTTGCAGTCGTCCATTAACAGCGTCAACTCGCGCGCTTTGTTCATCGGGTTAATCGTCACCGCAATCGCTCCCAGTTTCCATGTGGCGATAAGCGCGATCATGAATTCAGGAATGTTTTGCAGGTACAAGGCGACACGATCGCCAAATTGCACCCCGTTTTGTTGCAGATAAGCAGCCAGCGCATCAGCACGCTGATCAACCTGGGCGTAACTCAGTTGCTCGTCGAAATAGTGCAGCGCAGGGCGGCCGGGAGCACGGTCTCTGGCAGCCTCAAACATCTCCAGAGCAGTGCCATAACGCCCGGTAGCTGCAGGCTCACTGCAAGTAACGAGCTGCGCGCTGGACTCCTCAATGCGCGGATCCACCATCTTTGCCGACCTCGTTTTTATCGTTGTTCGGGCCAGGCCGGTCAGCCGGTTGAGCCGGTGCAGCCTGCGTGTTCCTGAAGTTTTTGCTTGTCCAGGGCGTTCACGCATCGTCTGTTCAGACTATTCAGAAACCTCGCTACTCGTAAGTAAGATCTGCCTTATCGCCGGCCATCTGGCGCGTAACCAAACGCGCCCGGTACGACCCGCAACACTGTAAGCGCAGGAGGATCAGGCATGGACTCGTCAGGCAAGAATTCACCCTGGGCCAGTCGTCAAGACCGTCAGGCCGAACGTGAAAACAAGCGCGAGGCGGTGCTGCGCACAGCCGCAATACTGTTCAACGAAAAAGGCTTTCACGCTACATCACTAGACGACGTGGCTGAGCGGCTGAACATCACCAAGCCGACGGTCTACTACTACGTCAAAAGCAAAGACGAGATCCTTTTCGAATGCGTGCGGATCGGCTTGCAACGGCTGGAGCAAGCGTCCACTCAGGCCTTGCAGAGCGGCGGTGACACCCGCGCCAACCTGATTGCGGTGATGGGCGAATACGTGCAGATCGTCACCACCGACTTTGGGATGTGCCTGATCCGCGTGGGTGAAGACCCGTTGACACTGGAGAGCCGACGCAAGCTCCGGCTGCTCAAAAGTCGTATCGACTTGAGGTTCCGAGCCCTGATCGCCCAAGGCATCGAGGAAGGCGTGCTCAAACCTTGCGACCCGAAGTTCGCCGCTTTCACCGTAGCCGGTGCACTGAGCTGGATCGCCCGCTGGTACGACCCCAACGGCCCTCTCAAGGCCCAGCAGATCGCCGACCAGTGCGTTGATCTGCTGATGAACGGACTGAGCAAGTAGTGACTGCCTGCTGAGCCGCAAGCCACGTTTCGGAGATACATTTGATGACCAGCAACAGCCAACAGCCTTTCACCGAGTTCAGCCTCAGCCGGCTAGACGCCTTTCTGCGTGACACCCTGCCAGGCACATGCGGCGAAATGCAACTGGAGCGTATCGGCGGAGGCCAATCCAACCCCACCTTCTTTATCAATTACGCCAATCGCCAGATGGTACTGCGCAAAAAGCCTGCCGGAGAAATCCTGCCTTCAGCCCATGCCGTTGACCGCGAATATCGCGTCATCACTGCATTGGCCAACAGCGACGTACCGGTGCCCAAGGCGCTACTGTTTCACGGCGATGACGACGTGGTGGGTACCCCCTTCTATGTGATGGAGCGCTTGCACGGCCGAGTGTTCTCCGATTACCAACTGGCTCAAGCACCAGCCGGCGATCGCTGGACAATGTACCAATCTATGGCACATACGCTGGCCAGCCTGCACAAGGTTGATATCGACGCCGTCGGTCTCAGCGATTTTGGCCGCAACGGGAACTATTTTTCACGACAGTTGAACCGTTGGGGTAACCAGTGGGAGGCCGCTGAGCAGGCCCACAACCCCTATATCACACCGCTGTTGCATTGGCTGCGCGCCCACGTACCTGCCGATACAACCACCCGGCTGTGTCATGGGGACTTTCGCATGGGCAATCTGATGTTTCATCCAACCGAACCGCGGGTCATCGGCGTGCTCGACTGGGAACTGTCAACACTTGGCCATCCATTGGCAGACCTCGCCTACAACTGCATCGCTTGGGAGACCCTCCCAGAAGAGTACGGCGGCTTACGCGGGCTTGATTTGTCCGCCCTGGGTATTGCCGAGTTGCCGCAATATCTGGCGCTGTATTACCAACAAGTACCCGAACAGGGCATGGCTGAGCCGTTCCACTTTGCTTTCGCGTTGTTCCGCCTCGCCGTAATTTTTGAAGGCATTGCTGCGCGCGCTCGACTGGGGACAGCAGCGTCGGCGAACGCCTCGGATGTCAGCCACTTGGGCACAGCGTTCGCCCGTCGCGGCCTGGCACTGCTTGACCTGCTCTGACCACCCCTCGCCCAACAATGGAGCCAGCATGAATTTTCAGTACCCTGACCACGTGGTTCAGTTGCAGCAACGCCTGCAAGAATTTTTTGATCGCTACCTGTTGCCGGCCAATGGGCGCTGGCTGGAGCAATCAGAACAAGGCGTCTACCCCCTGGAACTGATCAACGACCTTAAAGCCCTGGCTCGCGATGAAGGCCTGTGGAATTTGTTTCTGCCGGCGTTGCGGGCCGGCGAGCCCGGCACCCGCCTGAGTAACCTCGAGTACGCTCCGCTGTCGGAGATCATGGGCAGACTGCCTTGGGCTGCGGAAGTGTTCAACTGCAACGCCCCCGACTCGGGAAACATGGAGCTGCTGCACCTTGCCGCCACACCGGAGCAATACCAGCGGTGGCTGAAGCCGCTGCTGGACGGAGAGATTCGCTCATGCTTTGCCATGACCGAGCCGGATGTTGCCTCCTCCGACGCCACCAACATTGCCACGCTGATCCAGCGTGAAAACGACCACTACCGCATCAACGGGCGCAAATGGTTCACCACCGGGGCCCTGCACCCCAATTGCAAGTTGATGATTGTGCTCGGCAAAAACGCCGAGGATGGGCCCAGCCATCAGAGTCACACCATGCTCCTGGTGCCGATGGACACCCCCGGGGTTGAGATCGTGCGCAATGTGCCGCTGATGCATCACTACTCGGTAGAAGGCCACTGCGAGGTGCTGTTGCGCGACGTACGGGTACCACTCGACCACCTACTGGGCGAAGAAGGCAAAGGCTTTGCCCTGGCTCAGGCGCGCCTCGGCCCAGGCCGCATCCACCACTGCATGCGTACCATCGGCCAGTGTGAGCTGGCGCTGGAACTGATGTGCGCCCGGGCGCTCGAGCGCAAGGCGTTCGGCAGGCACCTGGCGGACTATTCCAACGTGCGCGACTGGATCGCCGAGTCACGGGTCGAGATCGACCAGGCGCGGCTGCTGGTGCTGCGTGCAGCCGACACCATCGACCGTTTGGGCAATGCCAGTGCCCGGGTAGATGTTTCAGCGATCAAACTGGTCGCCGCACGCCTGCAGACCCGCGTGCTTGACCGTGCCATCCAGGTATTCGGCGCCATGGGCATGACCGCAGACACACCGTTGGCGTTTCTCTGGACGTGGGGCCGGGCTCTGCATTTCATTGACGGGCCTGATGAGGTCCACTTGCGCACTGTCGCCAAGCAGGAGCTGGCAAACGCCAAGCAACGCCTCGGTACAACCGCCCTGTATCTGACGCCGGGTCAGGGGCAGACAGCGCTGGGAGGCAAGCGCTCATGAGTGAACATGATCAATCCGTCATTCTGACCGTCGAAGCCGGCATTGCGCGGATCCAGTTCAACCGCCCCGCGTCGCTCAATGCCATCAACGTGGAAATGGCCATGGCCCTGCGTGATGCATTGCTGGCCGTACAGCGCCAGGCAGGCGTGCGCGTACTGCACCTGCATGGGGCCGGACGGGGGTTCATGGCCGGCGGCGATCTGGCAAGCCTGAAAAGCGACTCAGCCGTGCGCGCCAGAGCACTGATATCCCCCCTGCACGAAGCCATTGCATTGCTCTCGGAGCTGGAGATTCCGGTGGTCGCGCAACTACACGGAGTGGTCGCGGGCGCTGGCATCAGCATCGCCCTGGCGTGCGACTTCATTCTGACCGGGCAAACCACGCGCTTCAATTTTGCCTATTGCGGCATCGGCGCCAGCCCCGATGCCTCCGGTTCCTGGCACTTGCCCAGAGTCGTCGGCCTGCACAAAGCCCTCGAGCTACTGATGTTGAGTGAGCCGTTTGACGCCGAAGAAGCGCTGCGCCTGGGCCTGGTTGGTCAGGTCATTGCCGATGACGCTCTAGTCGTTCAGACCGAAGCCTTGATCAAGCGCCTTGCCGCCGCCCCGACCTTCGCCCTCGGTCAGACCAGGCGTCTACTGCGCCAGGCGCTGCAGAACGACCTGCGTACCCACCTCAATGCTGAGTGCGAAGCCTTTTGCGCATGCGCGGGCAGCCGTGACTTCGCCTTGGGCGTCGAGGCGTTCTTCCAGCGGCAACCGGCACGCTTTACCGGGAGCTGAGGCCTGCCAGTCTGATGTCGTTAGTCTGAACAGACGATGCTGCGCGCAACGCCATTGCTGATGATGTAACAAACGGGCGATTGCAGGCTGCGGCCTGCTCTTGCCTGAGGCCACTCTGAAAAGGCGTTGCGATGACCCCTATACCTAAAGGCCATACCTTCCGGACCGCAAGCGGGCTGGACATCAACTACTTCGATCATGGCCAGGGCGAAACCCTGGTATTTATCCACGGCAGCGGCCCGGGGGCGAGCGGGTTCAGCAACTTCCAGGACAACTTCGCCTGGTTCAACGACCACGGCTATCGCACCATTGTGCTTGATCTGCCGGGCTACGGGCTTTCGTCCAAGCCGGACGATGTCGACTACGTGCTCGACTTCTTTGTGCAGACCCTGCACGGCTTTCTACAAGGCATCGGTGTAACGCGCTGCGCGCTGGTCGGTAACTCCCTGGGCGGCGCAATTGCCATCAAGTACGCACTGGATCATCCCGCGGCCGTGTCTCGTCTGATAGTGATGGGGCCAGGTGGGTTGGAGGAGCGTGAGGTGTACTTCCAGATGGAAGGTATCCAGCGAATGATGCAGGATTTTGCAGACGGCGTGCTGGACCGCGAGGGCATGCGCAGGCTGCTGTCGATCCTGGTCTACGATCCGGCGCTGATCAGTGACAAGCTGCTGGATCAGCGCGTGCCCATCTGCGCTGCACAACCCAAGAACGTGCTGGCAACCATGCGCGTACCCAACCTCAGCGAACGCCTGGCCGAACTGCAGTGCCCGATTCTTGGATTCTGGGGCACTGATGACAAATTCTGCCCTGCCAGCGGCGCCATGAAGATGCTTCAGGCATGTGCCAATGCGCGCTTCGTGCTGGTCAATCAGTGCGGGCATTGGGTCATGGTTGAGCACCGCGACCTGTTCAACCGCACCTGCCTGGATTTTCTTCAACACGGCTGAGGCATCATCATGGATAACCACATCATCGCCGCATTGAGCGACGAGCTGTTCGGCGCACTCACTCAGAGGCACACCATCGTCCCGCTCACTCAGCGCTACCCAGGCCTGACATTGGACCACGCCTACCAGATTTCGCTGGGGATGCTCAAACGCCGCGAGGCGCTGGGGGAACGCATCGTCGGCAAGAAAATCGGCGTCACCAGTAAAGCGGTGCAGGACATGCTCGACGTGCATCAACCCGACTTCGGCTTTCTCACCGATGCCATGCACTACCCCGATGGCGCCGCTATCAGCCTGTCCCAGGCCGGTTTGATTCAGCCGCGGGCCGAAGGTGAGATCGCTTTCGTGCTCAAGCACGACCTCACCGGCCCCGTCTCCCGCGAGGATGTCCTCGACGCAACCGACTATGTGCTGCCCTGTTTCGAGATCGTGGACTCGCGGATCCACGATTGGCAAATCCGCATTCAGGACACGGTGGCAGACAACGCTTCCTGTGGCGTGTTCGTGTTGGGCAACCAGCGCACACCGCCTCGTGAACTGGCGCTTGAACAGGTGCGGCTGGACATGTTCTGCAACGGCAAGCCCGCCGGTAGCGGCCTGGGCAGTGCAGTGCAAGGCCACCCCGCCGAGGCCGTGGCCTGGCTGGCGAATACCCTGGGGCGCCACGGCATCCCGTTTCGTGCCGGCGAAATCATTCTCTCCGGCTCCTTGGCGCCGCTGGTACCGGCCCGCGCTGGCGATCGGTTCGAACTGACCATCGAAGGCCTGGGCACAGCATCGGTCAGCTTCACCGAATGATCCTACCTTCCACGTTTATTGGAGCCACAGCATGAAAAAAATAAGATGCGCCGTGATCGGCCCTGGCAACATCGGCACCGACCTGCTCTACAAACTGCAACGCAGCGACGTGCTCGAAGCGGTCTGGATGGTCGGTATCGATCCCGCCTCCGACGGCCTGGCGCGGGCGCGGGAGATGGGCCTGAAAGTCACCGACCAAGGTGTTGACGGCCTGCTGCCACATGTTCTGGCCGACGAGATTCAGATTGCCTTCGACGCCACCTCGGCTTACGTGCACGCCGAGAACTCGCGCAAGCTCAACGCCCTTGGCGTGCTCATGATCGACCTCACCCCCGCGGCTATCGGGCCCTATTGCGTGCCGTCGGTCAACCTGCATGATCAAGTCGGCCAGCGTCAAATGAACGTCAACATGGTTACGTGCGGTGGCCAGGCGACCATCCCCATGGTAGCTGCGGTATCCCGCGTACAAACCGTCACCTACGGTGAAATCGTTGCAACGGTTTCCTCGCGCTCTGTCGGGCCAGGCACACGCAAGAACATCGACGAGTTCACCCGCACCACTGCCGGCGCTATCGAACGAGTCGGCGGCGCCGCCAAGGGTAAGGCAATCATCGTCATCAACCCGGCCGAGCCGCCGATGATCATGCGCGACACCATTCATTGCCTGACTGAACAAACGCCTGACCAGGCGTCAATCACCGCGTCGGTGCACAAGATGATTGCCGAGGTACAGAAATACGTACCGGGCTACCGCCTGAAGAATGGTCCAGTGTTCGATGGCAACCGCGTGTCGATCTTCATGGAAGTCGAAGGATTGGGTGACTATCTGCCCAAGTACGCCGGCAACCTCGACATCATGACCGCCGCTGCTGCACGCACGGCCGAACTGTACGCCGAAAAAATTCTCAGCGGTGACCTGACTCTGCAAGCCCAAGCCGCCGTGGAGGCCTGATATGAACCTGCAAGGCAAGAAAATCACTCTGCATGACAATACTCTGCGCGATGGGATGCATCCCAAGCGCCATCAGATTTCCCTGGAGCAGATGCGCGCGGTAGCGCGCGGCCTCGATGATGCCGGCATGCCTCTTTTGGAGGTTACTCATGGGGACGGACTGGGCGGTGCGTCGGTCAATTATGGCTTCCCGGCACACAGCGATGAGGAGTACCTGAGCGCTGTCATCGGCGAGCTCAAGCATTCCAAGGCTTCTGCATTGCTACTGCCGGGCATTGGTACGGTCGATCACCTGCGCATGGCCAAGGATCTTGGCGTTCACACCATCCGTATTGCCACTCACTGCACCGAAGCCGATGTCTCCGAACAGCACATTGCTCTGGCACGAAAGCTGGAGATGGACACCGTTGGTTTTCTGATGATGGCGCACATGGTTACCCCTGAGCAGCTGCTCAGCCAGGCATTGCTGATGGAGTCATACGGCGCCAATTGCATCTACGTCACCGACTCTGCCGGTTTCATGCTTCCGCAAGACGTCACAGTGCGCATCGCCGCGCTGCGCAAGGCACTGCAGCCAGGCACCGAAATCGGCTTCCATGGCCATCACAATATGGCCATGGGGATCGCCAACTCACTGGCAGCAATCGAAGCCGGGGCCTCGCGCATCGATGGCTCCACCAATGGCCTGGGCGCCGGTGCCGGCAACACGCCACTGGAAGTGTTTGTTGCCGTGTGCAACCGCATGGGCATTGAAACCGGGGTGGACCTGTACAAGATCATGGATGTCGCCGAAGACATTGTATTGCCGATGATGGACCATATGGTCAGGATTGACCGCGACTCGTTGACCCTGGGCTATGCGGGTGTGTACTCATCATTCCTGCTGTTCGCCAAGCGCGCTGAAGCAAAATATGGCGTGAGTGCACGCGACATTCTTGTCGAATTGGGCGCGCGAGGCATGGTTGGGGGCCAGGAAGACATGATTGAAGACACCGCCATGGACATGGCGCGCGCGCGCAGCAAGCAGGCCGAAAGCAACGCCTGACCCACCACAGCCCCCGGCGCTCCACGCAAGCGCCGGGGGCTTTTTTATTTGCGGTGCCGCTTATAGTCAGCCGCCATACCAGTTTAGTCCGAAAGGACGATGATTGAACTTGACCTGTTTCCTACTCTGGGCGCATCAACATCTGCCCGAGGAGCACAGCGGTGGCGCATCCAACAGAGTCATTCAATGACAATCAACGTGCCTGGGAAAGCTACTGTGACGCGTTGAAGCAGGCAGGCGCTGTACTGCGTCGCCCAGAAGCCCCGCAAGACGACTTCAATCAGGCGGAGGGCGTTCGTTATCTAAGTCGCCTGGCTCGTCTCGGCCTGGAAATGCTGGTTGAAGGTGGCACCCCAGACTTTCCCGTATTTATGGTCCCTTCCCACGAAACCGCAAAAATTGGCGCTGACAACCCGGACATGGGCTACCTCGCGGCAGCCATCGACGGCCGTTATGACTATAAAGTCAGTGGCCACCGTGGTGGCGCGGCAACCATCAATTTCAGCAGCAAGCGTGGCGGCTACGAGCGCACTGCAAGCCTTGAGGCCGGCGGATTCATCGACAGCAACCAGCTCCAATTCGCCGACGATGGCAGCTTTGAACTGATCGTCAGTCAGCACCCGCACCCGGCCAACTGGCTGCAGATCGAAGCGGACAGCGTGCAACTGCTCATCCGCCAGGTGTTTCTTGACCGCTCGGCAGCGCAACCCGCGCAGGTGAAAATCCAACGGATCAATCACGATCAACAACCACCAGTGTTGCAACCCGCACAGTTGCGCGACAACCTGCTGCGCGCAGCACGTTTTGTCGAAAACACCGCCACCACCTTCGCCGATTGGGCGCAGAGCTACCAGCCACACATCAATCAGCTGCCCCCTGCTGACCAGGCACTGTGCCAGAAGCTCGGCGGCGATCCGAACATCTTCTACTACCACTCGCAGTGGGCCTTGGCCCAAGACGAGGTGTTGCTCATCGAGCTGCCGCGAGTACCTGCCTGCGAATACTGGAACCTCCAGATCAACAACTACTGGATGGAGTCTCTGGACTACCGCTACTTCCGAATCGCCTGCAACCAGCACTCTGCCGTGGTCAACCCGGATGGCAGCGTGACGATGGTGCTGGCCCACACCTCCCCCGGTGCTGCCAACTGGCTGCAAACAGCCGGCCATGTCAATGGCACGCTTTGCATGCGCTGGATCGGCGTAACCGAACCGGTCCACCCACAAACCCGGGTTGCAAAACTTTCCGACTTCTTGCAAGGACGTTCATCATGACCTCTCCCCTGCCACTGGACACTGAACAACTGCTGGCTGCGGCATTACAGCGCAACCCTGGCCTTACAGATTTTGGCGACCCCAGCTTTCGCGCCGGACTGGAAGCCCTAGTGGCCGATATCAACCGCCAAGGCAAGCTGTCCGCCACCGGTGGACCTTTGTTTGCCGAGCGTTTGATCGAAAGCCTTGGCTCACGGCTGGTACTGGAGGACTACCTGAAGCGTTACCCAGAGATTTTGCAGGAGCAGATCCAGGACCCAGTGGTCATTGTCGGCCTGCCGCGCACTGGCACCACCATGCTCCACCGTGTGCTGGCCCAAGACCCACGGTTTTACACCCCTGCTTGGTGGGAGGTTCGCTACCCTGCTCCGCTGCGTGATGCCCAGGCCGGCAAAGTTGACCCACGCATCGACATGGCCAGGCGTGAAGTGGCGATGATGATCGAGGCCATGCCTGAGTTGTTGACCATGCACCCGCTGGATGCAGAACTGTGCGACGAAGAAGTCGTGCTCATGGAACACTCCTTTCTCAGTGCCATGTACGCCTACGCCAACGTCCCTGACTATACCGACTGGCTCGGCACGCAAGACCAGGCCCCGGCTTACCTGTACCTGAAGAAGCAGCTGCAGTTCCTCCAGTGGCAGAAACGCCAACGCGGTGTGGTTGCACAGCGCTGGGTACTCAAGGCGCCGCACCACACTCATGCAATGGACACCTTGTTCAAGGTTTTCCCAAGCGCACGGATCATTCAGACCCACCGCGACCCGCTCGAAACCATCCCGTCGATGAGCAGCTTTGCCCACACCATCTGGGGCGTGTTCAGCGATGAGGCAGACCCGCGCCAGGCCGCGAAAATCTGGTCAGCAAAGTTTGCCAAGGGCCTCAAAGACGCCCTCGCAGTGCGCGACAGCTTGCCTGACGACCACTTTCTTGACGTGTGGTACCTGGATGCAGTGGCCAAGCCCCTTGAAGTCATCCAGAAGATCTACCCCTTCATCGGGATGGAGCTGACCACCGAGATCGAAGCACAGATGCGCAACTGGCTGGCCGACAGCAGCCGCGATAAACGCGCAGCTCATGAGTATTCAATGGAGAAGATGGGCCTGCGTCGAGATCAGCTTGAGCAGGACTTTGCCGCCTATCGTGCTCGCCACATTCTTCCACGCTTGGTGAAAAGCGCTTAATCAGGGAATCGTCCATCATGATTTTGCAAGGCAAAGTTGTTGTTATTTCAGGGATCGGACCGGGGCTTGGCGTCAAGCTTGCGCTCGAGGCTGTGCGCGGTGGTGCGCGGGGCGTGGTTCTAGCCGCCCGCAGTGCAGCAAAACTGCAGGACGCCCACCAACGGATAGACACCCTGGGGACTGACTGCGAGGTGCTTGAATGGCCGACCGACATCCTTGATGTCGAGCAGTGTCGCGCCCTGGTCAAGCGCACAGTAGACCAATTCGGGCGTATTGACTGCCTGGTCAATAGCGCCTACAACCCCGGCGATGTCATGGGCAACCTGCAAAGCAACGGCACCCAGGGTTGGAACGCGATCTTCCAGACCAACGTGTTCGGCACCATGAACCTGGCCCTAGAAGTGGCTGCGCAAATGAAAGCGCAAGGCGGTGGTGCCATGGTCATGATCAACTCGATGGTCACGCGCAAGCCGCTGCTGGGCCAAGGCGGCTACGCCGCATCGAAAAGCGCCCTGGCTACAGCCGTGCGCTATATGGCCCAGGAATATGCGCCCTTTGGTGTGCGTATCAACACCGCGGCGATGGGCTGGATGTGGGGCACCCCAGTGGAGCAATACATGCAACAGGTCGAGCGGCAGCAAGGGCTGAGCGTTGACGAGCAGAAAGCAGCAGTGGCAAGCAACATCCCCATGGGCAGCATTCCGACCGACGAGGATTGCGCAAAGGCAGCACTGCTGCTCGTGTCCGACTACACCAGCGCCGTCACAGGCGCCTGGCTGGACATCAATGGCGGCGAGTACATGGCCCCTTAATCAGCGGAGCGATACCCATGAGCAAAGCAAAAAACCTGATCACCTCCAAAACCGTTGAGATCGCTGCTCCCGCTGAGTTTGTGTGGGATATCCTGGTCGACCTGCCCGGTTATGGCGACTGGAATCCGTTCACCGTTGCGGTCGAATCCAGCCTGGAGGTGGGTGACCCTGTAAACCTGTACATTGCTGACCCCGCCAACCCTGGGCAGCGCTTCTGTGTTGTCGAGTACCTGGTAGCCAAGGAACCGGGTTTGCTATTGTCATGGGAGCAAAGACCCAGCGAAACCTCCAAGGATGCGGCGCGGCGGGATCAGTACATTGAGGCGGTTGGTGCCGATCGATGCCGTTATTTCACCACCGATCTGTTTCTCGGCCTTAACGCTGATCGGATCACCGAACAGTTTGGCGATTGGGTGCAGCACAGCTTCGATGCCTTAGCTGATGCCCTTAAACATCACGCCGAAGCCAAGTACGCCGCGCAGCAGGGTGGCCAGGTATGACCCGGATCTATGCATTCAACGGGGACGCCGACGGATTGTGTGCACTACAGCAGCTCAGGCTTGCGGAGCCGGGTGAGGCGCTATTGGTCACCGGCATCAAGCGCGATATCAAACTGCTGGAACGGGTTCAAGCATACCGCGGCGATGAAGTGATTGCCTTGGACATTTCCCTGGATAGCAATCGTGAGGGCTTGCTGAGCTTGCTCGAACGCGGCGTCAGCGTGCGATATTTCGATCACCATTTTGCTGGTGAGCTACCCAACCTGCCGCACTTCGCAGCCTGCATCGACATCGCCACCGATGTGTGTAGCAGCATCTTGGTGGATCGCTATCTCAAGGCAAGACATCACCCATGGGCCATTGTCGCCGCCTATGGTGACAGCCTGCGCAAGGTGGCTGAGGGGATGGCGGTGCAGGCAGGCTATGACCAGCAGCACTGCCAGCGCCTAGAAAAGCTGGGCATCTATCTCAACTACAACGCCTACGGCGAAAGGCTCGAAGATCTGCACTTCGATCCGGCAGCACTGGCGGAGGCTATGCTGCCCTATCAAGACCCACTTGCATTCATGCAGGAATCGGATGTATTCGCAGCCCTGAGTGCCGGTTACGAACAGGACATGGCGCTCGCCCGGCAACTTCAACCACTGCGTCAAGGCGCGGCGTCCATGGTGGTAATGCTGCCGGATCAAGCCTGGGCCCGTCGCGCAATCGGTGTGCTGGCCAACGAGTTGATGCTGGCGCACCCAGGTCATGCGGTTGCGATACTGTCGCCTCGCTTCAGTGGCGGATACACCGTCAGTTTGCGGGTACCAGCAGACAGCCCACTGGCCGCTGACGAGTTTTGCCGGCGCTTCCCAACCGGAGGCGGCCGCCGCGGCGCAGCAGGTATCAACCTGCTGTCCGAGAGCTCGCTTGATTGTTTTATTAGCCAATTCGAAACCGAGTTCACGGCCCCCTGAGGGGCCGTACCGCACCTGTTCATTCGTTATTCGGAGTGAAACTGCCGAGCAGCAGGCGTACCAGCGCCGTCTGCCGGGTGACCCCGGTCTTGGAGAAGATCGAACGCAGGTGAGCCCTGGCCGTATTCTTGCGGATGTTCAGTTCATCTGCGGCCTCTTCCAAAGTCATGCCATCGGCGAGCAGCAACGCCAACGAGGCCTCTGCCGGGGTCAGCTCGAACAGGGACTGAATCGCATCCGGTGATGCCTGGTATTTGTGTTCCGGGTCACGCAGAAACACCATCACTGCGGGCCGATGGCGACCCTCCGACCATTCACTCAAAGGTACTGATCTTACCGCCACACCAAACTTGGCCAATCCAGATGGGCGTGTAATGGACATTGCCTGGGGCGCCTGCGAGGGGGTTTCCAGCGCTTGGCGAATGTACTGCTGCAAAACCCGGTTTTCGTTGGAGTACTTGGCTTCCAGCGAGCCATTGGAGAGCTGGATACCATCGTGGGAGCGCAGGATATCCTCGGCTACCTTATTGGTCTTCATCACCGTGCCGGTTTCGTCGAACACCACCGTGCCCAGCATCATCCTGTCAACCGCGCTGGCATACAGGCGCCGCTCCGATTCGATGTGATCCAGCCGGCAGTGCAGTTCGATCGAGCGTTTAAGATGCGGCAACAGTGACTCGCAGATCGCCCGATCGCGGTCATTGAACGAGCTTGAGGCGTGGCTGCGGCAAACCCGGAAGCGGCACTCGGAACCATCCTGAGTAAAGATGTCCGCACCAAGTAAATATCGAATGTCGTAAGGCTCGACAAACTGCTTGTAGAAGTCGCTGGTGTGCCAGTCGCTGGCACCAATCATCTCCTCGACAGTAAGTACCTTCTCCGGCGGCAGGCCAACGAACGGGTCGAGGGTAAAGGCGGTGCGGCTGCTGAATTTGCCGGTCTCCATAAAGGCTCCGTCCGGCCCGGCATTGATGATCAAGGCTTCGTTGCGGTCCGAAGCCGGGCGCAGGATCAACGTCACCCAATTGGCGTCGAGCAGATCACGCAGAGCATTCAGCGAAGTGGACCAGGGGAGGTTCTCTAGTGGTCCCTGGTAGATGTGCGCCAGCAAGCCGTCGAATGCCTGGATAGACAGCCCGCTGCGGGAGAAGACATCTACAGGCCGACTGGTCATTTCAGGCTTATCCAGCTCAGCGGGTACGATAGGTGCAGGCAATGCAGCAGCGCAAGGAGGTTCAGGCCAAGCGAGTCTCATACTGTTTCTCCGACTTGTTCTTATTGTGGAGTCAAGCAGTTCTACTACAGGTAGCGGGTTCAAAATGTCAGCTACGGATACCACTGTAGCCCTGGGTTGTGCAACGGGGATCGTTCATTTAGACGATGTTCCGCTCTGCGTCAGCCTCGGTGCGGGCTTAGCGGTAGTCTCATCGGACGATGAAAAGGCTATCAGCGTCTACGTACGCTGTGCCTGTCCGAGTACGAGTGCATAACAATGAAACTCAAAGCCGTGTTGATCCCCGTTCCAGAGCTAGACCCCGCCATTGCCCTGTTGCAGAACGAACTGGGGCTCGCGCTGAAGTTCCGCGACGAGCAGCGTTATGCAGCATTCGAGGCGGTGCCGATGAACCTCACCCTGGCCAGTGAACAGGAGCGAATCGTGCAACGCCCAGCCCTGGTGATCGAGGTTGTGGACGACATCCACAACATTGTCGAGCGCTTGATGAATGCCGGAGCTGCCCTGCGCCACCCGCTTGAGCAAGGCCCACATGAATGGCGCGCCGTGCTGGAGCCCGCGCAGTCGTGCTTCCAACTGGTGATCTCGCAGAAGCTGCAGGGCGCCTGACCCACGGCGGCGCAACCCACGCCCTTACAACAACAAGTCAGCGAGGCTAAACATGAACGCATCCGTTCCCTTCGACCCCAAGGAATTCCGTAGTGCCTTGGGCACATTCACTACTGGCGTGACCATCATCACCACCAGCGCGCCAGACGGCACACCGGTGGGCCTGACCGCCAACAGTTTCAATTCGGTGTCACTCGATCCCCCTCTGGTGCTGTGGAGCCTGGCCAAGACGTCACGCAATCTCGAGGCATTTGAAAGCAGCGATCACTGGGCCGTGCATATCCTCTCCGCCGACCAGGAAAATCTGTCAAACCGCTTTGCCAAGAGCGCTGAAGACAAGTTCGCCGGGGTGGACTACGAAGTCGGCAACGGCAATGTGCCATTGCTCAAGGACTGTTGTACACGCATCCAGTGCCGTACCTCGTTCATGTACGAAGGCGGCGACCACATCATCTTCGTCGGTCAGGTACTGGCTTTCGATCATCAGCCGGTGCCGCCGCTGGTGTTTCAAGGAGGAAAGTACGCAGTAGCAACACGCAAGAGCGCTGCGCTGTCGATGACCAAAAGCGGCAATGACATCGACTCGAGCTTCAGCGAGGACTTTATTGGCTATCTGTTGGCACGGGCACACTTCCAGTTCTACAGCCAGATTCGCCAGCACGCTCTGAACCACGGGTTGAGTGACACCGAATACTTCTTCCTCAGCGTGCTGAGCGTCAAGGATGGCCGCGATCTCGAACATCTGAACAGCTCGTTTTCTTACACCGGTTTCGAAGCTACCGAAGCCATCATTCAGGGGCTGAGTGACAAAGGTTTTATTAGGGTCGAATCGGGCTGCTGTTTCATGACTGACGCTGGTCGGGAATCCACCCTGCGCATTATCGCGGCAGCCAAGGCGCTGGAAGCCGACGTGCTGGACCGCTTCGGTTACTGGGAGACAGTATCACTGAAGAATCTGCTCAAACAGTTGATCACCCAGACCGATCCTGGGCTGGCTCATCCATGGGATGACAGCGATGAGGTCAAACCTTAAGGGGCTGAACGTGCGCGCTCGCAAAACTAGTCTGGCACTAGCGGTGACCTGCGCCGCACTGTGCTCCACCAGTCAGTCACCGGCCCAGGACTGGCTGCACTACGGTGGCGATCAGGCGGGCACCCGCTTTGTGAATGCCTCCCAGATCACTCCAGAAAACGTGCATTTGCTCGAGCGCGCATGGGTTTATCGAACCGGTGACAATCAAGTCCAAGATCCGATGAACCTGCCTGCGTTCGAAAGCACCGCCGTCAAGCTCGACGACACCCTATACCTGTGCACTCCGCACAATGTGATCATTGCTCTGAATGCGGCATCGGGCCGGCAACGCTGGCGTTTCGATGCAAAGACCGACAGCCGCGGTCATTATCTGGTGACCTGCAGAGGTGTGGCGTTGCACGTCGGTCCCTCCACCAATGCCAATTTACGTAGGGCATGCATGCGGCGTGTGATTGCCGCGACTCTCGATGGTCGGTTACTGGCTCTGGATGCCGACAGCGGCAAACGCTGCAGCGACTTCGGTGATAACGGTGAGGTAGATCTGAAAGCGTCTTTGGGAGAGGTAAAACCTGGCTTTTACAGTGTTACTTCACCCCCAACCGTCGTCGGCGACGTCGTCGTGGTTGGCGGCCTGGTGCTGGACAACCAGTCGGTCGACGTACCCTCTGGCGTGGTGCGCGCGTTCGATGTTCGCACGGGTGCACTGCTATGGGCGTGGGACGCTGGAGCCGCAGACGGGCGCAGCAACCAAAGAGGTTCGCCCAATGCCTGGTCAGTTTTCAGCGCAGACGCCTCGCTTGGGCTGATCTACATTCCGACCGGCAACCGCTCACCTGACTATTACGGGGCTAATCGCAGCGCCAGCGAAGACCGCTACAGCAGTTCGGTAGTCGCTCTTGACGTCGCCACTGGCACTGTGCGCTGGGCGTTCCAGACGGTGCATCACGACCTCTGGGACTACGATGTAGCCT
The DNA here is from genome assembly GCF_002112825.1 of Pseudomonas sp. B5(2017). Classification (NCBI taxonomy): domain Bacteria; kingdom Pseudomonadati; phylum Pseudomonadota; class Gammaproteobacteria; order Pseudomonadales; family Pseudomonadaceae; genus Pseudomonas; species Pseudomonas sp. B5(2017). The sequence continues at coordinate 188,819 of NZ_NEIR01000003.1, forward strand.
CGCAGCCGGTGCTCGCCGAGTTTGACGGCAAGCCTGCGCTGATACAGGCGACCAAGGTCGGCCAGTTGTATGTACTGGACAGACGAACCGGTAAACCGCTGAGCGAGGTTCAAGAGCGTCCAGTACCTGCAAGCTCTATCGCTGGTGAGCGCGCCTCCCCTACACAGCCGTTCTCCACGGGGATGCCAGCGCTACATCCGCAACGTTTGAGCGAAGATGATATCTGGGGGCTGACGCCGCTGGACCGATACTTATGTTTGCATGAATTTCGCCGTTACCGGCATGAGGGGCTGTTTACCCCGCCGTCGCTCGAGGGCACCATCAACTATCCCAGCAACCTAGGTGCGAGCAGTTGGGGCAGTGTCAGCATCGACTCACGTCGCCAAATTCTTGTGGCCAATACCAATCGCATCGCCTCGGTGGTCAATTTGCTGCCACGGGCACAGGCGGACGCGCTGGCCAAGGCAGGCACACCGCTCTACAACCCGTCGCATGGTACTCCGTATGCAGTGCAGAACAGCCCGTTTCTTTCTGCGCTGGGCATCCCCTGCACCGCGCCACCGTGGGGCGTATTGACAGCAATCGATCTGCGCAGTCGCAAGACCCTGTGGGAAATCCCCTTCGGCACTACCCGTGACCTGGCGCCTTTGGGGCTGGCTTTGAACCTGGGCGTACCCAACCAAGGCGGCTCGATCGTGACCGCAAGCGGCTTGATCTTCATTGGCGCGGCCGCAGACAACTACCTGCGGGCGTTTGACACGCAAAGCGGCCGCGAACTATGGAAGGCACGTCTGCCCGCCGGCGGGCAGGCTACCCCGATGAGCTATATTGCCCAGGCCGATGGCCGGCAGTACTTGGTAATCGCGGCTGGTGGGCATCGTCATCTGGGCACCAGCCAAGGCGACTACGTCATGGCTTTTGCCCTGCCTGGCCGCATTGCTCTGCGCCCCTAGTCCAAATGAACGATGCGAGCTTTTTCTCCCTTGGCTAGCCTGAAACTAACGGTACTTGTGTCTGCACCCGTGCAGGTGCCGCCATTACCTACTTCGCGACATACGTGTTAGTTGGAGGCGTCATGAAAACAATAAAAAAGGTGCACCCTTTCACTCTGGTTCTACTGGCTGTTGCCGCAGCGGCCTTGCTGGTATTCATGCTTAGGACTCCTCAAGCGGCCCCCCCAACCTATGTCGTCTGCACCTATTCATCGGCTGGCCAGCAGTGTTTCTCGCCGGGACAATTGAACATAGCCGGAATGTTCCGCTGAACAGCGTCTGTTCTCGTTCCTCCGTCTGATCCCCCGCAGCACGCGGGGGTAGCTCCTGAAAGTTCCGCTGCCCTGTCTCGAGAATGACTCGTGCAATTCTTGCAGCGCTGCTTGAATCCTGGGATCACTATACGGCCCTATCGAATCCAAGGTGATCCCGCAGATGACATGTGGTCGCCGGTTAACGTTGCTCGCTCTCATCAGTTCCGGCCAGCTTGGGATGGGAGGTACTTGTCACAACATTTTTATCGGCTGCGAGATCGAGCGCCCCGCGAGAGGCGCTCGATCTGTGCATCCACCTAGGTTCCGGCACATTCATCTGGAAGCCCTCGCCCCACCTTGACGACGGCTAAATTGAAGCCGCACTTTTCCAAAGTTTCCGTGAAGAACCCAAAAAAAGCCGTTACCCCCATGGGTAACGGCTTTGGGCCAACCGCTCAGTTAACGACCAGCGCCGCGCAGCATGTCCGGGGAGTACTGCGACTCTTTCAACGAACCATCATCGATCAACACCACCGGCTTTTGCTCGTTGGTCAACCGATCGGCAATGTAGGAGCCCGACTGCAAGTCATGATAGACCGCTAGGTGCGGCCACACTGTCTGTGCATCAAAGGCATATACGGTGTGATTCATTACCGTACGCCAGAACTGGCCGCGTGCATCAAAGTTATCACCCATCAGCGGCAGCCAGGTGTCTTCATCAATGTACATAACGCGTTTAGGATACAAATGGCGGAAGCCAGGCTTCAGATCGGCCTCAAGTACCCAAACCCGGTGCAGCTCGAAGCGTGTATAGGCTGGATTGATATGACCCTGGTCCTTGAGAATATCAGCGTATTTGACTGCAGGATCGATCAGAGCGTATGCATTGTAGGGAACGTACAGTTCCTTTTTACCCACTATCTTCCAGTTATAGCGCTCAGGGGATCCGTTGAACACCTGCCCTTCGTCCAGGGTCACGTAGCCGCCCGGGCCAGGTTGATCGAAGCCATAGTTAGGCAACTGCCTGACACGACGGGTCCCTGGACTGTACTGCCAGACATCCAGTACGTCTTTCTTGTAGTTGTACGGCACGCGCGCGTAGGTGAGCGTGCCCTTGTCCCGCTGTGGGATCAGCTTCTCTCCATAACTCCAGGAAGCGCTACCGGTGGTTTCGACGCGCTTGTTCGGGTCGGCCTTGCTCAGCACGATCTTATGGAATTCCCGGGCCCAGGACTTGCCGCCACTAGGGTTGACCACCGCAGTATCGAATGTACCGATCTCACGAGGCGATGCTGCCGGCGTGGTCATGTTCCAGACCAGTTCAAGTCCGCTCTTGGGGATGGGAAACGGCGCCGTGCCGGACGTAGCCAGTATACCCAGACCATCATCGACGAGCTCGGCACTGGTGGCGTTCTTCTTCGAGGCATCGCAGATCCACTGCGGGTATGCCCAGTCGCGGTGGCTGGGGTAAACCGGCATGTTGAAGGTCGGGTACTTGCTCAGTAGCGCCTTCTGACCCTCAGACAAATGTTCTGCGTATTGCGCCATGTTGGCCGACGTGATGACGAACAGCGGCTTTTCGTCCGCGTAGGGATTGGGGTAACGAGTGCCATTGTTTTCGTATTTGACGCCCGGTGGCGTACCAAGCCATTTGCCGCTGTAGGGCGGAATGGTGCCGGCAGCATTACCGGCTTTCTCCGCCCCCTGGCAGGTGAGTGTAGTGCCCAGCTGTGCCGCCTCTTCAGGCGATACCTTGGCAACGACGGCGCTGCTGGCCATACCCGTCAGGAGGCACAGCACGATTGAGCTGCAAGAAGGTTTGATGAACATGATCAGGCCTCTCAGAAGCTGTATTTGGCGTTTAAAGTTACGAAGTCTCGGTCTGCGAGCTGCGCTGGATCGTCGTCACGGCCTAGGAAGACGTTGTATTTCAAGCCGATCTCCAGGTTATCGAGGTAAACCAGGCTGGCGCCGGCACTGATGCGCTTATCCCCTTCGTTGAGCAGGCCGCTGCTCTGCACTACGCCAATGCCCTTGACGCCGTGGTTCCAGGACAGTGGGACACTGAGGTCCCAGCCATCGAATACGCCCAGGTAGCGGTTGATGTAGGTCAACTGGTAACCCCAAGACGTTCTGGTGGAGGACGCCAAGTCCCGGTTGTTGGCACTTGCACCGTACTCATTACTGTCTAGGTCTTGCAGGCGCTGGCCCATAACCTCGGCCAGCACGATGGTTTGGTCAGACAGGAAGTTCGGCCCGAATGAGCCGTAGATATTGGCTTGCGCCTGCAGCGCGTCGCCGCGGATCTGCTGGGGCAGTATTGCCGTGGTCACTTGCACCGGCAGGTCCTGATAGTAACCAATCTCACCGCCGACGCTATAGTCACCAAAGCGGGTCGACAGGCTCGCTGCCGTGGCTTTGATGTCCTCGAAATATTTGACGTGGTAGGTGTCCCCATCCGGGGAGAAGACAATCGAGGGAGTCTTGCTGTGGTAGTTGATATGGTAGAAGCCCAGTTCAGTGGTGGGGCTGATGCGATACCGCGTGCCAATACCCCACTGTCCCGAATTGCGAGCGTCATCTGTTGGACCTCGCGGAATTGATACGCCAGGAGCGAAGAACAGCTTTTCGGAGCCTGGGCCGATCACATCGGTCGAGAAGAGATAGTCGCCAGTGGGTTGCAACTCGGTCGGCCGAAAGCGGAACTGGTTGTAAGCCATGATCGACCAGTCCTGGTTGATGCTCCATTGCCCAGAGAGCGCCTCAGCACCAAGGAGTACGTCTTTGACTTCTACCCCGGGAATATTCCCCTTGGATGCATCCGCACCGTTCTGTGCACCGGATATCCCCGGGAAGAACGTATTCTCGCCCCAGGCGACCAAGTGTTTGCCAAGTTTGGCAGACAGCTTGCCGTTTTCTTCCAGGTCCCAGCTGCCATAGACAAAAGCATCGAGCAAGGAGGTTCGATGTCCGTTCCATTTACGCGTTTCGGAGCTGAATTCGTCGGCATCACCGTCCCGGTTCAGCGTGCCCTGGGAGCGGTTATCGGTCCTGCCGTTGTACACGGCGTCGTAGAAAGTACTTCCGCGCATGAATAACCCATAATCGTCCTTGTGCAGATCAGCCTCCAGCAGCACGCTCAAGCGGTTGGTGGTGAGGCTGCCGCGCTTGAAGTTACGGTCCGAATCGTCAGCGTTCAGCTGATTGAGGGTTGCGTGTGCGGGTTTCTCCGTACGAATACCCAAGCCGTAATTGGCCGTGACGGTGTAGTCCAGCGTGGCCCCATTTTCAAAGTTGACAGGTTCGCCCGCCAAGCATCCGGCTGCCGGCAACAGCAGCGATACCCAAGCAGCGTTGAATGATAAAAAATGCCACGTCTTTCTATTCTCCAAGGCAGTGTTCATCTTGCTGTGCGTCCTCTTATTGTTCTTGATCGCTACACGCTGGAAAGACCATGAGTCAACAACTTACTCCCGAGTAACCTATAGGCCCGCGGGTCTGTGATTCATCGTCTATTTGGACTAACAGCGGCCCAGGTTGAGTGAGCTACAACGGGTGTATCGAGAACGCGCAAGCGTTGCCCGCTTAACGCAGGCAAGCCATACACGAAGTGAGTAGTCAGTCAGAGTTGACTGATCAGGCGACCGGCCAGGTTGAAAGCGTGTTGACGCAACTCGGGAACCGCTGTTGCCTCCCAGAAATCCGCCTTGAGCATCGGGCCGACGTAACTCAACCAGTCCAGCGATTGGCCGCGCTGGTCACGCACTGACATGTGCGCATCGACATGCAGGCCGGTACCGAGCATGTCGAGATCAAGCCACCCGCTTTGGCACAGCTGCCTGATCAACGGATCGTGTACACGACGCAGGTCCGAATTGGGCCCTGTGCAATTGATGATCTGTGCAACTTTGATCATGCGTGGCTGCTGTTCGAAGCGAGGTCTGAGCTGTACCTCGATCTGATCGCCACTGACCTTCAGTTGCTGGATGCGCGCCGCCAGCGAGACGACCACGCCTTGCCCGATCAACTCTTGGAATGCTGCATAAGCGCGGGGCGCAACGCGGTGGCGATGGACATCCCAGTAGGGCTGAACATGGCGTAGAAAGCGTCGACGCTCAGTTACCGGCAGCCGCTGCCACAGCGCAGCTGTATGCGGGCGCAACGCTCCCAGCACATCACGCCAGTCATATCCCTCGCCCTGCGCAGCACGCACCTGAGCGCGAAGCTCGTGGACATACCAACCAACGCTGGGACGCCCCTGAACAAGCCGTCCGAGCAACGCCGCGCAGTCATACCCCGAGCGGGCGCCGCCCCTGTGCGACTGAGGCAGCAACCCACGCCGCGAGACCAGATACAACCTCCCTCGGTGACCTTGCTGGCGAAGACTCAAGGCCACGTCCATTGCTGTGAGGCCGCTGCCTATGAGCAGGATGGAGGCATGCGGGTCATGTACCTTCAAGCCGTTGGCTGCCCAGGGGTCGCGCTGATAAAACGGTAACTGCAGGCCTTGCACAGCCGTTGGGTCCAGCGGGGCGAAGTGGCCGAATGCCAATACCACGTGGTCAGCCACCAGTTGTCGGCCACTGCCCAAGGTGAGCGTGACTCGGCCACTATTGGGCTGGAGCGCAACGACCTCCTCCCTTATCCGCTCCAGGCACATACTCGTTCGAGCCTGCTGGGTAGTGGCCAGCAGGTCGTCAAGGTAATCGCCGTAGGTGCGCCGGCTGACGAAGTCGCCGGGCTGAGTCTGTGGCAGGCGTGTCTGGCAATAGCGCAAGAAGTCCAGCGGATCGTCAGCCAAGGCGCTCATGTTGCCTGCCGGTACATTGAGCTGATGCAGCGCGCTGTTGGTGCCATAAGCAATGCCGCGAGCCATGCCTGCACAGCGGTTGATCAATACAATGCGCAGCGGCTCATGGCTGAGCCGCATCAACTGTACCGCGGTGGCTGTACCACTGAAGCCGCCGCCAATGATCGCAATGGTTCGCATGCTGGCTCAGCGTTGCAAGTCAGCAGCATTGTGAACCCCATCCACCGGCTTGTTGAAATCGTCGAGCAGGGCCTCTTTGATGATCAATGGATTCACATATTCACGCCAGTAACAGATCTTGCCGCCAGCGAAGCGCACGATGCTCAAGTACTGGTTGGCGTAGGGTTGCTGGGTGGGGTGATAGAAGCTGTTGGAGCTGTACTCGGCAATCAGCGCGTTGGGGTCGAGCATGGGGTGGATCGTGTGGATGTCATAGGCATATGGCTCGAACGGTGCTGTACCGGCCTCGATCAGCGTACGCAGCGCAAGGCTGCCCACCAATCGCGAGGGCATGTTAGGCACCGGCAAGTACGGCCATTCCTGCACCACGTCTTCGCACAGGCACGCCTGGAAGCTGTCGAACTCCTTGCGCCCCAGGTGGCCGAGCATGCGCACGAACAATTCGCGGTGAGTGTCTCGCAGCGCTTGGTCGGAAAACGCGGTTGTGGATTCTTTAGTCATTCGCTAGCCCTCAGAGTGCACGTGCTAAAGCGTTGCCGGTGCGGATGGCGCCTTCGATATAACCCAGGTCCAGTGCGTCGCCAATACAGTGGACCTCTTTGCAACTGGCTTGCAGGCTGACAGTCAAGGCCTCGCCGGAAGGCTTGGCACCGAGCGCGATCACAACCGTGTCGGCGCGCCGGCATTGCTCCTGGCCGTAGGCGGTGCGATAGCGAACCTGACTTGGGGTAATTTCCAGCAGTTGGCTGGAGGACAACAAAGTCACGTTCAGGTGGCGAAGCGTGTCCATCAACCGCCAGCGGCGCACCATCATCAGTTCTTTGCCAAAACTGACACCGGGCTCGATAACGGTCACCTTGCGGCCGCGTTCAGCGAGAAATTCCGCAAGCTCGACGCCAACCAGCCCACCACCGTAAATCACCACATGCTTGCCCAGCGGCAACCAGACTTCGCTGAGTTTGCGAATGACGCTGGCTTTTTTCAATACGCCAAACCCCCGCCCACTGCCAATCAACGCGCGTACATACAGCGGCAGCTTGCGGGCGAGAGCCTTGCCGTACTGGCCTGTGACCATCGCGCGCATCTCATCGCCACTAAACACATGTGGCAAGTTGGAGCCAGGCAATTCGATCAGGCTGCGGGTAGCACCAGTGGCTACTACCACGACATCAGGTTGGATCTGCCGCACCAGCTGTGCATCAACAGGCCGATTGAGCTCAACCTGAACCTTCAGTTCTTGCATCTGGCGGGCTAGATATTCGATCAAGCGGCCGTTTTCCGGGTACACGATCGAAGAGAAAAATACCGTGCCGCCCAGCCGTTCGGACGCTTCACACAGCTGAACCTGATGGCCACGAAGCGTTGCCACACGCGCCACCTCCATGCCGGCCGGTCCGCCGCCAATGACCAGTACACGCTTGGGTGGCCCGTCGATAGGCAAGATCGGCGCAGACTGTTCGTAGCCGGTTTGGGCGTTGACCGCACACCGCACGCCGACGCCGAGGAAGATCTGGCTGATGCAGGTGTAGCAATAGATGCACGGTCGTATCAGATCAGGGCGGTTGCTGGCCAGCTTGTTGGGCAATTCGGGATCGGCCAGCAGCTTGCGCGCCATGGTCACGAAGTCGAGCTTGCCTTCGCCGATCAGCCGGTCGCCCACTTCCGGTTCGATACGCCCCGGGCAAATCACCGGGATCTTGATCGCGGCTTTGATCGCGGCAGCATTGCTGACGAAATAATTCGGAAAGTGCGTGGCATGACCTTCGGTGAAACTGATGCCACGGCTCTTGTCAGCATTGGCGGTGACATGTACTGCATCGGCGCCGGCGCGTTCACCAAGCTTGGCCACCTGGATGGCATCTTCAAGCGTGATGCCATCGTTCATCAGGAATTCCTGGGAATCGAGGCGGAACCACACCGGATAATCCGCGCTAGTTGCCTGCTTGATGCGTTTGATGACTTCTGTGAGCAGCCGCGCGCGGTTCTCCAGCGATCCACCCCAACGATCAGTGCGCTTGTTGCTGGACGGTGACAGAAACCCGGAAAGCAAGTAGCCGTGGCCAGCATGGATTTCCACGCCATCCATACCCGCTGCCCGCGCCCGCCGCGCTGCTTGGGCAAAGCAGTCGATGACCCATTCCAGGTCCTCCTCGGTCGCCTCCTGGTAACTGATCACCACACCCGGTTTGAAGAAGGCTTCGAACATCTCCTTGTTTTCTTCGGGGGTCAAGTCAACCGGCCAGTCAAATTCTTTTTCAGTCGGGACAGAAGGCACCAGCAACGGCAGGCCACGCAGCGGCTCGTTAACCGCAATGGCACCGGCGTGCTGCAACTGCATGGCGATCTTGCCGCCATGGGCATGCACCGCATCAGCGACTGCTTTGAGTCCGGGGATGAAGCGGTCGTCGGAAACCGCTACTTGCATCTGGTTGCCCGAGCCGCGCGGCCAGGCCACCCCGGTCGAGCCCATGATGACCATGGCTGCGCCGCCTTTGGCGCGGGCCTCGTAGTACCGCACGATGCGTTCACCACAAAAACCCTCGGCCTCGGCCAGGTTCGAACCCATCGGCGACATGATGATTCGATTACGCAACTGCAAGGTGCCGATGGCGCCAGGCGACATCAGGTTGGGAAAGCCAGTTGCCATGCTGCGGGACTCCCTTTTGTTGTTCTGTAGGGCTTGAATCACGGCAAAGCTCCCGGTTACGACATGGTCTGACCACCATCGATCGAAAAGTCGATGCCGGTGACGTAGCGCGCTTCGTCACTGGCCAGGTAGGCCACTGCGGCGGCGATCTCTTCGGGCTCGGCGATCGCCGAGAGCGGATAAAGCTTGCTCATCAGCTTTTCGTCGACATCGGCCGGGAATTGAATAGTGGCGTGGATATTGGTGTTGACTCCGCCCGGGCAGATTGCATTGGCGCGCACACCGGCCGACGCATACTCGACAGCCAGGCTTTGCGTCAACGCCACAACCGCGGCCTTGGAGGCGCAATAGGCAGCCAGGTAAGCCTGCCCTTGCTTGGCCGAAGCTGACGACATGTTGATGATATTGCCTTTGCTCGACACCAGCGCTGGCATGGCCGCCTGGGAGATGGCAAAGACGCTATCCAGGTTGATCAGCAGCATGCGCCGCCACAAGGCATCAGTCATATCCTTGAAATGCCAGCCGCCGGCGATGCCGGCGATGTTGCAAAGCACATCCAGCCGACTGTGTTGCGCCACTGCCTGTTTGACCATGGCCCGGCAGCTTTGCATATCGGTGGCATCGAAGGTGAAGCAGGCGACCTGTCGGCCATGCGCTTCACGCAGTTGGCCTGCGGCCACTTCCAGGCCGGCGGCGTTGATATCGGCCAGCAACAGGGTTGCACCCTCTTGAGCCAGACGCACCGCAGTGGCGCGGCCGATACCCGATGCCGCGCCCGTTACCAGCGCGACTTTGTCCTTGAAACGTTGCATGGCATGTTCCTCTATTTATTGTTATGGCCAACCGCTGCGTTGCTGGCTTTGCTGTAGTTCAATCAATCACCGAGTAGCCGCCGTCGACCACCAGGGTGTGCCCGGTGACATAGCTGGCAGCAGCGGAACACAGAAACAGGATCGGTTGCGCCATTTCTTCGGGCTGGGCCCAGCGGCGCAACGGAGTTTTATCACTTACCACTTTGGCCCAGTAGGGATTGTCGGCGTAAGTCGCTGTCATGGTGGTGCGCACCGAGCCTGCGGCGATGGCGTTGACCCGAATTCCGTGCTCGGCCCAACCCGCCGCAAGTGTCTTGGTCAACTGCACGATGCCGGCCTTGGCCGCACCATAGCCTGGCAAGTGCGGGCTGCCGAAGTAAGACATCATCGAGGCGATGTTGACGACGCACGCGCCGCTCTGCAGGGTACTTTGCGCCAGCCGGGGCTGGAGCGCCGTACTGAGTTGATAGACAGCATTTAGATTCACCTGCACTGCTTGGACGAAGTCTGCATCGGGCATCACGTGTCCAGCGTTGTTGATCAGGATGTCGACCGACTCGACCGTGCCGGCAAACGCCTTGATCGAAGCCGGATCATCCAGATGCAGCGTCTTGTACTCAAGGCCGCTCAGATCGCTGTCGCGATAATCTGCCGGACTTGGCCGCTGCCCGGTAATGGTCACCCTGGCACCAGCACTGGCAAAGGCTCTGGCAGTGGCCAGGCCAATGCCGCTGGTGCCGCCGGTGACGATAACGTTGACTCCACTGAACGCGAAGACGATACCGCTCATGCACAGCTCCTTATTGTCGATGCACCCCACAGCGATGTTTAGCCACCGGGGTACTGGCTAAGGCTTACTCAGGTGAGTATGCCCATATTGCGCAGGTGTTCGACAATACGCTCCGCCGCCGCCTCAGGCGAGAGGCTGGTGGTATCGATCCGCAGCTCAGGATTCTCCGGCGCTTCGTAAGGTGAATCGATGCCGGTGAAGTTCTTTAGGTCACCACGCCGTGCCTTCTTATACAGACCTTTGGGGTCACGCTCCTCGGCGACACCCAGTGGGGTATCGACGAACACTTCACAGAACTCACCCTCGCCGACCAGACTGCGGGCCATGTCGCGCTCGGTGCGAAACGGCGAGATGAACGAGACCAGGGTGATCAAACCCGCATCCAGCATAAGCTTGGACACTTCCGCGACCCGGCGAATATTTTCCACGCGGTCGGCCTCGGTGAAACCCAAATCGCGATTGAGGCCATGACGCACATTGTCGCCATCCAGCAGATAGGTGTGCTGGCCAAGAGCATGCAGGCGCTTCTCGACCAGATTGGCGATAGTCGATTTGCCTGCCCCGGACAGTCCGGTGAACCAGACCACAGCCGGGCGCTGGCCTTTGAGCTTGGCGTGAGCAGCCTTGTTGACCTCGATAGCCTGCCAGTGGATGTTCTGCGAGCGACGCAGGGCAAAATGCAGCATACCTGCGGCAACAGTGGTGTTCGTCATCCGGTCGATAATGATAAAGCTGCCCATGTCGCGGTTTTCGGCATAGGGGTCAAAGGCCACGGCCTGGTCAAGGCTCAAGTTGCAGACGCCAATTTCGTTGAGCTCGAGGGTTTTAGCCGCCAGTTGCTCCATGGTGTTGACGTTGACTTTGTATTTGGGCGCGGCGATGGTCATCGTCACCACTTTGGCGCCGATCTTCATCAGGTACTGACGCCCTGGTACCATTGGCTCATCGCTCATCCACACCAGGTTGGCTTCGAACTGGTCGGCCACCGACGCAGGCGCATCGACCGTGGTGATTGCGTCACCGCGGCTGATATCCACTTCATCGGCCAGAGTCAAAGTAATCGACTGGCCCGCCACCGCCACTGGCAGGTCACCGGAATAGGTGACGATGCGTTTGACGGTACTTTCCCTACCCGAAGGTAGCACCCGCACGCGGTCGCCAGGTTTGATCGCGCCGCCAAGGATGCGCCCGGAAAAGCCGCGGAAGTCCAGGTTGGGGCGGTTGACCCACTGCACCGGCATCCGGAATGGGCCACGGCTGAGCAGATCGTTGTCGAGCTCGACCGTTTCCAGGTAACCCATCAAGGTTGGGCCGTCGTACCAAGGCGTGTTTGCGCTCTTGTCGATGATGTTGTCGCCCTTGAGCGCCGACATCGGAATGGCCTGGAACTGCTCGATACCGATCTGCTGGGCGAACGCCCGGTATTCGCTGACGATTTCGTTGTAGCGAGCCTCGGAATAATCAACCATGTCCAGTTTGTTCACGGCCAATACTACGTGGCGAATGCCGATCAGCGAGACCAGGTAGCTGTGCCGGCGACTTTGGGTCAACACGCCGCGACGGGCATCGATCAGGATCACCGCAACGTCCGCGGTCGAAGCGCCAGTGATCATGTTGCGGGTGTACTGCTCGTGGCCAGGAGTATCGGCGACGATGAACTTGCGCCGGTCGGTAGAGAAGAACCGGTAAGCCACGTCGATGGTAATGCCCTGCTCCCGTTCAGCGCTCAGGCCGTCCACCAGCAAGGCGAAGTCAAGGTCGCCGCCTTGGGTGCCGACTTTCTTGGAGTCGGCTTCAAGGGCGCTCAGCTGGTCTTCAAAGAGCATCTTTGATTCGTACAACAGGCGTCCGATCAAGGTGCTCTTGCCGTCATCGACGCTGCCACAGGTGATGAAACGCAGGAGGCTCTTGTGCTGATGAGCAAGCAGATATTGTTCGATATCTTCGCCAATAAGGTCGGAAACGTGTGCCATCAGAAGTACCCCTCTTGTTTTTTCTTCTCCATCGAACCGCTGGAGTCGTGATCGATCATGCGGCCTTGGCGCTCTGAGGTTTTAGCCAGGAGCATTTCCTGAATGATCGCCGGCAGCGTTGCCGCTTCGCTTTCTACCGCACCGGTCAACGGGTAGCACCCCAAGGTGCGGAAGCGCACACTTTTCTGCATTGGCACTTCGCCCGGACGCAGCGGCATGCGCTCGTCATCGACCATGATCAAGGTGCCGTCACGCTCGACCACCGGACGCTCTTTGGCAAAGTACAGCGGTACCAGGTCAATGTTTTCCAAGTAGATGTACTGCCAGATGTCTAGCTCAGTCCAGTTCGAAAGCGGGAACACGCGGATACTCTCGCCTTTGCTTTTGCGCGAGTTGTAAAGCCGCCACAGCTCGGGGCGCTGCATTTTTGGATCCCATCGATGCTGTGAGGAGCGGAACGAGAAAATCCGTTCCTTGGCACGGGACTTTTCTTCGTCGCGGCGCGCACCACCGAAGGCGGTATCAAAACCGTACTTGTCCAGGGCCTGCTTCAGACCTTGGGTTTTCCAGATGTCGGTGTGTAGCGAGGAGCCGTGATCGAACGGGTTGATGTTCTGCTCAACGGCTTCGGGGTTGATGTGTACCAGCAGGTCAAGGCCAAGTTTCTCGGCAGTCTTGTCGCGAAACTCGATCATTTCGCGAAACTTCCAGGTGGTGTCCACATGGAGGAAACGGAACGGCGGTTTTGACGGATAGAAGGCTTTCATGGCGAGGTGCAACATCACCGAACTGTCCTTGCCGATCGAATACAGCATGACCGGGTTTTCACTGTCCGATACCGCTTCTCGCATGATATCGATGCTTTCAGCCTCCAGACGCTGCAAGTGCGTCAGGGTGGTGCTTGGCAGCACAATGGCCTCGTCGTGCAGCGACGCTTTGTTTTCAATCTTCATGCCCGAAATCACTCCTGGCTAATGACTACCCACGCCAGCACCTGAGCGTTCGCTTGAGCGATTCGCCGGCAACAGGCCGTTGAATAGAAATTACGGCAAGCCGCTAACCCATCCATCGTCCGTGTGGACTACCGCTGCGCGCTTTGTGAGGCCGCCTTGAGACAGTTGAATCTGACCGCGCAAGGTAGTCTGAACAGACGATTGCCGTCAGTGCAAAGCGCCCCACAGTTCTGGCCCTACCGCCAGTATCAAGAGGCAAAACCATGACGCTTGAATTTGTCGCTCGGGGCATTTGCGTAGAATCGTTGAGCAACGCCAGCGGGCTGTTCGCCACGTTGGGCTTTGCCCAGGCTGGCCCATCTCGCCCAATCACATGCAGCGCATTACCGGGCAGCTCGGAAGCCGGAGCGATGCCCGGCAGGTATCAAGTGCTGCGCGACGGCAAAGGCGTAGAGCTGATGCTGGTGGCATTTGATCACGCTGACCCGCGTAGCAATCGCCAGCGTCGCCCGAACAATCAATACGGGCTGACACACCTGGCATTCTGGGTCGAAGATCTCGAACAGGCGGCTGCTCGCTGGATCGCAGCGGGTGGCACTGCCCTCTGGCATACCCGCGCGTTGTTCCAGCAAGCCCAGGTGAGCCTGATGTACACTTGCGACACGGTGGGCACACGCATAGAACTGATGCAGCGACCTGCGGCTGGCAGCAGCTTTTCTCATTCAGGGCTGTGTACCCATGATCCTGCCCGCAGCCAGCAGTTTTATCAGGCGCTGGGTTTTACCGCAGGCGATCGGTTTGATTTGCAACACCACAGCGAATGGCTGGACATCATTAATGAGCTGGAGGACGTGCGCTTGTGCGCGCAGATGGTCGTCGATCACAAAGGCACTACGCTTGAGCTACTCGATATTCAGCACCCGGCATGCTCGGGCGAGCTGAATCGTCTTGCCTTGAACAGCTACGGCTTCAACTTCCTTGCTTTTCGTAGTACCAACCTTGAGCGTGCTGCCCGTTTGATCGAGGAACACGGCGGCGCCGTGCACTATCGGGCCGATGCCGCGGGTGCTCTGCATGGCCTGTCCTGTAGTGACCCGGATGGCGTGCGTCTGGAAATTGTTGCCGCCTAGCGGCACACTTCTACTCGGCGGATGCGCACCTTTGGGCAGTGGGGCGTACCCTGAGTACAAGAAGGATCACCCAGTAGATCAACAACGCCAGGCCAATCATGATGACAGCAGTGCCCCGCCCCAGATAGACAGCCAATGGTGCCAGTAACAGAGGGTTGAGGAAACTGCCGAGGAACATGCAACTGTACATCAGCCCCACGGCGCGGCCTCGCTGCGCTTCTTCGCACCGGTCCAGAACCAAATTGACCAGATAGGGCAGCAGCAGGCCCGAGCCGTATCCAGTGAGTGCACATCCTAATGCTGCCACCAGCGTCGGCGCCGACATGCCCACCACGACATGCCCTGCCGCCAGGCTCACCAACGCTAGCAAATACATCCTCGGGCTACCGAATCGGAGCGACAGTCGCCCGTACCCCGCCGCACCCAGGGTATTGAATAAGGCAGACATGGCGATGACTATCGCCACTACCGAGGGCTGTACGACACCCCGTTCGGCGAGCAGGAAAGACACTTGAGTGGAACTGGTGAAGACGCAGATGAACAAAGGCACAATGCCCAGCAACAGCCACACCATCGACCCCAGCGACGTCTGCCCGGCTGAACCAGCGGGCTCGCCAGCGTGTTGGTTGGTTTTGGGTATAAACACCAGCGCCATCACCAGCAGGGGCAAAGCCGCCAGATAGAATGCGAACGGTATCCGCCAGCCAAACACCTGCCCCAGATAACCGGCGGCCAGCATCGACATTAAGCCCACCAACGCGCCACAGGCTGACTGATAGCCGACCAAGCGGCTGCGCGCCTGTGGCTCGAAATACCGCGCGGTCAATGCCAAGGTCGCCGTGCCCAAGCCGGCAGCCATGATGCCGAGCAGGAAGCGGCTGCCAATCAGGCTCCACGGCTCAGCTAGGTACAACCCGCCTGAGCCGAGCAATGCATAGCCGGCGCAGGCAACCCACAGCAGCCGCGGCGCACCCCAGCGGTCGACCAGCCAACCCATCAGCGGGCCACCCAACATCAGACCGATACTAGGCACCATCATCACCAACTGCGCGACAAGGATGGCGTCGTCCGGATCACCGCCCAACTGCGCAGCCATCTGCGGCAATATAGGCGAGGCTACCGTATACAGCAGCGCCATTGCCGGAGAGCTGGCAAGCAGCACCCCGACCAATCCTCGACTGATAGCCATTATATGGGCCCCAAAGCCCGTACATTTTCAGGCCCCCAAATCGCGACCATGGAGATGATCAGCCCGTGCTCGTCGAAAGTGGCCATGTCCAGAGTGTCAACCTCGAAGGGTTCGGAGCTAGATGCGCAGATCGCGGTAAACGCGCAGGCTGCATGCCTGCCGCTGATACGCACCTGACCTTCCGCCACAAAACGAATGCTGCCGCCGACCTGGTGCAGGCTGGAGCGGAAAAACTCGGCGATCTGCTCTGGTCCGCGATAACAGACGCCAATCGGATCTTCCAGGACCCCGAGCGGGGAAAACAAGGCGACGATCCCAGGCACATCACCATCACCAAGGCACGCGGCATAGCGGGCGAATACTTCGCGGATCGATCTTGCGTCGAGCATTGTTTCTCCTGAGGGCTTAACCCTGTATTGAGTAGCCACCATCGACGACAAGGGTCTGCCCGGTGATGTACGCGGCAGCCTGGCTGGACAAGAAGAGCACCGGCCCTACCATGTCCGACGGCTGGCCTACCCTGCGCAGCGGCGTGCGTTGCAACAACGGTGCAAGCGCCTCGGCATCGCCAATATGCGCGGCAGTCATCGCTGTTTCGGTCAGGCCGGGAGCAATTGCATTGACCCGTATGCCCTGTGCGGCCCAGGCAATCGCCAAGGTTTTACACAGCTGCACCAGGCCTGCTTTGGCCGCGCCGTAACCAGGCACCTGCGCCTGCCCGAAAAACGAGGTCAGCGATGCGACCGCGATGATGCATCCTCCGCTTGCAGCACCGCTGCGACTCAATGGCGCGCGTAACGCTGCGGCCAGACGATAGAAACCTGCCAGGTTGACCCGCAGTGCGCTGTCGAACACATCGGGGTCGAACTCATCGCCCTGACTCGATGAAAGTGCAACACCCACGCAGTTGACCAGTACATCGAGGCGCTCGAACTCACGCGCAAACCGGTCAACCTGCTGGGAGCAGCTGATGTCCAGTTGTCGATAATTTGCAATTGGCTGGTGCGTAGCTGAATCGTAGCGCGGACCGGGATGTGTCCCGCTTACCCAGACATCGGCACCGGCCCGCCGATACGCTGCAGCCACTGCTGCGCCGATGCCGCCAGTACCGCCAGCCACCAGCACCCGTCGCCTGCTGAAGTCGAACTGAAAATCTGCCCCACTCTGCTCAGTCACCATCTCGGCCACCTCCCTCAGCAGGACCCCGGAGCCAGAGCCGGGGGCCTGCCATTACTGGTTTAGCGACCGGCGCGTGCAGCCGCCTCAGGGGTGAACATCGCAGGCGTCATGCCGCCAGCATTGAGCTTAGGGCCACCGCGGGTGGTGGTAATACGGTCTACCAGGTAAGCCCCCGAAGTGAGGTCTTGATGCGCGGCAATGCCGTAGTAGTAACCCTGAACCTCGTAGGCATACAGCCAGTTGGTCAGCACTGTGCGCCACAATTGGCCGCGGCTGTCGTACTCGTCAGCCATCACGCCGGCCCAGGTATCTTCGTTGACGTAGATCACCCGCTTGGCGTACTGGTGACGGTAGCCCGGTTTCAACGTGCCCTCGAGCACCCACACCCTCTGCTTTTCAAAGCGCATGCGCTCGGTGTTGATGTGGCCCTTGGTCTTGAGCAGTTCTTCGGCCGTGACTGAACTCTGGTGAATGCGGTAGCTGTTCCAGGGCGTAAAGATTTCCTTCTTGCCGGCGATTTTCCATTCGTAACGCTCAGGCGAGCCGTTGAACAAATGGTCATCATCCACGGTACGGAAGCCACCAGGGCCTTGCGGCATATCGAAGCCAAATGAAGGCAATTGGCGAACCCGACGTGTGCCTGGGTTGTATTGGTAGGCATCACGCGGCCGCTTCAGGTAGTTGAAGTAGTCACCTGCGACCAGCACTGAGCCCTTGTCGCGCTGCGGCAGTAAGGTCTTGACGAAGCACCAGGAGTTGACGCCGCCGTATGGCTTTTCATCAGAATCGGTTTTACGCCGCACATTCGGATCGTTGCGTGGCGACAGGCATCGCATATCAACCTCACCCCAGGCGATATTGCCATCTGGGTAAACCACAGCCTGTTGTTGAACAGAGGCTTCGGTCCAAGGCTGCAGCGAGGTATTGTTGAAGTTCCAGAACAGCTCAATACCTGATTTCGGCTCAGGGAATGGCACTGCGCCAGCGATCGCGACAATACCTTCGCCGCCATCAACCACCTTCGCATCCTTCGCGTTGGCCTTGGCAGACTCGCATACCCAGTCTGGGTAACGGAAGTCGCGATGGCTCGGATAAACCGGGATCTTGAAGGTATCGGGATATTTTTTCAGCAACGCCTGCTGACCGGGGGTAAGGTTGTCGGCGTACTGCGCCATGTTCTGCGCGGTAATCACTGCTAACGGCTTCTCATCGGCATAGGGATCTTGCCAATAGTTGCCGGTGCCGGCGAACTTGACTGTATCCGGAACCCCCAGCCACTTTCCTGAATACGCTGGGATCGAGCCATCGGCATTGCCCGCTTTCTGGGCACCTACACACGTCAGGCCTGCGTCATCCGCCCATGCAGCGGGTGCAAGACTAACGGCCAGGCAAGCAGCTACGGTTGCTGCACGCAAGGTAGTCATCGTCATGGTGAAACTCCTGCTGGTGAAGGGTTACAGGTCGTATTTGATGTTGAAGGCGACAAAGTCCCGGTCGGCGAGCGGACGCTCGATGGGGTCTGCCGAGCCCAGGAAGGCGTTGTAGGTGAGGCCGACTTCTAGGTTGCTCAAATACTTGAACTTGGCCCCGACGCTGGCGCGCGAATCGCCATCGCCACCGAAGCCGAAGGTGCCGACAGATGATTGATTGAACTGGCGACCGTAGCTCACCGGCACACTCAGGTCCCAGCCGCTGAAAACGTCCGGATAGGTAAAGGTCACCAGCATCTGGCCAACCTGCGCGGTGCGGTCGCCTGCCAGCCGGCCCTGGTCAATGCTGTTAACCCGTAGCGCCGCAACTTCGGCGGTCAGACTGGTCTGTGGCGCGATCCAGCTATTGCCCCACGTGCGGATGGTCGATATTTGCGCCTGGGTCGCCGAGCCACGGGCGACACCGACGGTTGTGCTGGCTAGTGGCAGGCCGTCTTTGTAGCTCAGCTCGCCGGAAACTTGCCATTCGCCCAAACGCGTGGAGATGCTGGCGCCCGTTAGGTCGATATCCTCGAAATACTTGATCGTGTAAGTGCCTGCAGCAGGGTTGAGCAGCACACTGGGCAAGCGGTCGTGGTAGCGCAAACGGTACAGGCCGAGCTGCGTGTTGGCTGTGAGCATGTAACGCACGCCCAGGCCCCACTGACCACTGTCACGCGCCTGATCATCAGCAGTGCGCTCAAGTTTGCCGACGCTGGCAAGATCACCTTGGCCAAAGCGGATGTAGCGCGCTCCAGCCCCAACCACATCGGTTGTCGAAAAATAGTCGCCCACTGGCGACAGCTCGTACGGATGATTCTTGAACTGGTAGTAGCTCAACAGCGTCCAGTCATTGAACGAGAGGCTTGCTGCAATCTGGCTCTCTGGTAGCAGCACTTCTTTGACTTCGGTACCGGGGACATTGCTCTTGGTCGCGTCAACCGGGCCTTGCACCGCTGAAATACCGGAGACGAACAGGCTCTCACCCCAGGCCACTACCTGATTACCTACCCGTACGTCATAGAAACTGCTGTCACCAAGGGCGCCACCGGTGTAGGCGTAGGCGTCAAGCAAACGGCTACGTGAGCCACTGCGATCGCGCGCCTGCGAAGAAAAGTGGTCTACCGGACCAAACTTGTTGATGGTGTCAGGGGAGTTGTTGTCATTCGAATCGTTGTAGGCGAAATCATAGAACGTCGAGCCCCGCAGCATGAAGCCGGTGCCATCGCGCGAGACGTTGACTTCGCCAATGGCGCTGATGCGGTTGTTGATGAGGCTGCCGCGATCGAAATTGTGATCACCGTCATCACCATTGATATTGTTGTTGATCAGCGCGTGGGCAGGTTTCTCCGCGCGTACGTTGAGGCCATAGTTGAAGGTCATGAGGTAATCGACATTGAAGCCGTCACCGAACTGGAAGTTGCCAGCCTGGGCGGCAGTGCTGCCCAGCACCACCAACGCGCCGGTGACTACCTGTGCCGTAAGACGAGCGCGCAGCCCGACACCTTCTGATTTGCAAGGACTAGCGTTCATTCGAGTTTTACCTCCGGGACCGTATTGAAGTTATTGTTCGCCCTGGAACGCTTGCCGGCCTATCAGCCGACAATGCCCCCTCCCGGGCACACGCCTGCAGCATTGCCGCGCAGGCGCCTGTCCAGTCAGGTGTCACTACTATTGCCTTGCCCCCTGCGCGTCACATCCCTCATTTGGACGAGGCGGTTCAGCGCCCATCAAACCTCGGCGGCCGCCTCGCTCGACTTCACGGTTGACTTGCGGAAATGCGGGATGACGTGCTCGCCAATGTTCCGAATGGTCTCGAGCTGCGCCTCTTGCGGGATCGTGCCCATCTGGCAGATGAACAGAATCTCATCGGCGCCGGCATCAATCAGGCGCTGCACGTAGCCAATGCAGTCGCTGACCGTGCCGTAGGCGTGGTTGGGGTTGAGCAGTTCAAGCGACGGATCGCTGAAGTCGACCGAGACTTTTTCCGAACCCCATGACGTGTTGAGCACAGTCTGGCCGCTGCCAGTAGTCGTAACGTCATCGTCCCAGGTGGATGGGTCAGGTTTTTCGCCGCCGGTGTACCAGTGCGCCAACGACTCGAGAAAGTAGCGCTGACCGCGAATGCCGATCTTGCGCGCTTTCTGTCCATCGGCCATCACAATGGCCGGGCACAGTGCCGCCAGGTGCTCGGTCGGCCGGAAGCCAACCTGGTCTTCGGCTTTGCGGTTGGCGAAGGCCTCGCGGTAGGTGGTGTTCTTCTTGGCTACTTCATCCGGGCCGCCGAAGCCCAATACTAACGCGCCCAGGCCGCGGCCGCCGGCAGTCGCCAGGCTGTTGGCATTGGTGCACGCCATGTACATCGGCGGATGCGGATACTGGAAAGGCTTGGGGTGAATGGGACGCCGAGGAATCTGCACAAATTCACCGTTGTGCTCGATCTCATCCTGAACAAACATCTTCGGGATCAGGTACATCATCTCGTCGATTTGCGGCTGCAGCTTGGTCAGGTCGTAGCCAAAGGTCCCGGCTTCCTGCTGGGTGCCGCCCTTGCCCATACCAAAATGCACGCGCCCCTTTGAAAGCAGGTCCAGCGTGGCAATGCGTTCCGCAACTTTGACCGGATGGTTCATCGCTGGTGGCAGGCAGACAACGCCGTGGCCGATGCCAATCCGCTCAGTCTTGCCAGCCAGGAAGGCCAGCAGGGTTTCCGGAGCACTGGAGTGCGAATAGTTGCTCAGTGCGGTGTGCTCGACCGCCCAGACCACATCAAAACCGAGCTTGTCGGCCAGCATTACCTGCTCGACGGTATCGTCGAACACCTTGCGGTCACCCTCGCGAGAGGAGTCAGTGGTCTGGGCTTCGTAGATCAAGGAAAATTTCATCGCATACTCTCCGGTTTTTCTTGGACGTAGTCCGCAAGCAGAGCCGCTGTCGGGGCACTTTTGCGAAGGCCAGGTGAGTATGGAGAGACTGAAATTGATCGCGCATCGTCCGACTGAAGTAGTCGATTTGGCTGCGGCGCAGGCGCCACAGGATGTGCCGGGGCGGACGCGGGACTGCGTCGAGCCCGGCACAACGTCTGTCAGGCGACAGCCTTGACCATATCCTCGATGACTTTCTTGGCGTCGCCGAACACCATCATGGTCTTGTCGAGGTAGAACAGTTCGTTGTCCAAACCGGCGTACCCGCTGGCCATCGAACGTTTATTGACGATGATGGTGCGGGCCTTGAATGCTTCGAGGATCGGCATGCCGGCAATCGGCGATTTAGGGTCGTTCTTGGCCGCAGGGTTGACCACGTCGTTCGCCCCCAGCACCAATACTACATCCGCCTGGCCGAACTCGGCATTGATGTCCTCCATCTCGAACACTTGGTCGTAGGGCACTTCGGCCTCAGCCAGCAGCACGTTCATATGCCCTGGCATGCGCCCTGCGACCGGATGGATGGCATAGCGAACGGTCACGCCGTTGTGAGTCAGCTTCTCAGTCAGTTCCTTCAAGGCGTGTTGGGCACGCGCAACCGCCAGGCCATAACCGGGCACGATGATTACGCTATCAGCGTTACTGAGTAGGAAGGTAGCGTCATCGGCAGAGCCTGCTTTTACCGGTCGGGCTTCTTTATCCTGGCTGCTGCCAGCACCGTCCACTGCGCCTCCGAAACCACCCAGAATCACATTGAAGAATGAACGGTTCATCGCCTTGCACATGATGTACGAAAGAATCGCACCCGAAGACCCGACCAGCGAACCGGCAATGATCAGCATCGAATTGTTCAGCGAGAAACCGATGCCTGCAGCGGCCCAGCCGGAATAGCTATTGAGCATCGACACTACTACAGGCATGTCCGCCCCGCCGATAGGGATAATGATCAGCACACCAATCACAAATGACAGCGCAAGCAATAAGATGAACGCGTGAAACTGCCCTGTCAGAGTGAAGTAGGTGCCAAGCCCGACGATGGTCAGACCGAGCCCCAGGTTGACCAGATGCTGCCCTGCAAATTGCACCGGTGCGCCCTGGAACAAGCGGAACTTGTACTTACCTGACAACTTGCCGAAGGCAATGACAGACCCGGAGAATGTGATCGCACCGATTGCCGCGCCCAGGAACAGCTCCATACGGTTGCCGACAGGGATCGGTTGGCCATATGCCGCGACGATTCCCAATGATTGCGGTTCGAGCACTGCAGTGACAGCGATCAGCACCGCCGCAAGGCCGATCATGCTGTGCATGAAGGCAACCAGTTCTGGCATCTTGGTCATTTCTACACGCTTGGCCATGAAGGTGCCGATCGTTCCACCCAACAACAGCCCCACGCCCACATAACCAATACCGGCCATTACGCTGCCATTGCTTACTGCGGAGGCGCCGAGTTTGTAGGTCAAGCCGACGGTGGTCAACACCGACAGCAGCATACCGAGCATGCCGAACAGGTTGCCGCGCCGCGAAGTAGTGGGATGGGACAGGCCCTTAAGTGCCTGGATGAAGCATACCGACGCAATCAGGTAGAGGACTGTGACAAGATTCATGCTCATGCTTGTTTTGCTCCGTCGCTGCGGTCTTTTTTCTTGAACATTTCCAGCATGCGCCGCGTCACCAGGAAGCCACCAAACACGTTGACTGCTGCCAACGTCACCGCGAGAGTACCCATGAACTTGCCGGCAGCAGTGACCGTCAGCGCAGCGGCCAGCATGGCGCCCACGATCACGATCGCGGAGATGGCGTTGGTCACAGCCATAAGCGGGGTATGCAGGGCGGGCGTTACATTCCAGACCACGTGATAGCCGACGTAGATGGCCAACACGAAAATGATCAGATTGTAAACACCATGTGAAATCAGCATATCGTCCATAGCAGTCTCCTCAGACGTTTTTGCGCACGACCACACCGTCGCGGCACATCAGGCATGCAGCGACAATATCGTCGTCCAGGTTGATGGTTAATTGACCGTTCTGATCCAACAGCAGCTTGAGGAAGTCGAACAGGTTACGGCCATAAAGCGCCGAGGCGTCCGCGCTGACCTGCGCGGAAAGATTGGTCGGCCCAACGATGGTCACGCCATGCTCGATCCTCACTTCGTCTGGCACGGTCAATGGACAATTCCCGCCTTGTGCGGCGGCCAGATCGATAACCACCGAACCGGGTTTCATCTGGGCCACGGTTTCGCAGCTCAGCAGCGTCGGCGCCTTGCGACCAGGGATCAGGGCTGTGGTGATGATGATGTCAGCCTGTTTGGCTCGTTCGTGCACGGCCTGAGCCTGGCGGGCCATCCAGCTGGCGGGCATTGGTCGGGCATAGCCACCTACGCCTTCAGCACATTCGCGCTCCTCGGCCGTTTCAAAAGGTACATCGACGAACTTGGCACCCAATGACTCGATCTGCTCCTTGACCGCCGGTCGCACATCGGATGCCTCGATCACCGCACCCAATCGCTTCGCCGTGGCGATCGCCTGTAACCCGGCGACGCCGGCGCCAAGCACCAGTACCCGTGCCGCCTTGACCGTACCGGCAGCCGTCATCAGCATCGGCATGAAGCGCGGGTAATGATGAGCGGCCAACAGCACGGCCTTGTAGCCGGCAATATTGG
The DNA here is from genome assembly GCF_002112825.1 of Pseudomonas sp. B5(2017). Classification (NCBI taxonomy): domain Bacteria; kingdom Pseudomonadati; phylum Pseudomonadota; class Gammaproteobacteria; order Pseudomonadales; family Pseudomonadaceae; genus Pseudomonas; species Pseudomonas sp. B5(2017). The sequence continues at coordinate 212,786 of NZ_NEIR01000003.1, forward strand.
CCTGCGAAGACAGCACATCCAGGCTCTGAGCCCTTGAAGTACGAGGCGCGGCCTCCAGCGAGAAGGCAGTGATCCCGCGATTGGCCATACGGGCAATATTGTCGGAGTCAAACGGGTTCAACATGCCAATCAGCAGCGCACCGGGCTCGATCATGCCCAATTCATCGTTGCTCGGCGCTGCGACCTTTAGGATCACCTTGGCGCGATAGACCTCCTCCGCCTTTACAGTCTTTGCCCCAACAGCCTCAAAGGCGCTATCGGCAATGCTGGCGCCGCCCCCTGCGCCCTGCTCTACAAACACCTCATGGCCAAGGCCAATGAGCCTTTTCAAGGTTTCAGGGGTTGCCGCCACACGTGTCTCGCCGGGAGCGGTTTCTCTGGGTATTCCGATATGCATAGGGCCCTCGCCTAGTTTGTTTGCAGTGCACAGAGCCACGCCGACGCCCCAAGGCGTCAGCGAGACTGTGAAAGTGGAGAAAACGGATCAATGTGCGGTGGTAATCGCCTGGCGAATTCGAGGCTTCGCCCTACCGACATTCAACCAACTGGCAAATGCTGGCAGCAGCAAGATGGCACCCAGCATGTTCACCAGGAACATGAACGCCAGCAGGATGCCCATGTCGGCCTGGAATTTGAGGCTCGACAATGCCCAAGTGGCAACGCCGACCGACATGGTCACCGCAGTAAACACCGCAGCAGTACCGCGCTGTCGCATCGCTTCATAGAAGCTACTGCGCAAATCCCTACCTTGCTCAAGCTGGTGCTTGATGCTCTCGAACAGGTAGATCCCATAATCGACGCCCACTCCTACACCCAGTGCAATTACCGGCAAGGTGGCAACCTTCAGGCCTATTCCTAGCTGCGCCATCAATGCGTTGCACAGGATCGATACCACGGCCAGCGGCATGATGATGCATAGCACCGCTCGCCATGAACGAAACGTCAGCAGACAAAGCAAGGTGATGGCACTAAAGATCGAGGCCAGCATGACGATCTCGGCCTCCTCTACAGCCTCGTTGGTGGCCGCCATCACGCCGGCATTACCGCCCGCGAGGCGGAAGGCCTTGTCGATATGAAACTCCACCTCGCCGCCTGCGGGATCCTTTTGCGATTGTTCAGCGATGTACCGCTTGATCTCATGTGTCAGGTGATCAAGGGTCGCGCCTTGATGATCTCGGGTGTATATCAACACCTGCATGGCCGTGCAGCCATCGGTGTTCAAACCCAAGTCCGGATTATAGGCAGCAGAGCCCTGCTGCAGCGCCTGGCTGTCGCGAGGCAGCGCAGACCATCGTGGGTTGCCTTCGTTGTTCGCTGCGATACCGACCTTGGCCAGGTCTGGCACACTGACTACAGACTGCACCCCATGCACACCCCGCAGAAACAGCTCGAAGCGGTCAACATTGTTCATGACTGAATAATAAAGACAGGCATCACCGTCAAAGCCCTTGGCTTCCACTATTACACTCAGCACATCCACGCCAATGGTGTAATGGCTGACGATTGCGTCGTTGTCCTGGTTGTAGCGTGAATCACTGCGCAACTCCGGCGCGCCGCTGCCGATATCACCTACGGTCAAATGCCGGGACTCGACCGCACCAACCGCCAGCAAGCCCAGCCACACTGCGAATACAGCAAGCGCCGGGCCTGGCTTCGTCACCGCCGACAATGTCCACCAAAGGCGGTGGCGCTCACCGGACCTAGGTGCGTTGCGGTATGCCGTGGGTTCCAGATGCATTTTGGCCAACAGTAGAGGCAACATCATCTTGTTGGTAATGATCATCAGCAGCACACCTAGGCACGCTGTGATGCCCAACTCGCGCACGCTGGCGATGTCGATACGCATGATCACGGCGAACCCGAGAGCATTGGTCAGCAGCGCCAATGCACCAGGAATGAACAGCCGCCTGAACGCCAGTTGCGCAGCAGCCGGTGCTGCGACTCCCTCTAATACCAGTTGTTTCCAGGTATTGGTCATCTGCACCGCATGGGACACGCCGATGGAAAAGATAAGGAACGGCACCAGAATCGACAACGGATCAATGCCATAGCCCATCAAGGGCAGGATTCCGAGCAACCAGATCACCGGCAGCAAGGCGACCGCCAGAGTTAGCGCCGTCAGCCGCACCGAGCGGCAGTATGCGTACAGCAACAGCGCGGTAATGACGAACGCCAAGGCAAAAAACGCAACTACCCCTAGCAGGCCGTCGACGATTTCCCCGATCAGCACGGGGAAGCCAATAATGTTGATCTCTATGTGCTGGCCGCTGAACTTCTGCCGAACCTTCTCCAAAGCCACGGCGACTTGGTGATAGTCGACCTTTTCACCGGTCTGCGGGTTGATCTCCTGAAGGTCCGCTCTGATTAGCGCACCTTTGAGGTCGGTCTGCACCAGGCGCCCGATTACCCCGGCACGCGCCACGTTACGTCGTACCAGGGCAACGTCCTCCGGGCTCGCGGAAAACCGAGCTGGCACCACCACATCGCCATAAAATCCTTCTTCGGTGACTTCGATGAAACGCGTATCAGGAGTGAACAGCGAAGAGACACGAGTGCGGTCCACGCCCGGAATGAAGAACACTTCATCGGTTGCCTCACGCAATGCTTGCAGGAACTCCTTGTTGTACATGTCACCTTCACCTGTCCAGCGCAGGTTGACCAACACCCGGTTGGCACCAGGGAACACCTTGAGGTAGTCGGTGAAGGTCTGCATGTACGGATGTTGCAGCGGAATCATCTTGTAGAAGCCCGGATCGAGCTTGATCCGAGTGGCAGTAGCGGCGAACGCTAGCGTAAGCAGGATGAACAGCCACATCAGCCAGCGGCGGTTGGCCATCAGCAGGTCGGCACAGCGCTCCACGAAGCGGTTTTTATTATGATCCACGACGGACTCCTTACGGGTTGGGTTCAGGCGTGTGCGGCAGCGACGAGGTTATCGATACCCCCCCAGGCCCTACGAACAACCATTTGCCCTTACTGCTTCTGGCTACGCTGGACAGGCTTTGATCGCCGCCAGCACGACGCAACGCAAAATGCTTTCCGCGATCGATCGAAGCGGTGACCACGCCCCCCTCGCCCACCAGCACGACATTGCCTTCGCGGTCGAGCACACCGCCATACAGCGCTGCTGTAGTCCCGGAATCGACCTCTTGCCAGCTGTCACCAAAATTGTCGGTGCGGTACACCTTGCCCCGCATGCCATATACCAGCCAGCTTTGGGGCGACAAGGCGATCAAGCCGAAAAACGACCCTCGGTAGAAGTCCGGTAGCCGTACCCAGTTCGCGCCGCCGTCGGCGGAACGCGCCACCAATCCGCTCTCGCCGACCAGCATCAAGTGGCTTTGCCCGGCTCCTGCGACGCCGTAGAAATGCCGATCACCGAGGCCGATGTCACGCTGTGTCCAGCTCTCGCCTAGGTCTGCCGAAGCCCAAAACGCGCCGAAGCTGCCCACTGCATAAAACGGCCCTTGAGTACTGCCCCAAACATCGAGCAGGACGTCGGCCTGATCACCAGCAAAGTGGGTTTCCCGCCAGCTTTTGCCATGGTCGTTACTGCGCAGAATCCAGCTGTCATGGCCGATGGCCAAACCCAGGTCATCAGTGGGAAAAAACACCCGTGTCAGGGTTGAGCCGCGCTGCGGTTGAACAGTGGCCTTTGCCCACGAGCTACCTTGATCGTTGCTCACAAACAGATGACCCAGCTCTCCGGTGACCACCAGATCCTGTCCGGCTTGTGCCACGCTGTTAATCAGCATCTGCTGAGGTTGCACGGCGGTTGCCGGAAACTCAGCGCGGGGTCGTGGCAGGAAAGAAAATACAGTGCCAAAGGCGACCAGGAGGGCCATTGCCAGCCCTCCCCAAACTCTATGTCGGCCACCATCACCACCAGGTACTTTTGTGGCAGATGGTGAAGGATCAGTGCGCGTCGCAGGTTCTTTATCGATTATTGTTGACTGCTGATTCATGACTCCTCCGGATTCGGCTAGGCCAGGCTGTCACGGGGGCAGGCCAGCCGGCACTATGGAATTTGCCGCGAGCCGCGCGCTGCAACATCGTCCATCCGGATTAGTCAGGTAATGATCAACGTGTCACGGGAGAGTATTCGTATTTTCCATGCGCACTCAGATCACCAAAAAGGTCATTTCCTATTACCCGTTCGCTGAAGCGCCAAACACCATTTACCTTTTCCAAACGGTCTTGATAGTCACCACCGATGATAGGCTGCAGCGCCAGCGCACCGGCCTGCTGAAAGACCATCACGTAGGAGTGGGCAGTCGCCCGATTAGAGCCCGCCGGCCAGATTCTGAGGTTACTGATGACGTGCCGGGTTCTGGGCTTGCCCTCATAGAGCTGCAGGAAATCGCGAAACAGCCTGGTTAACAGCTGCGGATCGCGAGTCACGGGTGTGCTGCGCCCCGGTATATGAACCTCAGCATGAGCGAATAGCTGGCCTAGGCCGTCAAGGTCTCCTTGGTCAAGGCGCGCTGCATATTCGTGCAGAAGATTCTGGATCTCAAAGTAATCAGTTGCGTTCACAATTTTCCAACCCGAAAAATGAAGGCCCAAAGCGCTGCCGTGCGATTAGCCGGGCAGTACCCGGTAATGATCGGATGGCCCCCAGTAAGCCTGACGTGAAACAATTAGACCGGCGTCATCCATTCGCCAGATCTCTACCTTGCTGCAGATATCCAAGCCGCCAGCCACGAATGAGCGCGCCTCCAACTCCATCATGAAGGCTGCGCCATGGAGCAAGCGAAGGGGACCTTTCAACACAATCTTTGTTTCGCTGGCCAGATTAGATCGATAAAAGGCCGCAATGTCAGTCTCCCCCTGGTGAATCGGAGCGCCGGCGGAGTCCTCTATCCACGCACTGCTGGAGAACAGCGCAACTACCGCATCGATGTCGGCACGCTCGTACGCTTCGATGTAACGCAGCACTAGGCTGTAAGCATGCTCCAGCAGCATCTGGGGCCTCATTCGAAGTAGTAACGACTGATCGTATCGACTATGCATGCAGGGCGGTCGGCGCCTTCGATTTCGACGGAGACGCGGACTGTCGCTTGAACGCCACCCGCCACGGCTTCGGCCTTGACCACCTCGCCCCGCCCACGGATCCGTGCCCCGACCGGTACTGGAGCGGGGAAGCGTACCCGGTCGGTGCCGTAGTTGATGCCCATGCGCATGCGCACTTCAATCAACTGCGAAAGGAAGAAGCTACCGGCCAGGGCCAGCGTCAAATAGCCGTGGGCGATGGTTCCACCGAAAGGACCAGATGCGGCCTTGGTGACATCTACATGAATCCACTGGTTGTCATTGGTGGCTTCTGCAAAGCCATCGACCCGCGCCTGGTCGATACTCAACCAGTCCGTAACCCCTAAAGACTGGCCGACGGCCTGCAGCACCTCATCAGCGCTGTGAAAAACAGTTGTCATTGACGTTTCCTTAGGCACGTTGGCTGCTGGCGGAGATAACCTCTCCCACCAGATAGGAGGCGTAATCACTCGCCAGAAAGACTGCGATATTGGCCATTTCCCAGACTTCGGCAGGCCGTCCAAAGGCTTCATTGGCCGCCAGTGCTGAAAGCAGCTCTTCATCAGCGGTCTTCTTCAGAAACGCGTGCATGGCGATGCTGGGCGAAATGGCATTGATGCGAATGCCAAACTCCGCAGCTTCCAACGCGCTGCAGCGGGTCAAGGCCATAACCCCGGCCTTCGCGGCGGCGTAATGAGCCTGTTCTTTCTGCGCCCGCCAGCCCAATACCGAGGCGTTATTGATGATCGCCCCGCGACCGCGGGGCTGCATCACCTTGAGCATCGCGCGGGTCATGCGAAAAGTGCCATTGAGGGACACGTCGATGACCCGCAGCCAGTCCTCATCGGTCATCTCGACCACGCGTTTCTGGCCGCCGAGGCCTGCGTTATTGAACAGGATGTCGGTGCCGTCCAGGCAACGTTCGGCTTCGCTCACCAGTGCCTGCACCTGGTCTTCCTGGGTCACATCGCACACATGCCCATAAATGGCCTGCAGCCCGGTTTCATTCTGCAGACGCGCAACGGCCTCTTCCAACCGGCGCGGATGCACATCCGAGAGCATCAGTGCGCGCACGCCTTCCTCGGCGAAACGCTTGGCCGTGGAATATCCGATACCACCACCGGCAGCAGCGGTAACCAATGCTGTACGCCCTTTGAGCAGATCGTGGCCGGTCACGTATTCAGGAATAGTAATCATGGTTTGGTTCTCACAGGGCGGGACGCGGCTGCTTGGGCATGCCCAACGCGCGCTCGGCGATGATATTCAGCTGGATTTCGTTGGTGCCAGCGACGATGGTGTCCGAGCGGCTGAACAGGAAAACCTGCTGCAAGCGGGTACGGGTGAAATCATCGATGAAGATGTCGCCTTCCATGCCAAGGGCGTCCATGGCCAACTTGCCCAGGTCACGGTGCCAGTTAGACCAGTAGTACTTGATGATGTAGCCCTCGCGCGACAGGCTGCCGTCCTCACCACCGCTCAGGGTGCGCAAGGTGTTGTAGTGCATCACCTTCAGGCCCATCCATGCCTGGCCAATGCGCCTGCGCACGGCCGGGTTGTCCTGGCTGCCGGTATCTCGCGCCGCCTTGCAGACCAGTTCCAACTGATGAGCGAAGTGCATCTGCATGCCGATCCACGACAGACCCCGTTCGAAGCCGAGCAAGGCCATGGCGATCTTCCAGCCGTCCCCAGGCTCACCTACCACGTTGTTGCCCGGGCAGCGGGCACCGTCAAAGAACACTTCGTTGAATTCACAGGTGCCAGTAATCTGCTTGATGCCGCGAACCTCTACACCCGGCTGGTCCAGCTTGACCAACAGGAAGATCAGCCCGCGATGGCCGCGCGACTCTGCCTCACAACGAGCAACCACAAACACCCACTGCGACTCATGGGCCAGCGATGTCCACACTTTCTGCCCGTGCAGCACCCACTCGCCGGTGGCTTCATCGAACCTGGCGCGGGTTTGAACATTACCCAGGTCCGAACCCGCCGCCGGTTCTGAATAACCCTGACACCAGTATTCGGTACCCGCCACGATACCGGGCAGGAAGCGTTCCTTCTGCTCTTGCGTTCCGTAGGCGATCAGGGTTGGGCCGAGCAGTGTTTCTCCAAGATGGCCGATATTGCCTGGCCCGCCGGCCTTGGCATACTCCTCGTGGAAGATGATCTGCTGGGCCACCGTCAAGCCTCTGCCGCCATACGCCTGAGGCCAGCCGACACAGGTCCAGCCGGCTTTGGCCAGTTCTTGCTCCCAGGCTTTACGTAGTTCCGGGTAGGCTTCTTCATCGCCCGCCCCGCCCCGATGCTTCAGGCAGGCGTAGCGGCCGGTCAGGTGCTGTTGCATCCACAGCGCAACTTCACGGCGAAATGCCTGGTCCTCGGTCGACTCAGCCAAGGCGTTGTCATCCTCGCTACCGCCGCCAATCAGCCAGGCCGCCACGGTTTCACGTGCTTCATCCGCCGAGCCGAACCAATGCGCACTGGCCTGGGCCCGTTTGAAGTACAACTGCGGGTCATATTCCCAGGTAAAACCTACGCCGCCATGCAGCTGAATGGCTTCCTGCGCGCAGAAGAAAAAGGTATCGCTGGCAAACGCCTTGACGCAGGCTGCTTCGCGCACCAAGGCGGCGGTCGAAGGCTGCATTGCGGCCACCCTGGCGGCACCCGCAACCGCGGAACGGGTAGCTTCGATCTGTACCATCATTTCCGCGCAACGGTGTTTCACGGCCTGGAAGCTGTTGATCGGTTGGCCAAACTGAACCCGCTCGGCAGCGTACGCCAGTGTCAAGTCCAGGCACTGCTGCGCCCCGCCCAGCTGTTCGGCAGCCAGCGCCAAGGTCGCCAATGCTTGCGTACGGGCCAGGCCATCCTCCAGCAGCGCGCCGCTCGCCATCAACTGGCTGGCGGCGACGGTGACGCCGTCCAAGCGCACTTCAGCTATCTGGCGGGTCAGATCCATGCTCTGGTGAGCTCGGGCGGTGAGGCCCGGAGTGTCATCTGTCACGGCGAACAGGGCTATCTCGCCATTCTCCAGACGGGCCGGCAGCAGCAGCAATTGAGCCGTCGCCCCATCCGCTACATGGCGGTAGACGCCGTCGAGGCGATAGCCATGCGGGCAGACCACAGCGGTGGCTTGGAGCGCTTGCGGCCGCCACTGCAGGCCACTGCTGGCGAGCGCCAGCGTTGCACGTAATTGGCCGGCAGCAATCTGTTCCAGGTAACTGTCCTTGCGGCCATCCGGTACAGCTTCAATCAGCGCAGTCGCGGCCATTGCCACGGTGGCGAAAAATGGCGACGGCAACAAGTGTCGGCCCATTTGTTCGAGGATCAACGTCAGTTCGATCCACGACAGACCAAGGCCCCCGAACGCCTCGGGCACATGAGTGGCGCACCAGCCCATTTCTTCACCGACCCTGCGCCACAAGGCGGTGTCGCCGCCCGGGGTCATACCCATCGCCTCGCGCACCACGGCCGATGGGCAGGTTTCGCTGAGGAAACTAGCGGCCGCCTCGGCAATCATCCGCTGATCCTGATTCAGGATGAAATCCATGCGCTTGCTCATGAGCCGTACACCTTCTGCGGGGCCACCCCTTCGGCGATCAGCTGGTCGACTGCCGCCCCGATCTCGTTTACCGACCACCGTGCCTGTTTGTCACGCTCAGGCCCTGTACGCCAGCCATCGGCCACCGAGAGTTTGCCGCCGGAGGCCTCGAACACGCGACCGCTGACATGCCCTGACCCTTCACTACCCAACCACACCACCAGCGGCGCCACATTGGCAGGGTCCCAGAAGTCAAAGCTCTGGTCATCGGGCTTCTTCACCACGTCAGGCATCGCCGATTCGGTCATGCTGGTGCGCGCCGCAGGGGCAAGGGCATTCACGGTGACCCCGTAGCGGCCCAGCTCGGTCGCCTGCACCAGCGTCAGCGCGCAGATGCCCGCCTTGGCGGTAGCATAATTGGACTGGCCAACCGAACCCTGCAGGCCGGCACCGGAACTGGTGTTGATAATGCGCGCAGCAACCGTTTCGCCGGCTTTGGCCTTGTCGCGCCAATGTCTGGCGAGGGTATTGGCGAGGCAGAAGTGACCTTTGAGGTGGACCCTCATCACTTCATCCCAGTCCTCTTCGGTGAGGCTGACGAACATGCGGTCGCGGAGATTACCCGCGTTATTGACCAGTACATGCACTTCGCCAAAATTCGACAACGCCTGGTCGACGATGGCCCGTGCACTTTCTACGCGGGTAATGTCGTCGGCGTTGGCCACGGCGTTGCCGCCAGCAGCCTTGATCTCCTCCACCACTGCTTGAGCCGCTTCAACTCGAATATCGTTGACCAGGACATTGGCCCCTTGCTCGGCGAAAGCCAGCGCATAAGCACGCCCCAACCCGCCACCGGCACCGGTGATGATCACTGTACGATTTGCGCAAATTGTCATGATTGTGCCCTTCAACCCAGTCGTTCGATGATGGTGACGTTGGCTTGCCCGCCGCCTTCGCACATGGTCTGCAGCCCATAGCGGCCACCGGTACGCTCCAGTTCGTGCAGCAACGTAGTCATAAGGCGTGCGCCGCTGGCTCCCAGCGGATGACCCAGGGCAATCGCACCACCGTTGACGTTGGTGCGCTCTGCCGGGTAGCCGGTTTCGATCAACCAGGCCTGCACCACCGAGGCAAACGCCTCATTGATTTCAACAAGATCGATGTCGGCCAGGCGCAGCCCGGACTTTTTCAAGGCAGCCTTGGTTGCAGCAATAGGTGCAGTCAGGTGCCAGATAGGATCGTCGGCCCGCACACTGAGGTGCTCAACGCGCGCTCTTGGGGTAAGCCCGTAACGCTTGAGCGCTGCTTCGGAAACTACCAGCAGCGCTGAAGCAGCGTCAGCCGTCTGGCTCGAGACAGCGGCGGTGATAGCCGGATAGGTGGGGTCCACCGGCTCCAGCGATGCCATTTTCTCAAGGTTGGGCGTGCGTGGTGTTTCGTCCACGCTCAAGCCATTCAACGCCACGATTTCGCGCTCGAAGCGGCCCTCGCTAATTGCCCTGAGCGCGCGCTCGTGGCTTTCCACCGAGAAGCGCTCCATGTCCTGACGCGTGAGCTTCCACTTGTCGGCAATGATTTGCGCGGCGTAGAACTGGTTGACCGGCTGGTCGCTGTACCGGGCACGCCAGCCGGCGCTACCCGAAAACGGGTCGGTAAAGCCCAACGGCTGTGCGGCCGTCATGGCGTATGCAATCGGCACTAGGCTCATGTTCTGCACGCCACCCACAGCCACGACATCCTGGGTGCCACTCATCACTGCCTGGGCGGCGAAATGCAGGGCCTGTTGCGAAGATCCGCAGGCGCGGTCAATCACGGTGCCAGGTACATGATCCGGCAAGCCAGCCGCCAGCCAAGACGTTCTGGCGATGACCCCAGCGTTAGGGCCGACAGCGTCGACGCAGCCGAAGATCACATCATCGTAGTCTTCGGCAGGGATCGCATTGCGCGAGACCAAAGCATTCAATACATGAGCACCGAGGTCCGCAGGGTGCACCGTGGAAAGCGCTCCGCGGCGTTTGCCGGTCGGCGTGCGCAAGGCATCTACGATATAGGCTTGAGCCATATTAGACCTCATTGATTGATAGTGAAGGTATTGCCCGGGCCAAGCTGGCCTGGGTTCTCAAGGACGTAACGGGCGACACGAGCCTTGTGGAAACCTCGATCACCCCAAGTGCCGACAAGGGCCCAGGCGCGCTTCATGAAGATCTGCAGGTCGACTTCCCAGGTGTACCCCATTGCCCCATGTACCTGGATGCCATGCCTGGCCGCGAGCAATGCCGCTTCACCGGCAGCCAGTTTGGCGTGAGAGACGTGTACTTGACGGTCTGGCAGATCATGGGCGACGGCATAGGCCGCCCGGTAAAACACTGGCTTGGCGAACTCGATCAGCACGGCAACGTCGGCAAGGTGATGCTTGACCGCCTGGAAACTGCCTATCGGCTTGCCGAACTGCTTGCGCTCAGCGGTGTAGTCGATCGACAGGTCAAGCATCCGCCGCGCTAGCCCAAGGAGTTGACCGCTGGTGGCCAGAGCGCCGCGCTCAAGCGTATCGGCCCAGATTTTGCCGCCCAGGCTGGCATCCGCCAGCAGGCTGTCGGGACCAGGCGTCCAGCTTACTTGCGAAAGACGCCGTGACAGATCCACGCTGTGGTTGCGCTCAAGCTGGACTTGATCCCGACTGACCGCATGCACCTCACCCTTGTGTGGCAGTAGCAACAGGTCGCTCAGGTGCGCATCGGCAACCAGCAAATCCTGGGGATGCCCCACCGCGATACGCGCGCTGCCGTCGGCGACTCTGGGCAGCCAGGTTTGCTTGCAAGTGCAGTCATCGGGTAGCGCACTGAGCATGGCCGCAGCCAGGTAGGCCGTACCGGCAAGCGAGTCAGGAATGGCAAAGTAGCCAAGTTCAGGTGTCATCAGCGCCCAGTCCAGGTCACCCAGGCCGAGGCCACCAAAAGCCTCGCCAACCGACAGCGCGGTCAAGCCCTGGTCGGCGATCTTGCGCCGCAGTTGCGGCGAGCGACCCGCCTCGGTTTCCCACAGCTCCCTGAGCATTTCGGGTGCAGCTTCCACCATGAAGAAGCGGCGCATGGTGTCGCGAAACAGTAATTGATCTTCGCTGAACTGAAAGTCCATGGCCCTCTCCTTAGCGGGGCATGCCGAGCATGCGCTCGGCAATGATGTTGCGCTGAATTTCATTGGTGCCGGCGTAGATCGGCCCCGCTTGGGCAAACAGGAAGCCATCCAGCCAATTGCCAACGCCTGCCGCTGCGGGCGAGTGCGGCAACAGTTCGGCCCGCGCGCCAAGGATCTGCATCGCCGTGGCATGCATGCGCTGATCGAGCTCCGACCAGAAGATCTTGTTGGTGCTGGATTCAGCGCCAATGTGGCCGCCGGCGATAAGGTTGCTGGCAGTACGGTAGGTAGCCAGGGTGTAGGCCTCGGCCTGCATCCATGCCGAGACCACTGCGTCACGAACCGAGGGGTCCTGGTCTGCCGATTCCTGATTGGCCAAGTACAGCTCGACCAGCGCCTTGGCAGTGGCCTGGAAGCGTGCCGGCGAGCGCAGCATCAGTCCGCGCTCGAAACCCGCCGTGGACATGGCCACCTGCCAGCCCGCACCCTCCTCACTCAAGCGGTTTTCAACTGGCACCCGTACGTCGTCGAAGAACACCTCGGCAAAGCCGGGTAGACCGTTGAGCTGGCGGATCGGGCGCACGGTGATGCCTGGAAGATCCAAAGGCACCAGCAGAAAACTCAAACCATGGTGGCGCTGCGAGGAAGGATCGGTACGGAACAGGCCAAACAGCCAGTCAGCCCAGACCGCCCTTGTCGACCAGGTTTTCTGGCCGTTGAGTACGTAGTGATCGCCATCGCGGGTAGCCTTGGCACGCACCGCAGCCATATCCGAGCCAGCATTGGGTTCTGACCAGCCCTGCGCCCAGATGCTCTCGCCACTGGCCATCATTGGCAGGAAACGCTGCTTTTGCGCCGGCGTGCCGAAGTCCATCAGGGTCGGGCCGAGCAGAAAGATGCCGTTCTGGTTGACCCGCATCGGTGCAGCAGCCCGCCAGTATTCCTCTTCAAAGATCAGCCATTCGATCAGGTCGCAGCCGCGCCCGCCCAGCTCCTTTGGCCAGGTGACCATGCTCCACTGTCCGGTGGCGAGGGTTCGCTCCCACTCGCGGTGTTGTTCGAAGCCTTCCGCGCAGTCAAAACTGTCCAGCGGTCGTTTCGGCACGTTGGCCGCCAACCAGCTGCGGATTTCCTGGCGGAACGCCTGTTGTGCAGCTGTATATTCAAGTTTCATCCTGGCTCTCCTGACTCAATCCGAACTGCCGGGGGTGAAGTCCACGTCCCGCTTTTCGACGAAGGCTTGACGCGACTCCGTCGAGTCCGCGTTCAGATATGCCTGGAGCGTGAAGCCCTGCTCCCAGCGGTATTTGTTTTCCAGGTCGCCATCCTCGACACCGTTCAGCGCTTCCTTGGCCAGACGGATCATGGCTGGGCTCTTGGTGGCGATGTGTCCGGCGATCTGCAGCGCGGCAGCACGCAGTTCAGCGCGGGGTACCACACGCTCAAGCGCGCCCAGCCGATAGGCCTCGCTGGCATCGATCTTTTCGCCGGTGAAGTACATATGGCGGACCTTCTGCACCGGGAACAGACGTTGCAGGTGAGCGCCGCCGCCCATGGCGCCGCGATCAACCTCTGGCACACCAAAGGTGGCGCAGTCCGACCCGACAACGATGTCGGCGGCGCCGGCTATACCAATGCCTCCGCCGAGCACAAAACCGTGCACTGCTGCAACCACCGGTACCGGGCAACGGTGCACTGCCTTGAAGGTGGCGTAGTTGCCCGCGTTGACAGCGACGATGCGCTCTGGATGACTGGCCAGTTCCTTGATGTCGACCCCCGCGCAGAACCCCCTGCCCTCGGCCCTGATCACCAGTACATGTACATCGTCACGGCCACCCAGCTCGTCGATGGCCCGCGCCAGAGCAAACCATCCGGTACTGTCCAGGGCGTTGACCGGGGGGTGATCGATGACCAGCTCGGCAATGCCCGCTTCTACGCTACTGTAAAAACTCTGAGTCATACCCTCACCTCAAGATTGGGCGCCATCCAGCCCTGCACCGCTGCAAGTCGCTGCGTTGCCTGAACGACAATGGAATCGATGACCTCGGCGCAGCTTTGCAGCTGCGTGATGCAGGCGGCCACTTGCCCGCTGGGCAGCAGCCCATGCTCGGGGCGACCTTCACGCAGTGATTGGCTGATCAAGTAAGCGCCACGCGCTGTGCCAAGGGTTTGCAGCACGCTGCGCCGGTCGCGGCGTAACAGACTAAGGGCGGTTTTCAGCGAGGCCAGCAGGCCGAGCCCGCTGGCTCGCTGGAACGCCCAGGCCCCGGCCAATGCTTGCCAGCTGCGGCGAGCCCGGCTGCTTTGCTCAAGGCGTTGCAGCACCGCGTTGTCGATCAACCGCTGCGGCAAACCGTCAACCGCCGATGACACACGGATCTCGCCAGCGTCCACAACGCGCAGGTAATGCGCCAGGGTCTGGAGAGGCACCGGCGACTCTTCGGTAAGCAGAAAACGAGTGCCCATCGCGATACCCTGTGCGCCTGCCGCCAACGCGGCAGCCAGCCCACGGCCTTCATGCAAACCGCCGGCAGCAATAACGGGCACCTGAACTGCATCAAGTACCTGCGGCAGCAGTAGACTGGTCGGCACCGCGCCAGTGTGCCCACCGCCCTCAGCGCCCTGCACGATTACCCCGTCGGCCCCCATCGCCACCGCCTTGAGCGCATGGCGTGTAGCTCCAACGGTGGGCAGGCAAACGACGCCGGCTTGTTTGAGCTGTTCGATACAGCGCGGATCTGCACCGCGGCCATAGCTGGCGGCCCGCACACGGTGCTTGATGATCAACGCCAACACCTGCTGGGCATTGGCCTGGAACATGTGAAAGTTGATCCCGAACGGGCGCGTGGACAGCCCATGCAGGCGCTCGATTTCGGCCTCCAGCTGGGCTGTAGATAGCGTCGCTGCTGCCAGGAAACCGAAACCGCCGGCATCGCCCACCGCAGCCACCAGGCGGGCATCGGCCACCCAGCCCATCGCCGTCTGAATGATCGGGTAATCGCAACCCAGCAGGCTGCAGACCGGCGTGTGCAGGCTTACGCTCATTATTTGGCCACTCGCGGGTCAACAACGCGTTGGGAGTCAGCCATCGCCTTGGCGTCGTAGCCACCCAGCTTGTCGCCGCTGATCAGCTCGTTGTGGGCATGGGCAAAGTGGTGCCAGGCGAACGCTGCATCCATACCGGTGCGCTTGCCTTGCAGGTCTTCGATGTGATTGATCGCCTGCTTGGTCAGGGCCAGGCCCATGCGTGGCATCTTGGCGATGCGCTGCGCCACGGAATAGGTTTTCGCCTCAAGCTCCTCCCGCGCGGCGATCTGGTTGACCATGCCCATCTGATAGGCCCGCTCGGCGCTCATCCGCTCGCCGAGGAAGAGAAACTCCTTGGCAATCCGTGGGTGCAGTTCGAAAGCATGGGCGAAATACTCGACGCCGGGTATACCCATGCGCACCACTGGGTCAGAGAAGTGCGCATCGTCACTGGCGATGATCAGGTCGCACACCCAGGCCAGCATCAACCCGCCGGCAACGCATGCGCCTTGGACCATCGCAATGGTCGGTTTGGGCAGCTCGCGCCAGCGCCGGCACATGCCCAGGTAGACTTCCTGCTCGCGCACATACAGGAATTCGCCGCCGGGCTTGTTGACATGGTCGTACCACAGCGAAGCACGATCGAAACTCTGGTTGATGTCGCGTCCCGGGGTGCCGATGTCATGGCCTGCAGAGAAGTGTTTGCCGCTGCCGCGCAGCACAATCACCTTGACCTCGTCATCGTCCACCGCGCGTCGAAACGCAGCGTCCAAGGCATAGGTCATTTGCGAATTTTGCGCGTTGTGATACTCCGGGCGGTTCATCGTGACCGTCGCGATGCCAGCTTCGACGTGGTACAGGACCACGTCGGCAGACGCTTCGGAGTGCTGGGTTGCTTGGACCATTGCTTTTCCTCCGTAAACGCAGCGATCAACCCTGGCGGTTGCCGGGTGGATTGTTTTTGATCACACCGGCACGCAGGCCATGCGGATCCATGCGAGCGATGATTGCCAGCTGTTCTGCCGTAGGCGCTGGTGTCTGCTCGACAACCTGGGCCTGCTGCAACGGGAAGCCTGTAGCCGCCTGCACCTGTTCGAAGCTCACGCCTGGGTGCAGCGAGATGACCCGAATGCTGCGATCAGGCCCGGCGAAATCCATCACGCACAGATCGGTGACGATCCGCCGCAAATCGACGAAATCGTTGTTAGCGCCTTCTGGCAGACGTTCAGGGTTGTAGCCCGCGCCGGAGACCATATCGACCTCACCACCGACGAATACCCGTGGCCCATGGTTCGGAACGAACAGCGAGTTGGCGTGGTTGATGCTGTTACCTGGAAGACCACGCACGCCAAGCACTGCCGTGCGCGGCTGCTGGTAGTCGCCGACCAGCGACAGGTTGGTCTGACCAAAACGGTCGATCTGGGTTGGGCCAATCATGGCGTGGCGACGGCCGCCCCAGACGCACTCGAAGACCCGGTCAAACGACATGTAGCCGCTGTAGCGAGGTGTGTAATCACCACGCGGGCCTAACGGGATCGGTTCTTCGACCAGAAAACACTCGCTGTCGGTCATCAGCAATTCAGGCGAGTGAGTCAGTTTGGCAAGGCTTGCACCCAACCGGGGCAGCACGCCGATGCCCGAGGCGAGGATTTCGCCGTTGCCGCGCCATGCTTCGCTGCAGGCGACGATCATCAATTCGGCCAGCGTGTACTCGCTGGCACGGGTAGCAACTTGAGTCATGAGCGTATTCCTTGGCTTTGATCGGGGACGCTAGAACACCGGCAGCGGCAGTTGCCCGATGCGCGCGGCACCGCCGACTCGCTCCAGGTACTGAGCCTCGTCGCATTGGATGAATTCAGCGGCGTACTCTTGCCAGCCATCGGCCTGGGTGGCACTGGCGCAATAGCGCTTCAAATGCTCCAGGTCCCAGCCGTAGTCGGGGCCACTGTAGGTCGGGTGCGCGCCATAAGGTGCGTGCACCACACCGGTCACCAAATAGCGTTCGAAAAAATTCAGTCGAGCCGTTTCGCCTGGCAGGCCGAAGCAGTCATGCAGCACCTCGGTGCTCACGTAACAGTGCTTGGCAGCACGGGCGAACAGATGGTCAAACAAAGGGTCGGCGCCCTTGATCAAGGTGTTGCCGAGCCGATCCGACTCGTTTACGTGGAGTAACGCTACGTCAAGGTGCAACGCCGGCATGGCGACGTATACCTCACCGTCGTCGTAAGGCGAACGGACTGTGCGCAGTTGCGGGTTGCGAGTCAGCACATCGGTGCCCAGGCCACAGCGGGTGGGTAGAAACGACATGCGCATGCCGGCAGCGCGCAAGCCCCATTCGAACATGCCTTCATCCAGCTCCATGACCTCCAGCGCGCCAGCCTCGCGGGCTTTGCGAAAATGGGGTTCGAGCGGGATTGCATCCAGTGTGACGAAGCCGAAGATCAACTTCCTGACCTTGCCCGCCGCACAGAGCATGCCGACTTCCGGGCCTCCGTAACTGACTATGGTCAAATCCTTGAGGTCTGAACGAAGCAGCTCGCGAACGATCGCCATGGGTTTGCGGCGCGGCCCCCAACCGCCAATGCCGATGGTCATGCCATCGCGCAGATTGGCAATGACATCCTTGGCGCTGAGTTGTTTGTTCATGCTCATCCTCATTTATCCAGGTGGGCGGTAGCCAGACCGAGACTCCAGTCATGACCCCAGTAGCTGATTGACGTCGCCTCGAACACCGAATGCTGGCTCCAGTCCACGACCAGGCCGCCATGGCCGTACTCCATGGCAAAGCCGCCCGGGGTCTCCATGTAGAACGACACCATCTCGTCATTGACATGCTGACCAAGGCTGGCCAACAGCTTGAAACCTTCGGCCTTGCAGCGGTCCAGGGCCCGGCCGACTTCGGTCATCGAATCGACTTCGGCCATGACATGGATGCAGCCTGACGGCGCCTGCGCTTCGAACAGTGCAAGGCTGTGCTGACGACCGTTGTTGCAGTGGGTGAAATGCAGCCGCTGGACCGGAGCGTCCGGGCCGGCCTGGTGGTTGTAGATATCCGAAAGGCCAAAGCCCATGACATCCCGGAAAAAGCCCCAGGTGGCGTCGAAGTTGGGCGCAGGCAACACCGTATGGCCCAGGCCCATCGAACCGGTGATAAACCGCGGCACGCCCACGGGGGAGTCAAATGGAGCGAAGTCCGACTTCAGGCCCCAGACAACTTCATGACGATTGCCGGACGGATCAAGGAACCAGGCCATGCCGCTGAAACGCCGCGAAACCAGCTCCGCTGGGGACGCCAACTGAGGGCTGACACCTGCCTGTTGCAGTTCACTGAAGGCCTGATCGAAAGCCTGTTGGTCAGCCACTTCCCAGCCGGACGCGAAGTAGCAGTCTTTCTCACCGGGAATAACGACATAGCGGTGCGGGCGCTCATCGAACTTGAGGTACAGACCGCCAGCCTCAGTCGGCGCGGTCATGCACCCGATTACCTTTTCTGCGTAGCGCTTCCAACGGGGGATGTCGGTTGATTCGGCAACTACGTAGGCCAGCCCTCTTATATCGATCATGAGTGCCTCTCAGTGTGTTCGATTCTCTGAGGGCCATTCTGTACAGCATGATCAGGTTGAACATCGTCCAATGAGACTATCGGTTCAAGGCTGTTTCATGGGCGCGGCGCGAGCCCTGGTAAGGGCTGCGCCCGACTCCTCGGTGTCACACTGTAGGTATTGCTACCGCTTTGAGTTCGCGCTTGAGCACTTTGCCGCCCGGGTTCACCGGCAAGCTCTGGACGAAGTCGATATAGCGAGGGACTTTGTAGTTGGCCATGGTTGCGCGACACCAACTGACCAGTTCCTCCGCTCCAAGCTGGGCCCCTGGCCGCAACACGATGAAGGCACGTCCCACCTCGCCCATGCGCTCGTCGGCAACCCCTACCACAGCGACCTGAGCCACCCCAGGATGCGCGGCTATCAGCCGTTCGATTTCCGCCGGGTAACAATTGAAGCCACCGGCGATATACATATCCTTGAGCCGGTCGGTGATACGCAGGTAACCGGCGGCATCTATAAGGCCAATGTCCCCTGTGCGTAGCCAGCCATGCTCATCGATGACCTCGGCAGTTGCCTGTGGATCGCCGAAGTACCCCTGCATGACGTTATAGCCTCGTATCAGCAACTCGCCCGCTACCCCCACAGCGGCTGGTTCGCCCGATTCATCAACGATTTTTAGCTCTACCCCTGGCATGGCCCTGCCACATGTGTTGGCCACCCGCTCAGGATCATCGTAGCGATCGGTCAGGGTGGCGAAGCCACAGGATTCGGTCAGCCCATAGCCGGTCAGCACCACCTTAAAGCCCAGTTCATCACGCATACGCTGAATCAGACTGGGCGGAATGGTGGTAGACCCTGTGATCGAGGCGCGCAGGCTGGACAGATCCGTTTTGCGCAAACCCGGGTCGGCCAACAGTCCATGGAACACGGTAGGAGGGCCCGGCAGAACGCTTATCCGCACGCGCTCAATAGTTTGCAGGATGACTGCACTGTCGAAAATTTGCAGCGGAATAATGGTCGCGCCGGACATCAGCGCAGCCAGCCAACCCGCCTTGTAGCCCATCGCATGGAAGAACGGATTGACGATTAGATAACGGTCGTCAGCACACAACTCCATTGCCTCCGCCCAGCCGCCAATCGCCCGCAGATTCTGAGCGTGCCCCGCCAGCACCCCCTTCGGGTTGCCGGTCGTACCGGAAGTAAACATCAGGTCACTGGGCATTTCGCCGTGGACCGCATCGGTACGGGCCTGCGCCTGCTCGCCTTGTGGGTCGGCTGCACGGCCTTGTGCGATGAAAGCATCCCAGCTCAGCTCATCGGCACGGGCATTCCCAATCACGACGATGTGAGCCAGGCTCTCGGGTCGGTTGCCACTGAGCAGGTCAGGATAATGAATGCCCAGAAACTGCCCCACACAGAACAGCACCCGCGCCCCACTGCTAGCCAGTACATAGCCGGCCTCGCTGCCTTTCATGCGCGTATTGACCGGCACCAACACCGCGCCCGCACAGTGAATGCCCAGCGCCGCGATGATCCACTCGCTGCCATTGGGCGCCCAGATCGCGACGCGATCCCCTGCCTGCACGCCGAGGCTGATCAAGCCAGCGGTTATCTGCAGTGCACTGTGTTGCAACTGCGAATAACTGACTGCCTGATCCTGTTCCAGGATGGCAGTGTGGTCGCCATACTGTGCAACCGAGCGTGCCAGCATGGCGGGAATGGTCAATTTTGTAGACTCCATGGTTCTCCATGCCTCGAATGGATGAGATTACGTACCGTTCAGTCCGGAAAGCGTAAAACGATGTGATCGCTGTCAGGCACTGCCTGGCACGCTAAGGTCCACCCTTGCTCAAGCTCATGGGCATCGAGCACGTCATTGACCTGCAAGCTCACCGCGCCTTTTTGCACGGTACACATGCAGGTGGCGCACGCCCCCGCCCTGCACGAGTAAGGCGCCTCGATGCCTGCGCGCAACATGGCATCAAGCACGGTCTCTTGGTTGCTGCCGCGGACCTCGTGGGTCTGCCCGTCCAGCGTCACCTGTAGTACTACCTCGCGGCTCTCTGAGCTGGCCAGAATCGGCATCACTTCAGAGCCTTCCTCCGGCAAAGATACGAAGCGCTCGACGTGGATCTGTGCGGGGTGGATGTCGAGACCCTTGAGCGCCTCGACCGAGGCGTCCATGAACGGTCCTGGCCCGCAGATAAAGCAGTTGGCATGCTGCCACGGGCGCGCCAACGCCCTAAGTTGCGCTACTGACGGTATGCCCTGTACCGAGTCGAGCCAATGGATGACCTGCAGCCTAGAGGGGTGTTGCGTAGCTAGTGCCTTCAGTGCCTCGCGAAAAATGATCGAGCCTTCATCTCGGTTGGCGTAGACAAGGCACACGTTGCCAGTACCTGACGCGAGGACCGTGCGCAGGATCGACAACACCGGGGTGATACCGCTGCCACCGCCAAACAGCAGAAAATCACCATCGAGTGACTTGGGAGTGAACACACCGGCCGGTGCCATGACCTGCAGTTGGGCGCCCGCTGTAATGTTGTCGCATACCCAGTTAGAGCCTCGCCCGTCCCGCACGCGCTTTATTGTTACCTTCAGCTCGCGGTCGGCCACCGGCGAGCTGGCCAGCGAATAGCAACGTGGCAGAAAACCATCGCCGATCGGCAGGCGCAGCGTCAGAAATTGGCCAGGTTTGTAGCGAAAGGCATCCGCCAGTACCGCTGGTATGGCAAATACCAGCGACTTGGCGTCGGCTGTTTCGTCGATCACCTGTGCAACCTTCAAGGTGTGATAGATCGGCCCGCTCATGGGTTTGCTCTCCGCTCAGCCAAGGGCTACGAGAAATGCGTTATCGACACGCAACTCACTGCCATTGATGTACTGCGCCTCGTCTGAAACCAGGAACGCTGCAAGCGCTGCTACATCCTCAGGTTCGCAAAATGGCGAGCTCGGGTTGTGCTCGAAGCTGAGCGCATCCTGGCCCTTCCAGATCTTTTCGGTCATGGCCGTACGGACGCCGCCAGGGATGATGGTGTTACAGCGAATCCGGTAGCCTCTTTTCAGGCAGTGGGCCGCGACATTGCGGGTCAGGGCACAGACCGCGCCTTTGGAAGCCGAGTAGGCACACATGCCGGGATGACCGGCTACGGCCGCAGTTGAGGCAATGTTAACGATTGCACCGCCGCGCTCCTTCATGGAATTGATGGCATATTTACAGCCTAGAAAGACCCCATCAGCATTCACCGACAGGGTTTTTCGCCACGCGTGCAGGGTGGTTTGTTCAATATCCTCGACAGGGAACACCGCCGCATTGTTGATCACTGCGTCGACGGCGCCGAACTGGCGACGAGTGTGCTCCATGACCGCCTGCCAATCACCGGCATTGGCGACATCCAACGGCACGTAGAGCGCGGTCTCGCCCAATGAGTAGGCAGCCTCGCGGCCCTTGCCCTCATCAACATCGGCGATCACCACCCGGGCGCCTCGGTTGATCAGCGTGGTAGCAGTCGCCAAGCCTACGCCACCAGCGGCTCCGGTGATAATCACCACTTTTCCCTGCATAGCTGTATTCAATTGAGGGCCCTTTTATTTTGATTTCAGCACTGCAGTGATTGTCGATAGGTAGCGCCCTGATCTCATCGTCCAATAGGACTAACGGGGCACGCCGAAAAAAGGTTGAAAAAAAGCCCCAATCAAGGGGCTAAAAACGCTCGAGGGTGAGCATGGGGGAACAAAAGCATTGGCTCATTCAACCACCGCTTCCGAGAACACTGGGGGCGGGCCGAGAAACTCACGGTGCGACGGCGGCTGGACACCGCCTTCGTCCTGTATGCCGTACTCGATGGCAAGCTCGGCGGCATAGAAGACCTGGCCGGAACGGCTCATGCGCTGCTCGTCGTGGTACAGCGCAGCCACCACCTTGCCAAGAAATTGTGGCGTTTCACCCATGGCCAACCAGTCACCGTACTTCTCCGGTTCATCAGCGCACACGGCAAGGGTTCGCTCGGTCTTGACCAGCCCTGGCCACAAGGCAATCACACCGACCTGGAACGGGCGTAGATCATGCGCCATGTCGTGGGACATCTTGTCGGTAGCCGCCTTGGCGGCTCCGTAGGCGGGGCCGTGCATGTAACAGCGGCCACCTGCCGAAGAAATATTGACGATCTGTCCTTGGCATTTGAGCAGCAAGGGTGCCGCGTGGTGACACGCCACGTAGACCGAGCGCATGCCAACACCGAACAGCTCGGTCATGCTCAAAGGCTTTTCCCAGAACGGCGCGATATCGGTGAGTTCAACAGGGATGCAGATCGCGCAATTGACCAGAATATCCAAATGCCCTTGCTCGCGTTCAATCTGTTCAAACAAGGTTTTGACCTGACCATCGTCACCGTGATCGCATACCACCGCGATGCCCTGCCCGCCTGCCGCGCTTACATCCGCTGCAGTTTGATAAACGGTCCCAGGCAGCGGTGCATCACCTTCCTTCGTGCTGCGTCCGGTGACATACACAGTTGCCCCGGCGGCGCCCAGCGCTAAAGCGATGCCGCGGCCAACGCCGCGACTGGCGCCCGTAACCAGGCAAATCTTTCCTTCAAGCATGGTGCTCTCCCGCAAGGTGATTAGCGGCAATGAAGCCAAAGGTCATCGCCGGGCCCAATGTGGCGCCTGCACCGGGATAGGACGGCCCGGTAACCGAAGCGCTGGTATTACCCGTGGCGTACAGGCCGGCAATTACCTGCCCCTGGCCATCTAGCACACGAGCCTGAGCATCAGTCAGGAGGCCGCCTTTGGTGCCGATCTCGCCTGCATCCAGCTTCAGCGCATAAAAGGGTGGTTTGAGCAGCGGGCCCAGGCAGGCATTGGGCTTGACGCTGGGGTCGCCGTAGAATAAGTCGTACTGGTTCCCGCCTTTGCCGAAGTCAGCATCGGTGCCGCTGGCGGCATAGCGGTTGATGCGCTCGACACTGTCGGCCAGACCGGTGGCATCGATCCCGATGCATTGCGCAAGCGCTGTCAGGGTCGGCGCACGATGGAAGACCTTCCCCAGCCATTCGGCAGGCAGCAACCGATCAGGCATGACCGAGCCAGATACGAGCGGGCCGGCGTTGTACTTGTGGCGGAAGGTCGCGTCGAAAATCATCCAAGCCGGCAGATTTGCCTGGGTGCTGGCATGGTCTTCATACATGGCGAGCACAAAGTCGAGATAGTCCTGCGCCTCGTTGGCGAAGCGTCGCCCCAGGCGGTTGACCACGATGCATCCAGGCAGCGCGCGCTCGGAAAAAATCCCACGCTGCTTTTCTTCCCCAGGTACATGCACTGTCGGCGTCCACCACGCGTGCTGCATAAGATCTACTGCCGCCCCCAGTTGCTGGCCGGCGCGGATAGCATCGCCGGTATTGCACGGCGGGGCGGCGGTCCATTCACTGCGGGTTGGCTTGGGCAGGTACTGCTCACGCATCTGCTGGTTTCGCTCGAAGCCACCAGCGGCGAGGATAACTCCGCGCCGGGCGCTGATCACGCAGGGTTGTCCGTCGCGCATGACATCGATGCCGGTGACCCGACCACCCTCGTGGCGCAGCCCGGTCAGGGCGGTATCAAGCCAGGTGGCAATGTTGCGTTCACGCAGCGAGCACAGCAACGAGCCGACCAGAGCGTTGCCCATGGTCAAGCGGCGGTCGCGTTTACCGATCAGCCGACCAGGCAGGTCCAGCCAGTAGCGACAGCCCATCTTCAACGCCAGCTTCTTCCATCCAGGCATCCGCGCCAACAGCGTCATCGCCTCGAATGTGGTCATGCCCATCCGCCCCATGACCAGCATAGTCGGTGACGTCTCGCGTAACTTCTGCAGCCAGCCGCCTAGGCGGCGACCATCAAACGGCAATGGGTCAAGGGTGCGGTAACCTAATTTGGCCCCCGGCAAGCTTTGGTAGTAATCCGCATAATTGGGCACTGGCCGATACCGCACATGGGTGCGGCTTTCGGCATAACGCAGCATTTGGGGGGCCTGCTCGATATAGGCGCACACCCGCTCTTCAGAGACCTGACCTTGCGCGGCCGCTTGCAGATAAGCATATGCTTCTTCGAACGAATCCTGACCGCCGCTGGGCTTGATGTGGTCGTTGTTGGGGATCCAGATCCCGCCACCGCTGACTGCCGAGGTACCGCCAACCTGCGCGGTCTTTTCGATCACCAGAACCTTCAAGCCCAGATCGTGAGCGCGTACGGCCGCCAGCAGAGCGCCTGCCCCCGACCCGACCACGACGACATCGTAGCTATGCTGTGTGTCGCTGAGTTGTGTCTGCTCTGCGCTCATGGCATCAAACCGTCGTATCTTTGTTGTCCAACCCGCACAGCACACCTCCGAAATTGCGGCCTACCGGATCGGCATAGTTCGCCACGTGGGCACGACCTGCATGGATATCGAGGAAGAACCTCACCACCGCATGCTGGCGGTAGATCCCAGAGCCGCCACAGGCCTTGAGCAGACGGCTGACATGATGAGCACAGACCTCGGGCACCTGCGAAGACTGGAAGCGATACAGCAGGCGGTCTTCCAAAGGTGCAGGCTCACCGCGCTCTGCCGCCTGCATCATGGCCTCGAAGTTGCGGTACAAGGTGGTTTTCAGCTGGTCCAGCGCAGATGCGGCTTCGCTCGCCACCAGTTGCGCGGAGGGGTCGTTGGCCGTAGCGCCGAGGAAGTTACGGCTGACCTGCACGGCCGCACTGCTGCGAAACGCATTCAATGCGCCTTGCAGCCCACCGATGCAGGAAGAGGAAACGGCGCGGACGAATACCTGGGCAAAGGGCAGCCTGTACAATGGCGCATCGTTGATGGCCAGGCCTGGTCGGGCCGCTGGCGAGTCATCACGGGTTCTATGTGTACGGTGCTCGGCAACGAACACGTCCTCTACCACAATGTCATGGCTGCCAGTGCCACGTAAGCCGAAGGTGTCCCAGTTGCGTTCAATTCGGTAATCGCCGGCTGGCAGCATGAACGTTCTATATTCGGCTGCACCGCCGTCTTCGAGGGCCGGTACCATGCCTCCCAGGAATAGCCAGCGCACATGATCGCAACCGCTGGAAAAACTCCAGCGTCCGCTCAGACGGTAGCCACCTTCAACGCGTGTCACCTTGCCGACTGGCATGTACGTCGAACCTACCAGGGTCGAGGTGTCCTGCCCCCAGACATCCTGCTGCGCCTGCTCGTCGAACAGGGCCAATTGCCAAGGATGCACGCCGAGAACGCCGTATACCCACGCGGTGGACATGCAGCCCTCGGCCAGGGTCATCTGAATGCGGTAGAAGGTTGCCGGTGACATTTGGTAGCCGCCGAACCGCTTGGGCTGCAAAACCCGAAAGAAGCCGGCGGCCTGCATCTGGGCAATGGTCTGCTCAGGCACCTTGCCATCCTGCTCGGCCTGCGCAGCGCGCTCGAGGAGCGTCGGAACCATCTCACGTGCGCGCTGCACCAGTTCGTACTCGGTAGGCGTGCCGGCGGTGGTTGCGGTCTGGATAGACATGCTAATTCTCTCTCTAAAGATGTAACGAGCCATTACTCGCGCTGACTTGTGTAAATTCAGAGCGCCTGCCCGGCCTTGGCTGCGGGCTGCTCGATGCAACGGTCATCCTCGAACACGTGATGCAGCGCAGGCGTAGCCACCTTCTTTACGGTTTCGAACACCTTGGGCACATGTACGTCGCCAGCCACATCCGCTACATCCACGTAGAACTGCGCATACCACTTGCGCAGCTGGTAGATGGGGCCGTCGTTCTCACACAGCATCGGGTTATCGATGCGGATCTTGTTGTCCCAGATCACTTGGTCCTGGGCGAATGCGTCGAATACGGCCTGGCAATAGGCCTGAGCCAGCGCATCATTCTCAGCGTCGGACAGATCGGGTAGGCGCTTGACGATCACGCCAAAGCGTTGGTGAAAGCTGTTCAGATCGCGCGGAATGTGCGAGTTGAGCAGGATCGACTCGATGGTCTTGCCGCCCTGCTCGGCCACCATATGGGTAATGTGGTACGCCGGCCCAAAATAAGTGTTGTAGGTCCGCAAGCCGCCTTCGGTCAGGGTTGCACTGCCGCCGATAGTGATTTGGGTAGCCTTGTGGCTCTCGAAGATGTTGGCGAAGTATTCATTGGGCGCATGATGCACCGCGTCGAAGTGGCCTTCGTCGGCTAGGTTGTCGACCAGCTCGCGGCAGTTGGTGTTGAACAACCAGTACTTGACCGTCCAGTCTGTCCACTCGCCGCTGAAGCAGGCGTCAATCCGAGGAATTTCCACCTCCGCCGGTGGCGGGTTACCCTCTGGGTCGTTGTAGACGAACAACAGTTGATTCTGCTCGCAGGTCGGCCAGGTACGAGTCTTGGCCCGTGGCGGGATGCGCTTGCAGTAGGGGATGTCGGTACACTTGCCATCCGCGCTCCAGCTCCAGTGATGGAATGGACACACCACCGCGTTGCCCTTGACCTCGCCCATGCTCAGGTCGGCGCCCATGTGGATGCAATAGGCATCGAGGATATGTACGTTGCCATCCTCGCCACAAAAAGCCACCAGCTTTGTGCCGAAGACTTCCAGCTTGTGCGGTTTGCCATCTTTATAATCGTTGGCAAGGCCCAGACAGTGCCAGCCCCTGGCGTAACGTTCCGGGATCGCTTGTGCCTCGATCTTGTGTCCCAGTGCCATCTCTCTCTCCTCAGTGCTTGTCGTAGCGGTCAGTGCATAGCCCTCGATAACGTGGCTCGCCCACTTGCGCTGCTTGCAATAGCCGCCACATTAGGTGCCGCTGAGGCATCGCACATACCCCATTTGGACGAGCTCGCCGTTAGTCCGTGCAGACGATGCCGATCGCGCTTGACGGAGGTAGAACGAAACCTTGCCACAGGAGAAAAAATGCACATTGAGAATGATTCAGTCGCGGTGGTAACAGGCGCTGGCAAAGGTCTAGGCAGAAGCCTTGCGCTTGCATTGGCCAGGCGTGGCTATCGCCTGGTACTGGCCGACATCGACGCGGATACCTTACATGCCCTAGGCGGACTGCTGCAGAGCATGAATGCCTGTGTAGATCTCTTCGTCACCGACGTCTCCAGTACCGAATCCGTGCAGGCGCTGGCCAGCCGCACCTATTCACACTTCGGCCGAGTCGACTTGCTGTTCAACAATGCGGGTGTGCTGGACACCGGCGCCAGCTGGGAACATGGCAATGACGCTTGGCAGCGGGTCCTAGGTGTAAATCTGTGGGGCGTAATTCACGCAACCCAGGCATTCGTACCGCGCATGCTCGAACAACCAGGCGGCGCCCATATCATCAATATCGCTTCGCTGGCCGGGGTCACCTGCGGCCCGTGGGTTGCGCCTTATACCGTTTCCAAGCACGGCGTCGTCGCGTTGAGCGAATGCTTGCACGCCGAAATGCAGGCGTTGGGGAATCCGATCCGGGTTTCGGTTGCCTGCCCTGGCGCAATCAGCACAGACATTGCCAGCGAATTGCCCGCTCACTCAACTCACGGCAACGAGTTGAACACGCACCTGCGCACGTTGATCAGCCACGCTATGCCACCTGACGAGGCTGCCGAGCTGATTCTCGCAGGCGCCCAAGCCGGGCATTTCTGGATCTTCACCCACGCAGAAGCCCGCGCGGCTGCGCAACGACGCCTTGAGCGAATGATCGATACCCCGGGCACTTCAGCCCTCTGAAAACGAGATCAACATTATGCCTCTGGACCCAAACGCACGTGCTGCCCTGGATTTACTGGCTATGATGCCGGCAATGGACTACAGCCTCGACGGCGCTGAAGTGCGCGCCGCACTGGCGGCAGTCCCCCAAAGCAACTCCCCGTTCGCCGCTGGCGACGAAGTTGATCGATTAGTTGACATGCACATTGACGGCAATGGAGAGTCTTTGTGGTTGCGCCTGTACTACCCCAAGTCCACCGCCTCGCTACTGCCGGTAACCTTATACTTGCATGGTGGGGGTTTTGTTTTCGGTTCGCCCGCGATGCATGACAATCTGTGTCGTTGTCTGGCCAATCGCGCCGAGAGCCTGATTGTTTCGGTGGATTACCGACTTGCTCCGGAAACCAAGTTTCCCGGTGCCCTCGACGACGTAATGGCAGCCCTCGGCTGGCTTGAGCAGCACGCCGAACAGATCGGCGGTGACCCTGAACGCATAGCCATTGCTGGCGACAGTGCTGGCGGCAATCTGGCGGCAGCCGCCGCTCAGTTGATAATGGCAAGGGGCGGTATGGAGCTGTGTCACCAGTTGCTGCTCTACCCAGTGACCGATTGCCGCTTCGATACGGCCAGCTACCAGCGCTATGGTCAGGACTATTTTCTGACCCTGGAGATGATGCGTTGGTACTGGCGTCAGTACCTGCCCGACGCCACCCATGTGCATGATCCGCGCGCTTCCGTGCTGCGTGCCGATGACCTCGCCGGGCTGCCACCGGCAACCGTCATCACTGCAGAATACGACCCGCTCTGCGACGAAGGCGAAGCCTATGCCAAGCGTTTGTCCAATGCCGGCGTGCCCACCCGGTTGCACCGCTGGGGCGGCCAGATCCATGGGTTCATGAGCATGCTTGGCCTGATCCCGGCAGCAGACCAGGCGGTAACGGTCGCAGCGAAAGCGCTGCGTAAGGCGTTCAACCAGGCCTGAAAAGTGGATGCCCTGGACAGCCAGGGCATCGACTTAGGGGTTACTGCCCGTAGGAATTTCGTGAGCAGCCACAGCGCGTCGGCCAACGGCCATGACCAATACCGCCAGCATGATGAATGTGGCGCCCACCGCATAAAACGCTCCGTGAATATCGTATGAGCTGCGCAGCGGCCCCACAGCTAGGGGGTTGAGGAACTGGCCAAGGAACACCGCACTGAGCAGCAGGCCAACAGCACGTCCACGCATCGTTACAGGCGCCTTGGCCAACACCAGTGACACCGTGATTGGTTCGACCAGGCCCGCACCAATCCCAGTGATCACACAACCCAGCACTAGGCCAGCAGTGCTCTGGGCAAGGGCCATCATTATGCATCCGCCGCCCAAGGCCAGGCTGGTCAATATCAATACATAGTTTGGTGCCATGTGTCGGCGCAAACTGCCGTAGCAGCCGGCAGCTACCGCAGCCATTAAGGAATATGCCGAGAGAATCATGCCTCTTGCTGTGGCGCTGTGTACACCATCCGCTTCTAGCAGAAACGGCCCTTGAATACCGGGCATGAACAGCCCGATAGAGAACAGGATGGTCAATAGGTAAAGCGGCCACAGTGAGGATAATTGCAGCTTTTCCTGGCTGAGGGTGGAGCTGTTGCGCACTGTGGTTATACCCCAACCGAGCAACAATACCGGTATCGACAGCAGGTATAGCGTAAATGGCCCGCGCCAGCCTAGCAGGTCAACCAGATAACCCCCAGCGATCATCGCCACAATCGCCATCAGCGCCGCGCCCGCACCTGCGAATCCTAGAACGCGTTCACGGCTGTTACCCTGGAAGTCCCCGGCTAGGGCAAATGACACTGTTAGCAAACCGCCTCCAGCAACGCCCAGCAGCAGGCGTGCGGCGATGATCCAGAAAGGATCGCTGAACGATGCAGTGCAACTTCCGGAGAGGGCAAACAGCAACAGCGATACCAGCAGGGTCACCCGCCGGCCGATCCGCTCAGCCAGGTAACCCATTAGCGGGGCAGCGACGATAACGGTGATTGCCGGTACGGTCATCACCAATTGGGCCAACAGCGCGCCGTCCCCGGAGTCACTGAAGTACTGGGCCATATCAGGTAGTGCTGGGGCAGCTGCCATGGGGATCAGCGCGACCAATGCCGGCCCTGCCACCACCACGGCAGCCTTTCGAAGCGAGTTGTGCGCAGCGTCGGCCACGTGGACGTTGTCGCTCATGCCATCTTCCTCTTGATTGTTGTTGTGGAAGCGCGGGCGACGCACACGTTCGACCGCTTGTCGCAGTGCCATTCAATGCCAGTAAAAATTCAAGCTACCGTGAGCATGGCGGGTTGCATCGCATGTCATGCTCACCTCTACGTGCACGCAACCAGGTGGCCCGCGATGCACCTCGGTCACACTGCCGGCAATTCGCAGCGTCTGCCCGGCATAGCATGGCCCCCCCAAGCGAATGTCCATATGACCAATGCCTCCAGTGGGGCCTGACCAGCTCCTCACCCAGCGCTCGATATAGGCATTGCTGCTGAAGATGTTTAGAAACAATCCGGCATGCCCTTCGCACCTGACCCGGTCCAGATCGTGATGAATTGGATGAAAGTCACGGGTAGCGATAGCACCGGCGACGATGCTGCCAGTGCTGACCGCGACTTCCAGCGTTGGCAGCTGCTGGCCAGGTCGCAGGTCCTCAAAGTGTACTGCAGTCGTGTCGCTCATCCCTGTACCTTTGGCCTGTAGCACAGCTGGCGGAAACTAACCTGCGCAACCAGTTCCTGCGCGCAGTAGACATCCTGGCGCACGGTAAAAAAATAACCCACGCCAAGCCCGGTTGTCTTCAACTCACTCAAATAGGTAAGTGTGCTAATCGAGTACAACTGCTCGCCCTCAATCAGGGGCCGATGGAAGGTTTGTTCCACGCCAACTCCGACCAGCCCGGTAAAGCCAGCCTTGGCGAACCATTCAATTACTTCGCAGGCGTCAGTGGAGGCCGAGCCTTCGGGCCGCCAGCCGCTTGGCCCAGGCTGCAGCCAGACCTGCAACATGCTCGCCGGCGCCCGCAATCGCCCGTCCTGCGCCAAATCCCCGGCCCAGTAGCGCGGATCGGTAATTCCATGGGCTTCGCACCAGTGGCGGATCATCGTGGCGTTAACCGGGTCGCAGGCCAGCACCAGGGCATAGGGTACATCCAGCCGCTCGCGGATGCGTGCCAGCCAGGTTTCCGCGTTAGCTAGCTCGCTCATAACACTTCGAACAAGCCTGCGGCGCCCATACCGCCACCAATGCACATCGCCACAACGACGTATTTGACACCACGACGGCGGCCCTCGATCAACGCATGGGCAACCATGCGCGTACCACTCATGCCAAACGGATGGCCGATGGCGATGGCACCGCCATTGACATTGAGACGATCAGCAGGGATTGCCAACTGATCGGCGCAATGAATGACTTGGCAGGCAAACGCTTCGTTGATTTCCCACAGCCCAATGTCTTTGATATCCAGCGCGTGCCTGCGCAGCAGTTTGGGGATCGCATAAACAGGCCCGATACCCATCTCCTCGGGACTGCAGCCAGCTACAGCAGAGCCGACGAATGCACCGAGCGGCCGCAGACCACGGCGCTTGGCTTCGGTCTCGCTCATCATCAAGCACGCCGCTGCACCGTCGGAAAGCTGCGAGGCATTACCCGCGGTGATGTGTTCACCTGGGCCAGCCCACTCCCCGCCCTTCCATACCGGTTTCAACTTGGACAGGCTTTCCAGTGAGGTATCCGGACGGTTGCACTCGTCCTGCTGAAGGGTGACTTGCTCATGTCCAATCGGAGTGCCTTCTTTGTCAAAGAGCTGTTTGGAGGTCTGGACAAAGACCATCTCATCATCGAACAGGCCATCACGCTGTGCGGCAGCGGTTTTCTGCTGGCTTTGCCAGGAGAACTCGTCTTGTCGAGCGCGACTGATGTCGTACTTACGCGCGACGACTTCGGCAGTTTCAATCATCTGGATATAGGCAGCTGGCGCTGCCTCCAGCACCGCCTTCGATTGCGCTCGGTAACTGTTCTTGTGTTTGTTCTGCGTCAATGAAATAGACTCGACGCCACCCGCAATCGCGATGCCTAACTCACTATTAGCGATGCTGTTGCCAACTGCAGCGATACTCATCAGCCCAGACGCACACATACGGTCCAGGGCCATGCCCGCTACCGAATTCGGCAAGCCACCTGTGTAAGTACACAGACGCCCTAAGTTATAGCCCTGAGTACCCTGCTGAGCCGCAGCGCCCATGACCACGTCTTCGACGTCGGCTGGGTCAACCTGCCCGCGCTCTACCACCGCCTTGACCACCACGCCACCCAGCAGCGGCGCCTCGGTGTCGTTAAATGCCCCTCGGAAGGCCTTCCCGATGGGGGTACGGGCAACGGATACAATGACAGGTCTGGACATGTTGAATTCCTACACAATGGTTGCGCTTGATGCTCGGCCGTCGAGTGATAGAACTCATCGTCCATCAGGACTATGCAAAACCGGCAGAGGCAACCGGGGACTTATTTGTTGGTAGAGGCTGCGTTAAGAAAGGCCGGGGATTCCCCCCCACCATGCACTAGCAGGTCTACCCCACTGACGTATCCGGCCCGCCCTGAAGCCATGAATAGGCAGGCGTCTCCGATGTCCTGAGGTGTGGCCATCCTGGCCAATGGAACGGTGGCGCTGACCGCTGCAATTCCGTCTTCATCGCCATAGTGCAGATGTGACTGCTCGGTCTTCACCAACCCTGGGCTGACGCTTACCACACGGACCTTGGGTGCCCATTCAACTGCCAGAGACTTGGTCAGGCTGAGAACCCCGGCCTTGGCCGCCGCATAAGTGGCGCTACCCGGCCGTGCCGAGTAGGCGCCTACACTGCCGATGAAGAGAATGACGCCACCCTCGGGCTGCTCCTGCATAAGCGCATTGGCATGAATAGCCATGATCAGAGGGGCCGTCAGGTTGAGGTCAATCAGCGATGCATGGTAGCGAGCCGAGCCATTGGCCGCCAGCGAGAACGGAGTTCCCCCGGCGTTGTTGATAAGTACGTCCAGTTTTCCATAGCGGTCCCGGACATACCCGAACAGCTTTTCAATATCGGAGGCCTCGCGGATGTCGGCCGGCACGAAGTCCGCAACATTATCGCCCGCGCTTGGCAGCAGCTGCGTAGACTGTCGACCACAGACGATGACCTTTGCGCCCGTCTCTAGAAATGTCTCAGCAATACCAAATCCTATGCCTTTGGTCCCGCCAGTGATCAAGATAATACGGTCCGCATCTCGCTTTACCATTTCCCTGTGCTCCTAGAAGGTATGCGCCGATGCTATCGGTCTCGGTCTGTCATGTCGTAGTCCGAAAGGACCAGATCGATACGAGCGAGAGTTCAGATCAGGGCGAACTGTTTCAGGCTTGCTCTGAGCTTCCGGGCAGTATGTCGTATAAACCACAGGTTATCCGAGCCTGTTATCGAACTAAAGAGCGTAATTGACGCGACAAGCTTTCTGTAGTCTCTCAGTGATCTCTCGAAATTCCTTACCCTCCGGTAGCTTTAATACCCTTATTACAGACCTTATTAATGCATTTTTTCAGGCGTCGAAACCTGTCGCGTTTACAGCCACGGTGCTGAACATATCCAATGGTTGCTGGTCATCTCCAAAGGATACTAATAACGATCCATTTAAATCAGGCTCGCTCGGCAGGGGCCAGATCACAGCCCACGCCAGCGCTTCCAGGATGAACGCAGCAGGAGGCTGTGTGCCATGATCTCAATAAGAAGCTCCTACCACCCCATCGACGCCGCGATTCTGTGGTGTGACCTCTCCGACCACAAGGACGAGATTCTCCAAGTAGACCTCTCCCAGCCGGGGAGCTTGCGAAGGCATTTCCCGCAATGGCCAAGCTTGCACGACCACGTCGAGTGTCTCTACGACGCCATACTCAGCGGCGAATTGCCAGCGACCTACCTCGGCCAGCCGATCACTGCGGAGAGTCACGTTCACCGAGGTTATTATTCCATTCTGCGCGTCGACCTCCTGCTCTGGTTTATGCGGAGCTTTCCCGATCAAAAGCCCGCCTTTTTGTTTTCCCAGAATGCTGATCACTCTGGATGCGTCAGCCTGAATGCGCATCTAGCCAAGCAAGCCGAGCTCGACTATGCCCTGAGTACGCTTGAGCAGTTGCAGAAAAGCTATGCTGTCACTGCCGGTGAAATGGCCTCCCTTTCTACGCTCAACGACAAGCTGAAAACGCGACTCGAGTCGCTTGGCATTCCTTCCGAGACATCTGAAGCCGTGCACAGCACATTGATCGGCGCCATGCTCGAGACCACGCTCGGAAAAAACCAAAACGGCAAGCAACAGTCGATCTATTCCAGCCAGGCAGCGTTGGTCCACGCTATTCTGCTGCGCTTTCCCGGTGTGGAGGGTCTGAGTAAAAGTACCATTGATCGGCGATTTGCCGAGGCGCGCCGAGTTATAGCCCAGGCGAAACGGGGCTAACGCCGCATTGTCAGGCAATACCCGGCATTGCCTGACAATGTTTTTCACCCTCTTTCGATCTTCACTGACTGTCACTTCCCACCACGCGCCACCCGGCGCTAAGGAGTGACATCATGCAACCGACCAGCCCTGCCCCTCTGCCAGCCGACCGCCACATCATGCGCCGCGACGAAGTGGAGCAGAAAACCGGCTTCAAACGCTCGCACATCTACAACCTGATGAAGGCCGGTCAGTTTCCGCAATGTCGGCGTATCGGCACCCGTGCCGTCGGATGGGATTCACTGGAGATCGAACAGTGGGTCCAGGACCGACTGTCCTTGGGGGGCTAACTCATGGAAGTCCTCTCGCTGATCTCGACCAAGGGCGGCGCGGGCAAGACTACCGTCGCCGCCAACCTCGGCGGCGTGCTCGCCGATGCCGGCATTCGCGTTCTGCTACTGGACCTGGACAGCCAACCGACGCTGTCCAGCTACTACACCATGAGCGAGGCACGTGAGGCCGGTACCTACGAACTTATCGCGCAGCGGCTCACGGCGCCTGATCAGATGATCTCTGCCACTGTTATTCAGCACCTGGATTTGATCGTCTCCAACGACCGCGCCGGGTACATCAGCACCCTGCTGCTGCACGCGGCCGATGGCCGTCTGCGCCTGCGCAACCTGCTACCCGCCTTCGAGGAGCATTACGATGTGCTGATCATCGACACCCAAGGCGCACGCAGTGTGGTCGTCGAGATGGTCATCCTCGCCTCCTCTTGCGCGCTGTGCCCGGTCCCGCCGGAAATGCTCGCCGCACGAGAGCTGCGAAGGGGTACGCTGGGTCTGTTCGAAGAGCTGGAACCCTACCGCTACCTCGGCGTGGACTTGCCATCGGTAAAGTTGCTGCTCAACCAGGTCAATGCCAACCGCCGCGATACGCGCTTGATCATGCGGAGCCTACAGGCCTCTTTTCAGGCCGATCCGCATGTCAGCGTCTGCAGCACGGTGATCCCCGACCGAGTGGCCTATCCCAATGCCGCCTCGCTCGGCCTCCCCGTGCACCGAGTGGAAATGACTCCACCGTCCGGGAGCCGCAGTCCTTGCGCCGCAGAGGTCATGCGCGGCCTGGCCATCGAGCTATTCCCGCAATGGGCCCAGCAGATCGATGCTCTCGCCGCGCGTGCGCCCGGCATTATGACTGACGCTGGGCAACAACTGCTCCGTCGCGTCTGATTGGAGTATGAGTGATGAAGCCACCAACCTCCGAAGACATCACGCGTCAGTTGCAACAGGCGCACTTTCCGCAGAAAAACGACCGCGCCCCCGCCATGGCTACCGTTGGCGATACACCGATGGTGGTCACTCTCGAGCAACTCCGGCCCTACGAGCTCAACCCGCGTGTGGTGCGCAACCCGCTGTATGACGACATCAAAGCCTCAATCCGCGAGCGTGGCCTGGATCAGCCACCTGCGATCACCCGGCGTCCCGATGAGCCGCACTTCATCATCCGCAACGGCGGAAACACCCGTCTGAGCATCCTCGGTGAGCTGTGGCAGGAAACGCGCGAAGAGCGCTTCTTCCGGATCCATTGCCTGTTCAGACCTTGGCAGTCAGAGTCACATGTCTTGCTCGGGCACCTGGCCGAAAGTGACTTGCATGGCCAGTTGACGTTTATCGAGCGGGCTCTGGCCGTGGCGAAGCTCCAGGACATGTTCCAGTACTCGGACACCTACCTCACCCAACGCGAGCTCGCGACGCGCTTGAGTGCGGGTGGCTATCCCATCTCGCAATCACACATCAGCCGCATGTTCGACGCGCTCGAGCACCTGCTCCCTGCCATCCCGCAGATGCTGTACGCGGGCCTGGGCAAATCCGCCATTGCGCGCCTCATCAGTTTGCGACGGCGAGCGGAGTCGATTTGGAATCGGTATTTCGGTGCTTCCGAGCAGTTCCCGCTGTTGTGGTTCGAAGTTCTGTCAGCGTTCGACGGTGAAAAGCCGGAACTGGATTCGAGTGAGCTACAGGATGAACTCATTGCCAGGATGTCCGTGTCCTTGGAGCAGACACCTCGTCTGTTGGCTCTGGAGCTGCACCAGGAACAACGCCCTTCGCTGCCCCTAGCCAACAGCACTCATACCCCTCCGGCCCCTTCAGCGGGTGAGCTTGCAAAGCCCTCGCCTTCATCTGTGCATCCGCCCGAAGCGCCGACTGCGGTACCCAATCCCGAGCCGACAAAAGCTGATGCAGGCCTCTCGGCGCAGCAAGCACCATGCCTGCCCGATATTCGCCAAGCGATGGGGGACGAGCCATTACCGGAGAAGCTTTTGGCAGAGGTCGAGGAAGTTCCGACGTCGATCGTGACGGAGCCATCAGGCGCAGCATCACTGGAAAAGATCAGCGCCTTGCGCGCAAGCTGCGCGTCTTTGGCCGCCGAGCTTGCCGTTTATGCAGACGATGGCGACATGGTCAATGCGCTCGCAGATGACCTCGGCTTCACGCTTTCACTGGGGCATGGCGAGCGACTTAGCTCACGGCACACCGGTATCCAACTGCTGCTTTCTGCCCTGCTGCGCCTGCAGGACGACGTGACCTGGAAAGAACGTCAGCAGTTGCCGGCAGCCCTGTTTGGTCAGCTGCTGATCGGCGTCTACGACCTGCCCTTCACCGACCGACCAGCCCTGACGGTGGGCCTGGAACGACTTCCTGATGCCCAGCTGGAGCAATTGTTCTCGCTGATCCGCCATGCCCGGCAGTTGATCGAACTGACGCTGTCGTCCACTCGATAACGTGAGGAGCCACCTCATGAGCACGACTTTCAATCTGTTGAACCATGCCATGTTGAACCAGGTGCTGCATGAGCTGCGCCATGGCCGTCTGCAGCGCTGCAAGGCCCTGGGCCTGGCCGACGAGGACATCGAGGTGCTGCAGTCGCTGCCGCCGACTACCTTGTCTCACCTGGCGCATTCGTCGATTGCCTGGGTAGAAGTGAAGGTCGATATCACCGTGTTGCGCCGTCTGATCGTCCAGGCCGAGCGCGACGAACAGAACGAGCGGTTGATCAACCGGGCGCTCAAATTAGGCGCGAGCTCCAACATCATGTACCGCTGCTTCGGCCTGGACCACTCTGAAACCGCGCTGCGCCGCCGTGTGCTGAAGATCGAGACGCACCGCGGTCGGCCGGTCCAGCTGAGTGAAGCGCAGGAGCATGCCGTGTGGAATCGCTGGAGCCAGTTGCGCACGGAGGATCCGGACAACGATCCGTTGGACACGATGATGATGCTGGCCGAGGAACAACAGATCAGCCTGACCCTTGTCTGGCAACAGGTCGAACTGTACGGAGGCACTCCATGCTGAGCTTTTACGAGGTCGACTGGCAGGACGTGGTGCGCCAGTGCTACGACGCGCTTCGGCGGCGAAATGAGTGGTACGCAGCGCAAGGCAAACTCGCTGTCTCCACCGAGGAGCCCGCGGTACGAACGATCTACTACGGCGACAACAACCCGCTGCCGCAGACCTTGCTGCTGGATCGCCGCCTGACGCCACTGGAACGTAACACCTGGCAGGTGCTGCGCTGGCTGATCACCGAACGTAAGGTCAAGACGCCACGCTACCAGGACCTGCAGCCCTACCTGGCCACCAGTCCCTGCGGCGCTCAGGCTTCGCGCGAAACCATCGCCCGCGCACTCAACGTCTTGCGCACCACTCGCTGGCTCAGTCTGGTGGAGCGCTCACGCGATACCAACGGCTGCGTGCGTGGTTGCGTTTATGTGCTGCACGGCGATCCGTTGACCGCGGCCGAGCAGTTGGAACTGGACAGCGGCTACGCGGCGCTGCTGCAGCAGAACCTCTCCCATGCCACCAAAGGCGTCCGGGACGTGGCGCAGCATGTGATCGCCGAGATCCAGGCCGACCCCCAGGTGTCCCAGCTCGACAAGGACAGGCTCGACTCGCTGCCGCCGGTCCACCAGCAAACGCTGCCGCTGATGAGCGATGAAGCAGATACAGAGAATTCCGAACCTGGCGCACACAACCTCGTTCGGAATTCTCCGGCTGGCGCAACAGATCCCAAACCCTGCGGCAATGCAGCGGATTTGGCTGTAGTTCGGAATGCCGACGCTGGCCGTACTGTACAGAAAGACCAAAGCAAAAAAAGTACGGTACTGGGGCAGGTGGAGTTTGGTCGAGCGCGATGGCCCGAGGATTTACCGCTGAACCCGAACGAGCGGCGCATGGCCTCCCAGGCGATGCGTCAGCTCGAGCCGGAACAGCAACAAGCGGTGATCAATGAAGCAGCGGTGCGTTGCGCCCGCGGTGAGATTCGAAAACCCGTCGCCTATCTGATGGGCTTGATCAAGCGTGCCTGCCAGGGCGAATTCACCCTGTGGGCCGCGCGTACCGAGCAAGAAAAATCCTCAACCCCTGCTTCACGCCCAGCCAAGCCAGCGTCAGAGGAACCGCCCCGCGAACGACCGAAGCGCGGAGGTCAACGCACCGCGTCGCCACTTGCCCTCTCCTGTCTGGAGCAACTGAAACAACGTTGCCGCGGGATCACTGCGGCTACATAGGGCTGGAACTCGGTGGACATAATGCCGATGCCATTGATTCCAGCAACGTCCACCGTTCCGGAAATGTGACCGCACCACCTTCGCGATGATTCGCGTCGCCGGCCAAGGATCGGCCCATCGTCGGCGTCATTCCGACGGCGAGGTACTGGCGATGGTCGATCACTACCAACTCAACCTGGGCTCCCTGCGCAGCAGCATCACCCTCACCCTGCACACTCACCATGCGGCACGGCTGTGGCAAGGGCGCAGCGGCCGCGACGGCGTGCACCCGATCCTGGGTATGCCCGGTTACATCAGCGTCACCAACCTGCTCAAGCACGCCAGCAGCCAAGGCGATCCATACGCAGACTGGTTCATGCTGCAGCTGGAGGAAAAGCTGCTACAGGCCAGGCTCGACATGGCCACGCTGACGCAGCAAATGAGTCGAGTTGAACGGGCACTGCCCACGCAAGTCGATGTCGGCGACAACCTCAACATCCACCCCGTGACCCTGCCGCTGTTCATCGGCAGCCAGTTGGGCTTTCTCGCAATCTACCTGCTCACCGACTACGACACCCTGGTCCGGCGGGTGCTGCTCGCCCACCACACGGCGCTGATCGGCCGGGGCGACATGGAATCCTGGATCGATGGCGGCGCTCATCTACTGCGCAGTCTGTTCGGCCTGGCGCAGCGCTACCGCCTGGCCGGGGTGAGTCGGGACGACATGGCCGCCAACAATGCCCGTGCACGCGAAGCCATCGACAAGTTCGGCATCCTGCCGCAGGACATTCTCGAAGGCACACGCCGCTCCCAGTTCGCTCCTCCGATCAGCCGCAGCAACGCGCCCTCCGAGATCGAAGGCCCGAATCCGCCGGGAACCGAGGAGCATCCTGCGGACACTCCGAACGACGGAGGTGAGCCATGACCCTGGCCGAGGCCATTGCGCGGCGTTTGTCAGCCGATGCCTATCGCGACTTCGCACAGGGTGCCTCCCTAAAAGGCCTTTTAAAGCCTTTTAAGGGTAAGGGGGAGCTGCAGCAGTTCGCCGAGACGATCCTGCGCCTGCGCACCCAGGTCGCCGAGTTGATGGCGGTGATGCTGGCGATAATGGCCCAGCCACCCTTCTCGTCGCTGGACCTGCGCCTGGTCGTCCAGCACAGCGCGACGGGCACCGATTTCCTACGCTGGCGCAGCCCGGATTTTCTGTGCATGGGCGTGCAGGTGTGGCAGGAGACGGTGGTTCAGCCGCGGCTGCACCCTGAGCTGCGGCAGGCGTTGTATCAGCTGGAGACCAACCGTGTGGTGCTGAACCTGCAGATGAGCAGCCTGCAGTCGCTGTATCGCCAAGCCATCACCGGTGCCAGCAAGCTCGAGACCGCCGAGCTTGCCCTAACCCGTTCCCCCACCGAGGAGTAACCCACATGAGTACTTTGTTTGTTGGTGAAGGCAACATCGGCAGCGTCCCGGAATATCAGGAATTCAACACCAATCCGGATGAACCGCGGCGCCTGCTGCGGCTCAACGTCTACTTCGACAACCCGATACCGCGCGAGAGCGGCTACGAGGACCGCGGGGGGTATTGGGCGCCCGTCGAACTCTGGCATCGCGACGCCGAACACTGGAGCACGCTGTTCCAGAAAGGCATGCGCGTCTTGGTCGAGGGCCGCACGGTCAAGGAGGAATGGGAGGACAGCGATGACAACGCGCGGGTGACCTTCAAGGTCGAAGCGCGGCGCATTGGTATCCTGCCGCACCGCCTGGCCTCCGTGACCATGCGTGAGAAAGCCCAGGAAAAACCCAACGCCAATAGTAAAGGCGGCGGTAAGAAAGCCCCGCGCAAGGCCGGCTGACCCCTGGAATTCAGCGGAACAACCGGTCTCTGCGCGATTTCGCAGGGGCTGCGCAGCTCACCCGGCGGGCAGCACTGAGCCTTGCAGCACGTTCAACTTCGCCGGGCCTTCCCACGCTGCTCACTCTCCAGCAACTGCTTCACCTCCGCCAGGCACTGGTCCAGGGCAAGGAATGCCCGCCAGTGCGCCGGACTCTCCTGCACCCAGGCGATCAACTCGGCTCGCACTTGTGGATTGTCGGGTTCCAGATGGGTGGCCATGAACAACTCGTAGGCCTTGATCGCTAACTTGTCTGCCTCACTCTGGTGTGATCCGTGCAAGTTGATGCCTCCGTGTGGACGGGTCGGTCATACACTTATTTTTGGTGATACGCCTCATAGGGTTGCTAGTCAACTCTTTGAGGCGCTCATATCCGTGGGTGGGTAGACAACCATATGGGTCGAATTGGAGAGCGCCCCGTTGCCCGTCAAAGAGCCTAGCCCACATCACATTGGCCGCCAGTTGCAGAAGTACCGTCGCGACCATGGTCTGACCCAGGAACAGGTCGGCGAGCACCTGGGCATTACCGGCGAGGCCGTGTCTCGCCTCGAGCGTGGCCTGGTTGAGCTCTCCGTGACGAAGCTGCTGCAGTTGGCCGACTTGTACGGCTGCCCGGCCGATGAATTGCTTTTGGCCATCAGCCCTCGCCCTCAGGACCAGGGTCAGCAGATCACCTCGATCATCCAGGCGCTGGGTGACGCGGATAAGCAGTTCGCCTTGGAGTTTCTGCAGACCCTGGCAAGCCATCTCGCGCAACGCAAGTAACGCTTGGCCCAGCCACTGAGCTGGCGAACCGATCTGGCCAATTTCGACTTTACCCTGGCCTTACCCTCCTATCCCTCCACCCTGTCGGTAGCTACCGAGAGGGTCCGCGTATGCGCCTGTTCATTTGCGAGAAACCATCCCAAGCACGCGACATCGCCCGGGTGCTGCAGGCCAACCGGCGGGGTGATGGCTGCCTGCAGGGCCAGCATGTCACCGTCACCTGGTGTGTTGGCCATCTGCTGGAAACCGCCCCACCTGAAACCTATGGCGATTACAAGCGTTGGTCGCTGGATGATCTGCCGATCATTCCCACCCGCTGGGAGCTGGTGGCCAAGCCAAAGGTCGCCAGCCAATTGAAGGTGATCAGCCAGCTACTGCGTACCTGCACTGAGGTGGTCATCGCCACCGATGCGGATCGCGAGGGTGAAATGATCGCCCGGGAGATTCTCGAGCGCTGTCAGTACCAGGGGCCGATCCTGCGCCTGTGGCTGTCCGCCTTGGATGAAGCTTCGATTCGCCGAGCGCTGGCCAGCTTGCGTCCGGGTGAACAGACCTTGCCGCTGTATCACTGTGCGCTGGCCCGCTCCCGCGCCGACTGGTTGGTGGGCATCAACCTGAGCCGACTGTTCACCCTGCTCGGCCGCCGCGCCGGCTTTGATGGGTTACTGCCGGTGGGCCGCGTACAGACCCCCACCTTGCGCCTGGTGGTCGAGCGCGACCGGGCAATCGCCAGCTTTGTGCCGCAGCCCTTCTGGAGAGTTGACGCCCTGTTGGAAGCTGACGGCGTCACTTTCAAAGCTTGCTGGCAACCGCCGGCGACGGTCTGCGATGACGCTGGCCGCTGCCTCGATGAAGCGGCCGCGAAGCAAACCGCACTGCGCCTGTGCCAACAACGGACGGCCCGTGTTCAGAGTATCGAGGTCGAACAGGTCCGTGAGGGCCCGCCGCTGCCGTTCGACCTAGGCACGCTACAGGAGGTTTGCTCGGCCAAACTCGGGCTTGGTGCCCAGGAAACGCTGGGGGTCGCCCAGGCCCTGTACGAAACCCACAAAGCCACGACCTACCCGCGTACCGATTGCGGCTATCTCCCCGAGACCATGCTCGATGACGTGCCGCGCATCCTCCATGCCCTGGTCGCCGCCAGCCCTTCACTGGGGCAGGCGATTAAGGAGATCGACCCCTGCCGCCGCTCCCGCGCCTGGAACAGCAGCAAGATCACCGCGCACCACGGCATCATTCCTACCGCGATCACGCTCGACCTGACGCAGCTTTCCGAGTCTGAACGGTCGGTCTATGCACTGATACGCGACCGTTACCTCGCGCAGTTTCTCCCTGAGCATGAGTACCTGAAGACCCAGGTGCTGCTGCAGTGCCAAGCCGACCCACTACTCGCGCGCAGCAAGCAGATCCTGGCCCGCGGCTGGAAAGCGGTGATCAGCGAAACCCACGGCAATGAGCCCGGCGAACAGACTCAACGCCTGCCCACACTCCGCGAGTCCGCTTCGGTGGCGCTGACCGACGCTGCTGCCATTGCCCAGCGCACGCAGCCGCCGAAAGCCTATACCGAAGGCACGCTGGTCAAGGCGATGAAGACAATCGCCAACCAGGTGAGCGACCCGCGGCTCAAACAGAAGCTCAAGGACAGCTGCGGCCTCGGCACCGAAGCCACCCGCGCGGCGATCATCCAGGGTCTTATCGACCATGGTTACTTGACTAAAAAGAAACGCACCCTCGCCGCCTCGGCCGCGGCTCATACGCTGATCGAAGCGGTGCCGCCGGAAGTGGCCGACCCGGTGATGACGGCGCTGTGGGAACAGGCTCTGGACCGCATCGAATCCGGCCAGTTGAGCATCGAGAGCTTTCTCGCCAAGCAGGCGGAGTGGCTCACCCGATTGGTGCGCAGTAACGCCTCGCTCACGCTGCGCACACCACCCAGCAAGGGTCCCTTCTGTCCGGTATGCCGCAGCGCCATGCGTCAGCGCAAAGGCCGTAGCGGCAGCTTCTGGTCTTGCATCCGCTATCCGGAATGCAAGGGCACAAAGCCGGTGGCGAAACCCAAGCGGGCAAAAAAAGCATGACTTGACGGCACCCCGCAGCGCTGGTTTAGTGATCAGGCCCCTCGCCGCTTGGCGCCCCACAGACCGATTAGCTCCGGGCAGTTCGGTCAGACTCGTTGAGTTCGGAGCCACCCTCACCACCTCTTCGGAGGCCTTCTCAGCGTTCCAAGTCCTCTAGGCGGATGACCCATGCAGCTTGCACCAGGCTGAACGGGTCATCCGCTTCGGCGACGATGCTCAGCCCCGGTGCCCGCCGGCGAAATACTGGGCACCTTTTGTGCGCGGATGCGTGCCAGTTGATTCCGACCCAGGCCACGACAAGGGTCGGTTGATCCAGGTGGATCGGCAGCGGAGATTTAGCGACGAATTCCGATGCCGCATCGCCGGGTCAAAGGTGGTCCAACTCTTCTTAGCCTGATGACCGTCGGGCTATTTTTTCGCCGCTGAAAATCCACTGAAAACCACCCGTTTCCGCTCCGCCAGACCACCTACATTCCTCAGTTGACACGCCTTTGGCAGCGTTTTATAGATGAGTTGCACTCCGCTGTCGTTGACAGCACCCAGGTAGCTAGGACCTTCAAGGCTACGCCCGCTTCGGGTGGTTCTCCCCAAGTGCGACTCGCGCTCGGCAGATCGCACGGTCATCGCCCCATCGATGATGAGCGCCCTCCACACCGATCACGTTTTTGCACCTCACCCTTGCGGAACTCACCAGCCGCCAGGGCCGGTGGATGTCCGCGTTTCTGCTAAACAGGAGCTCCATCATGACTACTGCAAGCAATAACGCCCCCACCACCTACTTCAATCTGCACACCCAAGGCATCGGTTACCTGAACCGTGTTCGCGAAGTCCCGGTTCGCCGTGGGCAAGCGATCATGGCCTGTGACATCGCGGCCTTGCACGGTGCCTCGGACGACGTCGAGTACACCCGCTTCGATTGCAAAGTCGCGAGCGGCGAAGCCGACCGGCTGATCCGTGAGCACCTGGAAGACGTCCGCGCGAAACGCAAGGTTCTCATCGCGTTTCGCATCGGTGATCTTTGGGTCGATCCGTTCCTGTACGAGAAAGGCGAACGCAAGGGGCAACCCGGCGCCAGCCTCAAAGGCCGTTTGATCTTCATCGAGTGGATCAAGGTCGATGGCCAGTTCAGCTACCGTGCGCCCGCCCGCACCGACGCTGCCGCCGCTGCTGAGGGAGCTGAGCACGCGGAGACGGATGGAGATAAGGCAGACACTGACGGTGACTC
Source organism: Pseudomonas sp. B5(2017) (assembly GCF_002112825.1). Classification (NCBI taxonomy): domain Bacteria; kingdom Pseudomonadati; phylum Pseudomonadota; class Gammaproteobacteria; order Pseudomonadales; family Pseudomonadaceae; genus Pseudomonas; species Pseudomonas sp. B5(2017). Next base: position 257,734 of record NZ_NEIR01000003.1, read on the forward strand.
CGATCAAGGTCAGCCAACCCCGACCGCCGCGCGCAAACCCACCGCTGCCCGTCAGTCTGCCTGAGGCAGTTTGACCCCTCAGCAACAGGCGCTCCCAGGAGCGCCTGTTGCATTCACGTCGGAGGTCGCCATGGAAAGCTTCTGGCTCTGTGAGGACTGCCTGCAGGCGGTTGCCTACGACGACTTCAGCGCACTGTCGCTGTACTACAGCGAGGCTGAAGTCGAGCAACGCATCTCCCATATGCGCACCGGTCTGCAGGCCTTGCTGCCCCTAAGCGCCGATTTCAATCCGCACAGCGGCGCAGGCATTCAGGCCTTTTCCACCCACCCGTGCGAAGGCTGCCACAGCCCGCTGCACGGCGCACGTCACCGTTTTACACGGCTGTAACTCACCTCTCTCTCATCTGCCTGGGGCACTCCTCCAGGGGGCGCTCCGTCTCCCACGAGGAATTGCCCATGAACACTGCTCAGAACCAAGTCGAGCGTCTCGACCCTGCATTGGCCCAGCGTGCCCGCGAGGATGCGCTGCTGAGCGAAGCGCTGGAGTTGCTGGATCAACGTTATTTCCAGCGCGGCGAGCAACTGATCTCACCATCCGATGCAGCGTCCTATCTAAAATTGCAGCTTGCACCCTATCACCATGAGGTATTTGCGCTGCTCTGCCTGGACTCGCGTCACCGCGTGCTCAGCTTCGACATCCTCTTCACTGGCAGCATCGACGGTGCCTCCGTGTACCCGCGCCAGGTCGTCGTTAAGGCGCTTGAGCACAACGCCGCAGCGGTGATTTTCAGCCACAACCACCCCTCCGGCTGCTCGGAACCGAGCGGCGCCGATCGGGTGCTCACTAATCGCCTGATCGAGGCCTTGGCCCTGGTTGAGGTACACGTGCTGGACCACATCATCGTGGGTGAAGGCACGCCGCTATCGCTGGCCGATTACGGCTGGATCTGATCATCCCCACCACTTGGAGGGTCACCGCCTGTACGGGGTGACTTTGCATTTTGGAGCGCCATCATGTCCAATCTTCCCAATCCCTTCCTCCGCGGCTTCCAGGACCTGAGCTACGAACGTGTGGTGCAGATCAGCTACGCCGACGATTGCCCTCCCTGCTACCGATCCCTTCACCCTGCGCTGCATGACCTACCGGATGATGGCATCAATTTCCGGCCGTGCCTGTTCGATGATGACTTCGCAGTGATCACCGACGGCGAAAGCGTGCCCGAGTTTGTCCGTATGCCGTGCCCTGCCGATGGCACCGTCAGCCAGGTGCTCTATCAGGTCACAGGGCTGCATCATGGCCGCCGGCAGCACGTCAGCGATCTCCCCAGTGAGGAAGCTGCTCAGCATCTGATCGAGCAGCTGTCCTTTGCTACCGGGCACTACAGCCGCAGTTGGGAGATCAGCAGTGCGCACCTGCCTGCAGAAGAGTTCGAGTACCTACAGGTGTGCGCCTGGTGTCGTTCACCGTCGGGTTTCTTCGAGTGCTTCGAGCTGAGCAGCAACAACGCGGTGGGCTGCAAGCTGTATTCGACGCCCTGGCTCAGAAACATTGCCGCGGGCGGCAGCTACTTCAGCACTGGGGAAGTGACCGCTCGCCTGCGGGCAGATCATGTACCACCGGTGCTGCGGCGCCTGCTATTACTGGCCGGTGAAGCCGACACCCGCATCCTGATTTTTGACCCCGATGCGACGCCACTTTCCGAGTTACCCATGTTCACCGACGATTGACCTCAAGGCGCCTCCGGGCGCCTTTTCCATGGTTGCGCCAGCATAATCCGGTCGGCGAGATTCGATTTTTCAGTGGGGGCGCGTCCTGGATTTTCGACAAGGTGTCGGCATCTTTTGTCGAGGCCTGGTCATGCACCCCCCCACGCTCTTCACGTTCGGACTGACGCTCACGTTGCTGGGCTGCAGCACCCCGCCATCGGTGCCCACCCCTGCATCATCCGCACTTGCCACGCCCTCAGTGCTCAAGCCAAAGTCCCCGGTACCCACCTGGGTCCGACAGGACCGCTACACCCTGGCAAGCACGCGGCCAACGCTGGAGCAGCGCCAACCGCTGTATCAGCTGATCAACGTCCAGATCGCCCCTGCGCTGCACGCGACGGTCGGTGAAGCGTTGCGCCACGTGCTGCAGCATTCGGGCTACTCCCTCTGTCCCGATAACCCTGCCGTGGCGCGGTTGTACCACCGCCTCTTGCCGGCCGTGCATCACGACCTCGGGCCGATCTCACTGCTGGATGCCTTGACCATCATCGGCGGCCCAGCCTGGCGGCTCGACATTGATCCAGTCGAGCGGAGCGTGTGCTACGCCCTGCGCCTGCCCCCGCCCGAACCACCCTTCTCGACACTGGAGACCGCACCATGAAGGTTCACCATTTTCAGGCCTTGGTGATCGGCGCGCTATGCCTGGGGGCTGCTGTTCTCGCGGCCGAAACCTACAACCAGCACCAGCAACTGGCTGAACTGCAGACCGCCGCACGCAATGCGCCGGCTGACCCAGGCCCGTCACTGCGTCGCGATATCGGGGAATTGCGCACCACGCTGTCCACGCTGTCGCCACAAGTCGCGGCCCTGAAAGACGCCCAGCACCAGCACACCAGTGCGCAGGCAACGCTCGGCCAGCAACTCGATGAGTTAGCGGCGTCCGTCAGGGTCCTGCAGGCGGTACCGCCAGGACCGAGCAGCGCCGATCTGACCGCTTTGGAACAACGCATGGGCGCGGCAGAAGTGGCACTCGAGAAGCTGTCGACCGCTCCTAAGGTGCCAGAAGCTACCGCCGCATCCCAATCTGCCTCCATCCGCGAAAAATCAAAAGCAAAGGCACCGCAGCCGCCCTTCACCCTGCAGGGTATTGAGACGCGCGGCAGCATCCGGTTCGTGGCCGCCCTGCCTGCCGGCGCCCACGCACTATCCACCGTGCACCTGCTCCAGCTCGGCGACAGCTTGAACGGCTGGCAGCTACGGGCGATTCGCGAAGGCCAGGCCGTGTTCCACGTCCCGGGCCATGGCGATCGCACCCTTCCCATCCCGTGAGGAGGTGACCGTGTATAGGTTCTCCGCGGTTGCGCTCATCCTGTTGCCGGCTTACGTGTTCGCCGATCAGGGCTCGAGTGTCGTCAAGCATGTCGACGCTCAGGTGCAGTTGAGCGAACAGTCGCCGCTGGTACGGCAGGCGTCTGCAGCAGACCAGGCCAAGGCCTGGGGCCTGACGGATGAAGAATGGGCCACCTTTGAGCGCCTGCAGACCGGCCCCCGCCATTACTGGTCGCCGCAACTTGACCCGCTCACCACCCTGGGTGTCGAGGCCAACTCGGATCAGGAGCGGCAGCGCTACGCCGAGCTGCAGGCTCGTCTGGAAGCCAGGCGTGCCGAGCGCGAACTGGCCTATCAGAAAGCCTACTCCGCCGCCTGGGCGCGGCTGTTCCCGGGTCTGCAGCCTGTGCAGGGGATGAGCGACGATCCCGGCCCCTCGAGCCGCAGCCGCACGGCGCTGTTCGTGGAAGACCACTGCACAGCCTGTGTGAGCAGCCTCCAGCAATGGCTACAGGCCGGTGCGCGGCTGGATGTGTATCTGGTCGGCAGCCAAGGCAACGACGCGCGACTGCGCCAATGGGCTCAGGGCGCAGGCATCACTGCCGCCCAGGTCAGCGGCGGCCAGGTCACCTTGAACCATGACCGCGGCCGCTGGTTTGCTCTGGGCGCCAGCCGTCCTTTGCCAGCCCGCTATCAGCAGGTGGACGGAAAATGGCAGCGCGTCGACTGATTCTCGCCCTGGCGATGGTCGGCGCCACCGCCGCTCACGCAGGTATTTTGCCGCCGCCGGCGTATCAATTGGCGGCTGCGCGCGCCGGTATCCCCGCCTCGGTGCTGTTCGCCATTGCTCTCCAGGAAAGTGGCACGCCGCTGCGCGGTCACCTCATGCCCTGGCCCTGGACCCTGAATGTCGCTGGGTCACCGCTGCGGTTTGCTCGACGCGACGAGGCGTGTGCCGCACTCAGAGAAGCACTCAGTCGCCACGATCCCAAGCGTATCGATGTCGGGCTGGGACAGACCAACCTGGGTTATCACCCAGACCGCTACCTCAGCGCCTGCGATGCCCTCGATCCCCGCGCCAACCTCGCGGTCACCGCCAAGCTGTTGCGCGCGCACTATACCGACACCGGTGACTGGGTTATTGCCGCCGGCCGCTATCACCGGCCTGCCGGTGGTCCCCCAGCGGCCCGCTACCGCCGCCAGTTCAGCCGTCACTGGCAGCGCGTCCAGCCGGTCGCGACGGCTCCAGGAGGGTCACTGCCATGAGCTGTTTGCGCTGGGTGGCCCTGGCCCTCTGCCCGTGGCTGTCGCTTGCCGCGGGCGCTGAGCCCAGCAGTCCACCCGCCCCCACCACGCTGAATTGGGTGCTGCCGGTGCGCAGCGCTCGACTCTCCCCTGGCGCCGTGCCACCCAGGACATTGAGCCTGCCCGGCATGACGCCGCTATTCCTGGTTGGGCAGGACGCTGCTTCCCTGGAGTGGCTGTCGCGGCACTCCCAGGCGCTGCAAGACTTGGGCGCCAACGGATTAGCGGTAGAGGTAGACGATGTGCAGGCGCTGCGTCGCATCCACGCGGCAGCGCCCGGGCTGAATATCTGGCCAGTCAGTGGTGACGACATCGCCGAACGGTTGGAGCTGGAGCACTACCCAGTGCTGATTACGCCCACCGGCCTGCAACAGTGAGGGTACTTCATGGGCGAGCATGCTATGGAATCCCTGCTGCGACCGGCGGTGGAACTCTATACCGTGGGCATCTGCGCTGGCGCCGGTGCGCTGTGCCTGCATTCGCCCTGGGCCGTGGCACTGTCGCCTGAGGTAGGGACAGGTATGGCCCTGGCGTACACCGCGTTCGGCCTGAAGCGGCTCAACGAAGCGCGGATCGTCCTGCGTTACCGGCGCAATATCCGCCGCCTGCCGCGCTACTCGCTGACCAGCCGGCAGATCCCGGTGAGCGGCAAGCGTCTGTTCATGGGCCGCGGTTTCCGCTGGACTCGCCTGCATACGCAGCGCCTGCTCGAAGCTCAGGACCCGGCGCTGGCGTACTATGTCAACCAGTCGGCTGCCCACCAGTGGGCGCGACGCATGGAGCAGCTGCTGGAGAAGGCTCCGCCGGGGCTGTCGCTGCTACCTCGTCTTACGTCCTGGGACAGCCCATTCAACCCGGTGCGTCCGTTACCGCCGGTGGGAGGCTCGCCATTGCTGCACGGCGTCGAACCGAAGGAACAGGAAGCCAGCCTGCCACTCGGCGAACGCGTTGGACATACCCTGGTGCTGGGCACCACGCGGGTCGGCAAGACGCGACTGGCCGAGGTGTATATCACACAGGACATTCACCGACCGAGCCAGGAAGTGGTCATCGTCTTCGACCCCAAAGGCGATGCCGACCTGCTTAAGCGCATGTACGTCGAAGCGCGGCGGGCCGGCCGTGAGCACGAGTTCTATGTGTTCCACCTGGGCTGGCCGGAGATCTCCGCACGCTACAACGCCATCGGCCGCTTCGGGCGCATTTCGGAAGTCGCTACCCGGATCGCCGGCCAGTTGAGCGGTGAAGGCAACTCGGCGGCTTTTCGCGAGTTTGCTTGGCGCTTCGTCAACATCATCGCGAGGGCGCTGATTGAGCTCGGACGCCGCCCGGACTACCTGCAGATCCAGCGCCATGTGGTGAACATCGATGCGCTGTTTATCGAGTATGCCCAGCACTTCTTCGCCCGCCATGATCCGCTGGCCTGGGAAGCGATCGTGCAGATTGAAGGCCGCTTGAACGAGAAGAACATCCCGCGACACATGGTTGGCCGGGAAAAGCGCGTCGTTGCCATTGAGCAGTACCTGACCGCCAAGCGCATTTTCGACCCCGTCATGGACGGCCTACGCTCGGCCGTGCGCTACGACCGCACCTATTTCGACAAGATCGTGGCGTCGCTGCTGCCGCTGCTGGAAAAGCTCACCAGCGGCAAGACCGCGCAACTGCTGGCCCCGAACTATTCCGACCTGGACGACCCGCGGCCGATCTTCGACTGGCTACAGGTCATCCGCAAACACGGCATCGTCTACGTCGGCCTGGATGCGTTGTCGGATGCGGAGGTGGCCGCTGCGGTTGGTAACTCGATGTTCGCCGACCTGGTCTCGGTTGCCGGCCACATCTACAAACACGGCATCGACCACGGACTGCCTGGCTCCTCCAGCGCGGCGGACAAAGTACCGATCAACCTGCACGCCGACGAGTTCAACGAGCTGATGGGCGACGAGTTCATCCCGCTGATTAACAAGGGCGGCGGTGCCGGTATCCAAGTCACCGCCTACACCCAGACCTTGAGCGACATCGAGGCACGTATCGGCAACCGGGCCAAGGCCGGCCAGGTCATCGGCAACTTCAACACCTTGCAGATGCTGCGCGTACGGGAAACTGCGACCGCGGAGCTGCTGACCAATCAATTGCCCAAGGTCAACGTGCAAACACGCACCTTGGTCTCCGGGGCGACGGACACCGCCGATCCGGATGCCCGCACCGACTTCACCTCCTCCTCGCAGGATCGGGTCACCACCACTGCTGTACCGCTGATCGAACCTGCGCACATCATCGCCTTGCCCAAGGGGCAGATGTTCTCGTTCCAGGAAGGCGGCCAGCTGTGGAAGGTGCGCATGCCACTACCGAAGCCAGCCAGCGACGATGCGATGCCTGCGGATCTGCAGACCCTGGCTGCGCGCATGCGCGAATCCTACAACGCCAACGCGGGGAGTTGGTGGAGTAGCGCGGGAGGTGCACCCACGGCCGATTTCGATCCTGAGATGCCTCCACCAGGGCGCCGGCACGCGCCGTAAGCGAGCGAGTACTGCGGAGTTCCCCTATGCCGACCACTCCAGTCAGCCAACCTCCTACGCAAAAACGTCCGGGACTGATCTTCGGCACGCTTGAGCTTTGCCTGCGGCTCCTCGGATTGCTGTTCGCTTCGCTGATCTTCTCCATCTTGCTGGAGTTCGTGGGCATGCTGTGGTTCTGGCCCGAGCAGGGCTGGCATCACAGCCATGCCATGTGGGTGAGGGAGCTGGGATGGCTCAGCGATCACTTCAAAAACTCGCTGCTCGTGGAGGAACCTGCGCAAGCCACCGCTAAAGTCATTCAGCACCTGAACGAATGGGTCGTGGTCCGCTCCGGCTGGGCGCAATCTGACACCCATTTGAAGCTCCTGAATCATGAAGTGTCGGTGCAAAGCCAGTTTGCTCAAGCCTATGTCGTGCTGCAGGAGTACTTATTGGCCGCCCTATTCACCGTATTCACCTTCGTCGTGCGCCTCGCCGTCCTCACCCTAGCCACACCACTATTCCTGCTCGCCGTCATCACCGGCGCTGTCGATGGGTTGATGCGCCGCGACCTTCGCAAATTCAGCGCCGATCGCGAGAGCAGCTATATCTACCACCGAGCAAAGCGGACATTGTTGCCATTGATGGTAAGCCCTTGGGTGATCTACCTCTCCCTTCCCACCTCTGTGAATCCCAATTGGGTACTATTGCCATGCGCTGCGTTGCTTGGGTGGATGGTGGCAATCACCGCTACAACCTTCAAAAAATACCTTTGACTGTCCGCTATCGACCCAGGCTGTGTGAAAACACGCGAAATGCTTTGAAGGGCGCGAGGATCTAGAGAGGCTTGCCAAACTGGCAAGAAATTGCGCGGTTTAGCTCAAAACGCCGTGCTGGGGGCATGTGACGATGTGAGCCGTTCTTGAGGTCTTTTGGGCATGCATACCGGCGCCTCAGTAGGACAGTTCACGCCTTGATCGCCTCCAGCAGCCCCTTGATTCCCAAGATACTCATCATTCGCTTGAGGTTGTAAGCGAGCACATGCAGGCTCATTTCAGTACTGACTCGTGGCAGGGTCCTGGTCAGGAAGTGGGTAGCCCCCATCCAGTACTTGAACGTTCCGAACGGATGCTCAACGGTTTGGCGGCGCACCTTCATTTTCCCAGGATCGTGCTCCAGTTGAACCTGCATCGAGTCGAGGACCGCTTCATGTTCCCAGCGTTTCAACCGCCGCTCTTTGCCCGTCGTACATTGCTGGTGCATCGTGCAGGACTGGCAGCCCGAGAACCAATAAACATGCATCAGCATCCTGTCTTCCCATGTTGAGTAACGCTTGGTCAGGACCTGCCCCGCAGGGCATCGAAACTCATCTGATGTCGAGACGTACAGGAAATCTTGCTTGCCAAATCGACCTTCGGCTTTGCTGCTAGAGGTCAGTGGCTTCGGTACGAAGGGCGAGATTCCAGCTTGCTCGCATGCAACGATTTCCGTACCTGTGTAATAGCCCCTGTCAGCAACGACCGTCAGCGATTCAGCACCGATTTGGTCGCGCGCTTGCTTCGCTATGTTGCTCAATTGTCCGCGATCATGACCGACATTCGTCACTTCATGCGCGACGATCAGATGGTGCTGGTCGTCAACGGCAGTTTGTACGTTATAGCCAACGGTCCCACTGCCCCCAACTGACATCGAGCGGGCATCGGGATCTGTGAGAGAGATTTGTTTGTCTGGGCTTTGGAGTAGCTGCGCTTCGATGTCTTTGAGCTTCTGCATCTGTTGCTTCAGCGTATCGATCTTCTCTTTCAGTCGCTCGGCCTTGGCTACGGCCACCTCCGGCATTGCCCGGTCTGCCGAATCCATCGCTGTCAGATAGCGCTCAATGCTCTGCTCGATTTGCTGCATGCGAGCCTTCACTTTGGCCTGGGTGAAGTTACGGTCGCGATTGTTCACTGCTTTGAACTTACTGCCGTCGATGGCAACGATCGACTCAGAGAAAAGATTGAGGTTACGACAGAGCATCACGAACTGACGGCAGACGCTACGAATGGCTTTACCGTTGTCCTTACGAAAGTCGGCAATGGTTTTGAAATCTGGAGCCAGACGCCCAGTGAGCCACATCAACTCGACATTGCGTTCAGCTTCACGCTCAAGCCGGCGGCTGGACTGAATGCGGTTTAGGTAGCCGTAGATGTAGATCTTCAGCAGGACCGCTGGATGGTAGGCAGGGCGACTAGTTGCTGCCGAATCGACGCCTGCGAAACCGAGCGCGCCCAGGTCGAGTTCATCGACGAAGACATCGACCACTCGCACTGGGTTTTCATCGCTGATGTAGTCGTCTAGGCACTCCGGCAGCAATGTGACCTGCGTCCGAGCCTCACCTTCGATGAACCGCTTCATGATTTCCCCCGCCACGATCACGACGGTCAGAAGGTTAGACAACCGTGGGCGTTTTCACACAGCCTGGACCCATAGCTGCCATTCGCGAAGGGCGGCTATGAGCCAGAAGCGGACGCACCTAGCTGTTTGTACGGATGGAGCCCTAGAACACCAAGGCCTATTCACTCACCAATTGAATGACCGTTTTGCCCTTGCTGCGACCTCCTGCGACCTGGCGAAATGCCTCGTTGACCTCTGTCAGCGCAAAGTGCTGCTGATCGACTCGAATGGTCAGCTGCCCGGAATTGGCCAGCAAAGCCGCCTCGCGCAGGATGTCCCCATGGTGGTCGCGCCCTGTGCCGGTGAGCAACGGCGTCAGGGTGAACACGCCCGAATAGGTGGCGCTTTTGAACGATAGCGGCGCGAGGCTGTGCTGGCCCCAGCCGAGGCAACTCAGTACGTGTCCGGTATAGGGCTTCACGGCCTGGAAGGACGCATCCAGCGTGCTGCCACCCACGGTGTCATAAACGATGTCGAACCCCTCGCCGGCCGTGTACTGCTCGACATAGGCCTCCACGCTTTGCGTCTGGTAGTCGATTGCCGTGGCGCCCAGCGAGCGAATGAAGTCGAGATTCGCCGCCGAACCGGTGGCGTAGACTTCGGCAGCGCGCGCCTTGGCCAGTTGCACCGCGACTTGGCCGACCCCTCCCGCACCGCCATGGATCAGCACCCGCTGGCCGGCATGGACATTGGCGCGATCCACCAAGCCTTCCCAGGCGGTGATGAAGACCAAAGGCAAAGCGGCGGCCTCACGCATGTTGAGCACATGTGGCTTTGCCGCGATCAATCGGGCATCCACGGCGATGTACTCGGCCATGGTGCCTTGCGCTCCGCCAATCCCGCCGGCCATGCCGAAGACCTCCTGGCCGGGCGTGAAGCCCTCGACCGCCTCGCCCAACTCGACGACCGTGCCGGCCAGGTCCAGACCGAGCACCGCCGGCAGTGCCTGGCGGGCGTGTGTTCCCGCGCCAGTGGCGATCTTGGTATCGAGTGGGTTGACCCCCGCGGCGTGAACCTTGACCAAGACCTGCCCCTTACCGGGAACAGGGCGAGCCATGTGGCGGACGGCCAGCGGGGACTGGGCGGATTCGGCGATAGCGGCAAGCATGGTCTGATTCATGACGGGCACCTCTGAATGAGTGGACGCTTACATATTGCTCCGTCTTATCCATTCTGATAAGAAACAAAATTTGCATATCACTCATTCCTTAAAGAGGCCTAATGTCGATGGATCTGTTCGACAGCATGCGCATCTTCGTGCGCGTCGTGGAGCGTGGCTCGTTCTCGGCGGTCGGCGCGAACTGAACATCGGGCAGCCTGCGGTGAGCAAGCAGATCCGTGCGCTGGAGCAGTATCTGGGTGGGGCCGTGTTCACCCGCAGCACCCGGCTTTTGGCCTTGACCGACCAGGGGCAAGGCTTTTACAGGCACTGCCAGGACATTCTCGGCCAGCTCGACAGCGCCACCCGCAGCTTCGCCAGCGGCCAGGAGCAAATTGCCGGTCCCCTGCGAATCGCCGCACCGGTCACCTACGGAAGGTTGTGCATAGCGCCGCTGCTTGGGGCCTTTCTGCAGCGCCATCCCGATGTGCGGATCGACTTGCGCCTGAGCGATCACAACGAGGATCTGCTCAAGGAAAACATCGACCTGGCGATCCGCATCGGGGTAGTGAAGAGCGAGGGGCTGGTGGCCGTTTCTCTGGGCTCCAGCACGCGGCGGGTCTATGCCGCGCCCACCTATCTGGATCGCCACGGCCTGCCAGGCAAGCCCGCCGACCTGGCAAACCACAACTGCATCGCCTTCACCCTGCTAGAGCATTACGATCGCTGGCACTTCACCCACGGTGCGCAAGGGCTCGATGTCACCATCAAGGGCAACGTCACCAGCAACAGCAGCGAAGCCATACGTGAGATGGTCCTGGCCGGCCTGGGCGTTTCCCTCTCTCCGGAATGGCTGTTCGCAGCAGACGTCCAGCAGGGCAACGTGCGCAGCGTGCTCGACGATTATCAGACCACCGCGCTGCCAGTCAGCGCCGTGTTCAGTCGCGAGCGACGACGCTCGGCTCGGACGATGGCGTTCGTCGATTTTCTCCGGGAGCATTTGTAGCTGCTCCCAAGCGGGGCGCAGGTCCGCGCGCATTGGCGTGACGGGCAGACCTGTCAGGTATCATGCCGTGTTCTGCTGCAGCCATTCCCTCGGGCTTGCGCCCACCTTGCGACGAAAGGTGCGGGCCAGCGCAGACGGACTTTCGTAGCCCACCTCATCGGCGATCAGGGCTATGGGGCGGCCTTCGCGCAGACGCTTCTGCGTCAGGCTGATTCGCCAGTTGGCCAGGTAATCCGCAGGGGTGGCGCCCACGGTCTCGCGAAAGTGCGCAGCAAAGCTCGCGCGTGACATACCGGCACGATCCGCCAACTCCGCCACGGACCAGTTTTGCTGGGGCTCGTTGTGGATAGCAACCAGCGCACGGGACAGCTGGGCGTTGGCCAGCCCGGCCATCATCCCCGAGGCGATGCTGCGGCTGGCAAGCAGATGACGAAGCAGCTGAATCATCATCAGCTCGAACAGGCGATTGAGGATCACATCCCGCCCGCACTCGTCGCCGAAGGCCTCTTCGAACAGCCAGTCGAGGGTGCTTTCAAGGCCCTGCAACTCGCGCAGCGGCTTGATGATGAAGTCCGGCAACGCCAGGGTCAGCGGATTGTTGGCACCGCCATCGAATTGCAAGGTGGCACACACCAACTCGGCTTCATCGGCTTCGCTCGCCGACAACTGATGCTCCTGCGGGCGTACGGCCAGAATCAGGCTGGGTTCAGTCAATTCAATCAGCTGGCCGCGCTTGCCCCTCAAGGCCAGGCGCCCCGAACGCAGCAGATGGGCGTGGCCGACGCTGTGCTGCCCATAAAGGCTGGTTGTTCCGCAAAGCCCACCCTGGTGAAAGGTGGAAGCGTGCAAGTTGAAATGCTGGAGCAGCGTCGATAGTCGGTCCATAGCTCGCTCAGATTTAGACGATCTGTTGCATATGTTCGACGATCCGAACTCGAAAGGAAAGGTAGCCCTCCTAGTATGGACGCCAAGCTTGATCGACAAGCCGGTTAATCAACCTACTGGAGAACTACCATGACTCGTATTGCCGCTCTCTCGCTGGAGCAAGCCCCTGCTGGCGCGCGCGCTGCCCTCGAAGGCATTCAAAAAGGTCTCGGCTTCATTCCCAATGCATTCAGGACCCTGGCCCACTCCCCGGCCGCACTCAACGGTTACCTGGGCCTCGCACAGGCCCTGGGTAAAAGCTCACTGAGCGCCGCCGAACGCGAGGTTGTGGCCCTGGCGACCTCGGAAATCAACGGTTGCGATTACTGCCTGGCCGCACACACCTTCTTTGGCGCCAAGGCGGGCTTGAGCGATGAAGCCATCAGCCAAGCCCGTAGCGGCACCCTCAGCGCGGTCGCAGCGCTGGCACAGCAGATCACCGCAAGCCGCGGCCAATTGAGTGACGAGCAGGTCGCTGCAGCGCGCGAGGCCGGCCTTGACGATAGCAAGATCGTGGAGGTGGTGGCGCAAGTCGCACTGCTGACCCTGACCAACTACCTGAACAACATCGCTACGACCGATATCGACTTCCCGCCGTCGGCACACTGAGGTAAACCGCCATGAGCCAAGTGACTATCTATACCACCCATCACTGCCCTTACTGCGTAAGTGCCAAGCGACTGCTGTCGAACAAGGGGATTAATCCTCTCGAAATCAATATTGAAGAGTCGCCGCAACACCTCGCGGAAATGCTGCAGCGAGCCCGGCGCCGTAGCGTACCGCAGATATTCGTAGGGGATGTGCATGTCGGCGGTTTTGACGACCTGGCCTGCCTTGACCACCAGGGCAGGCTCGATGCGCTGCTTCACGCCTGATCTCATACCGTGACCCAATAGTGGATCTGATACTAAAACTGTCGCTGCCAGCTTCGTTATCGACGAACACACATCGTTTTCGCTCACGTCGGTTGTGTATCAGGGATAGATATGGCGAATGGTGCGAAAACCTACATGCGAGGTCGCTAAATCAGCTTCCTGGCGTTCCCGTGCCGCCGTGCGATAGCGTGCACAGTAGTTGTCCGCGCACAGATAAGAACCACCTTTGATGATCCTGGAGGCTGATCGACCTGTGATTGCACGCAACTGGCCGGGATCGCCATTGGCATGCCCCATCAAAGGCCCCCACTGCGTGTCGGTGGTCCACTCCCAAACATTGCCAATCATGTCGAACAGACCAAAGGCGTTGGGGGCGAAACAACCGACCGGGGCCAGACCGGTGTAACCGTCTTCGCCAATATCCATCAGCGGAAATATGCCCTGCCAATAGTTGGCAGCCGGCTTACCGTGGGCATCTAACGGTAGCTCGCCCAACGGTTGCGAGGGGGAACCTGCACGCGCGGCATACTCCCATTCAGCCTCACTGGGCAACTGATTGCCGCGCCAGTCTGCATAGGCCTGGGCGTCAGCCAGTGTCACCAAGGTGACGGGCCGCCCATCGAGGGCGGCAGATGGAGCATCGGGACCATCGGGATGGCGCCAGTCAGCCCCTTTGACCAGCTTCCACCAGTTAAGTGGGCTGGTATCTTCAGTCCCCTCCTGTGACGGCCTGAACACGGCGGCAACGCCCGCTCGCTCGGCCTCGGTGACATAGCCAGTAGCGGCCACGAAGGCACCGAACTGTGCGCGGGTCACCTCGCTCCGATCAATCCAGAAGTCTCCCACATCCACCGCTCCCAAGGGGCGTTCATCCGTGTACCCCGCTTCGGTGCCGGGCGTGAAACGCCCCCCGCTAATACGGACCATGCCGGCCAGTGGATCGCTTCCCCAGCTGTTGGGCAAGCCGTCATAAGCCTCGCACGAGCTGCGACTACCCAGCGCCGGCACGGGACGTGGCCATAAGACGGCAACCGCCAATAAAACGCCAGCCAGGATAAAACTGCTGACCAACCAGCGCTTCATGGCTTGCCGGCTTGCGGTGGCGCGACCACGCCTACCTGGCGTGCATAGACTTGCCAGGCCAGCTTGAGACGTTCCATGGTCTGCGGCTGGCTATCCGACAAGTCGTGTTGCTCGCCACGATCGCGGGAGAGATCGAAAAGTTGCCAACGTAGAGGCTGCGGCGCCTCCCCCGGCTTCGCCCACGGGACCAGGCCCAACAACTTCAAGTTACCTTCGCGGTAGTAGCGGCTGCCGAACAATTCGCCCGCCATGACTCCGTCATCACGTGCTTTGCCCTGTAGCATCGGCAGCATCGAGCGACCCGTGATGGGATGCTTGGCCTGGCCTCTATAGGTATCGCCTGGATCAGGCAACGACGCCAGGGCGAGGAAGGTCGGCGCTAGATCATCGACGCGTGCCATGCTGCGCTCCAGACCTTGACGCCGCAGGCTGGCGGGAAGCTGGACGATGGCCGGAACGCTGATGCCGCCCTCGGCGGTGGTGCCCTTGAACAAGCGCATCGGTGCAGCGCTGACCTCGGCCCAACGTAGACCATAGTCGATCTGCGAACCGCGCCGCCCCAGGTTTTCCAGGCTATTGTCGGTATCTGTGCCGGCCGGATAGAACAGCTCATGGCGCTCCCCAGCGGCGCCGTTGTCAGACATGAAGACGATCAAGGTATTGTCAAGCTGTCCGCTCTTACGCAGGTAGTCGAGCAACCGTCCGATGTTGTGATCAAGGTTGTCCACCATGGCAGCGTAGATCTCCATCTTGCGTACCTCGACCTGCCGCTGCTGCGTACTCAGCTGTTGCCAACCAGGTAATAGCGGGGTCACTGGCAGAGGCGCCGCTGCCTGGAAATCAGCAGGCAACAATCCCTTCTCTTTCATCCGCTCTACACGCGCCATCCGCACTTCGTCGTAGCCGCCGTCATAGCGACCACGGTATTTGTCGAGGTAGGCCTCAGGCGCCTGCAGGGGCCAATGCGGTGAGGTATAGGCGGCATAAGCAAAGAATGGCTTGTCGCTGCCCTCACCAGTCTTGAGGTAGTCGATCAGCTTATCGGTATAGAAATCGGTGGAATAGAAATCCTCCGGCAGTTCCACCGGCTGGCCGTTCTCGCGGTAGGTAATCTGCTCAATCTTCGCTGTGGATCCAGGGGTGGGTTTAAAGTGCACGCCACCGCCCTCTAGCAACGTGAACGACTGCTCGAAGCCACGTCGATCTGGCCCTTGTTCGGGCTGCAGGCCCAAGTGCCATTTGCCCACCATGCTGGTGCGGTAACCACCATCACGCAGCAGCTCGGCGATGGAGTGTGCCTGTTGGTTGAGGTAGCCCTCGTAGCCCGGCTTGCCTCGCTGGAACGGCTGGATAGCCTCGGCCATGGTGCCCAGACCTGCTAAATGGTTGTCCGTTCCGGACATCAGCATGGCTCGGGTCGGGGAGCAGGTCGGCGCCGCATACATGCTGGTCAGTTGCAGGCCATTGGCGGCCAGCCGATCAAGATTAGGCGTTTTGATCTCGCCACCAAATGCCCCCAGATCGGAGTAACCGAGATCGTCTGCGACGATCAGCAGAATATTGGGACGTTCGGCGGCCACGACGCTGGCACTTGCCAGGCAAATCGCGACGGTAAGCAAGGCAGAAAGGCGCACAGAAACTCCTTTTTATTCTTCAAAGATAGCCACAGCGCGCACGAAGCCCGCCGAGGCATGCCTGATCTTGTAAGGGAAACAGGAAACCTGGAAGCCGTTGGCCGGCAAACTCTGCAAGTTGGCGAGTTTTTCCATCTGCCCGTAGCCGATCTCTCGCCCGGCCTTGTGACCCTCCCAGATCAGCGAAGCATCACCCGTTTCTTCGAAACGCTGACGCGTGTATTTAAACGGAGCGTCCCAGCTCCAGGCATCGGTTCCGACCACACGCACCCCGCGCTCCAGCAGATACAGGGTGGCTTCGCGCCCCATGCCTACACCAGCTTCCAAGTAGCCTGGCTGACCAAATAGACTGCCAGCACGCGTGTTGACCAGCACGATGTCCAACGGTTGAAGATCATGCCCGATGCGCGCCAGCTCCGCCTCCACCTGGGCTGCGCTCACCACATGGCCATCGGAAAGATGACGGAAGTCCAGTTTGACGCCTGGCTGCAAGCACCACTCCAGCGGCAGCTCATCGATACCGAATGCGGGCTGGCCGCCATCTGTGGTCGACGCGTAATGCCAAGGCGCATCCATGTGCGTGCCGCTGTGAGTGGTAATGTCCAGCCGCTCGGCGGCCCAGGACTCATCGCCCGGCATTTGGTCCTTGCGTAAGCCAGGGAACATCGCCGCCATCTCTGGCCAGCCCTGCTGGTGGTCCATGTAATCGATCTTGGGCAGCAAGGGCGGCGGATCGGTGTAGGGGTTGTTGTCGAGTGTGACTGACAGATCTACCAGGCGACGCTTCTTCTGGTTCATGATGAAATTCCTGCAAGAGTAGGGACGAAACGACGCGCTCGAGGCGTCGAGGGCAGATTGAGGGCGTTGCGCAGCAGAGCGGCCACGGAGCCGTCGTGGTGGAACCCCATGGCCTTGGCCTGTGGTGTACGCAGCGGTGGATAACAGCCAAACAGTGCCTCCAGTTCAGGCTCCGGAGCGAAGCTGAGCAGAGTGCGTTGCTGCTCGCCGAAGCAGGTTGACAGCGCATCAAGCACTTGCTCGATTGATAGCTGTAGCACTGGCAACTGGACTACCCGATTTGTTAGTTCACCTTGCAGCTCAGCGGCGTGCACCAAGTTGTCCACACAGCAACGAACCGACATCCACCAGGCAGTGGCCTGCGCCGACACTGGGCACACGTAGGGCTCTCCCGCCGCAAAGGCCTGCAACAGGTCGCTCATGAAGGCTGACTTGAGCCCACGTGACTGGCGCGGACGGGCCACGATACCGGGCAAGCGCAACGCGATCCCATCTACCTCGCCACGTCGAGCCAGGTCGACGAGCTGGGTTTCCACGATGAGTTTGTGACTGGCGTAGGACAACTGCGGCAAGCAGATGGACGCCTCGTCCATGCGCAGCGCAAGATCGCTGCCGTACACCGCGATGCTGCTGGCGTAAACCATGCGTGGCGGGCGGACTGCATTACGCAACTGATGCAGCAATTCCAGGCTGGCTTTCAGGTTCACTTCATAGCCCAGCTCGTAATTTGCCTCGGCAGCGCCGCCCGGCACGCTGACCAGGTGAAACACGACATCGATACCGTCAGCGAGCGCGCGGCGCATCAAGGCGGCATCGGTCACACTGCCGCAGTATCGGCGGATGCGCTTGTCTTCGGGAAAGCCATCCAGTGATCGATCCAGCAGCAGCAAAGCCTCCACAGGCTGGCCACGCAGCACACCATCTGCCAGCAAACGCAGGACGAGCTCGCGCCCGACGAACCCGTTAGCACCAGTAATCATCACTCGCATGGGGTTGCCTCTTGCACCACGCGCTGGTCCAAGGCGCCGAACAATGGGCTGCCGTCTGCACAGCGTGCCTCCATGCGGATGCGATCACCGAAACGCATGAAACCCGTGCGTGGCGCACCCTGCTCGATCATCTCGATGGCCCGACGCTCGGAAATGCAGGCCGAGCCGACGCTGCGGTCACGGTTAGAGACCGTACCGGAACCGATTAGCGTGCCGGCACTCAGACGGCGAGTCAGCGCCGCATGGGCAATTAACTGGTCAAAGCCGAAGTGCATGGCACCGCCGTGCGGATGCCCAAACCACTTACCGTTCCACTCGACCTGCAACGGTAGGTGCACGCGCGCATCGCACCAGCTCGCACCCAGTTCGTCGGGAGTCACCGCCACCGGAGCAAAGCTGGACGACGACTTGGCTTGGACGAAGCCAAAGCCAGTGCGCATCTCACGCGGCGCCAGTGCGCGCAGGCTGACGTCATTAACCTGCAGTAACAGTCTGATGTGCTGGCGCGCCTGCTCGGCCGTGCAACCCATCGGTACCGCGTCGACCAGAACGGCGAACTCGCCCTCGAAGTCGATACCATGGGCCTCGCTGGGCAGAGAGATGTCCTGACGCGGACCGAGGAAGTCATCGCCAGCACCTTGGTACATCAGCGGCGTGTGCGCTACCCCCTCGATAGGATCGAGGTTGAACGCTCGTTGCATCAGCTCGCTGTGACTGAGAAAGCACGACCCGTCCAGCCATTGCCAGGCGCGCGGCAACGGTGCCATCACTCGCCCAGGGTCGAAGTCGAACGCGTCCTGCGCTTCGCCGCGGTTGAGTGCGTCATAGCGACATTGCAGCGCGTGTTCCACACTCGACCAATGGTCGATAGCGGCCTGCAGAGTCGGCGCGAGATCGGCGGCACTCACAGCGCGCGTCAAATCGCGGGAGACCAACAGCAGACGGCCATCACGAGTGCCGTCTTTCAACGTTGCCAATTTCATTCGACCAGCCCCCTTAATTCATCGGCATAGCGGCCATCGAGCAGGATGAAGACCATGCGCGCCATCTGCTCGGTACGGTTACTCCACGCATGATTGGTACCGCGCTGCACCACGATGTCGCCGCGCTTGAGGTGAACATCCTCACCGTCGAGCACCAGCCAGACCTCGCCTTCGGTGACAATGCCGTAGTCCAAGGTCTCGGTGCGGTGCATGAGCTTATGCTTGGAGTCGGGTTTGCCGGTGCCGGCCTGCGCTTGACCGATCTCGGCGAACGCGGCGGCAGCCTCCTCGGCGCTAACCTGGTTCTGCAGGCTGTCCGGTGGAATGTCGACCACCCGGATGACACTGCCTGATGCAGCGGGACAGAGCTGCAAAGGTTTATTCGTGGGATCGTCAGAATTGTCCAAAGGTACTGGGCTGTCGTGGCTGCTCCATACCTCGTAGAACACCGTGCCGGGCACGGCCTTAAGCGGAAAGTTATTGGGCGTTTCACCCGCCATGGCGACTACAGCGCGGCCGTTGCCGTCATGGCCTGTGACGATGCGCCGAAATGCAGGAAGTGTTTGCATACGAAGACTCCTAAGCCGTGAACTCACAGCACCTGACAAACTTGCTCGAAGGGCAGTCGCGGCCCAGCCGGGCGCAAGCCCTCTGCATCGCCATAACCCAGGCTGCAAAGGAAGTTGCTGCGCCAGCGTCCGTCCGGGAAGAAGGTGGCGTCTACCCGGTCCGCATCGAAGCCGGACATCGGCCCGCAATCCAGGCCCAGTGCCCGGGCGGCAAGCATCAGGTAGGCGCCCTGCAAGCTGCTGTTTCGAAGGCCCGCGACAAAGATCGCCTGGGGGTCGTCGCGAAAAACAGCAGCGGCGTCATAGATCGGAAACAGCTCGGGTAGGTGCTCGAAGAAGCGACTGTCCCAGGCGACGATGACCGTCACAGGTGCCTGCAGCACCTTCTCACCGTTGTGCCCCTTGAGCGCCGGCAGCAGCTTATGCCTGGCCTCACGGCTGGACAGGAACACAAAACGCGCCGGGCAACAGTTGTTACTGGTCGGGCCCTGTCGCACAAGCTGGTAGAGCTGATGTAGCAGCTCGGTAGGCACCGGGCGATCTTGCCATCGGTTATGCGAGCGGGCCGTCAAAAACAGTTTGTCGAGCGTCGCGGAATTCGGCAGATGTGTCATGGACAACCTCTAATAGATCAGGCAAGCGCGGGGGCCGGTTCGGCCAAGGCGCGGAATACGCGGTGCAGAACGAGGCAGACCAGCGCCAGCGCGAACTGCGCAATGGCGATCCAGGCCAGCACCGTCGGCAAGGCGGCAAGCTGGCCGCCTGTGAAGGCAACCACCACCAATGGGCTGATGAATTCACCGGCGAACAGCGCCGCGGTAAAGCCACCAGCCGCGCGGCCACGCTGGGCAAAGCTAACCTTGCTCATCACCCAAGTGATTAGGGTCGGCAACATCAGGCCAACTCCTAGACCATTGATCAGCACGGCGACGATTACCCATCCATGGCTACCCGCCTTCGCCATCAGCAAGCCACCCAGCCCGGCGGTGGCGAATGCCAGCAGCAACACGTTCTGCCGGCGCAGCCCTGTCAGCAGCCGGAAAAGCAGAGCGCCGATCAGCACCCCAAGCTGGTTCGCGCCCATGGTCATGCCAATCTGCTGGGGCGAGTCCACATGCAGGAGGGTGAGCAAATAGCCCGCCTGCACCGGAACGATGAACAGGCTGATGCCGGCCAGGGTGGTCAAGGCGTAAAGCGGCAACAGCGCATTCCATGGAAAGCTCTCTGGCGCTGCATGATGTGGGCGTGGTTCCAAGTGGCTAGGCTCCCAGAGACACCGCGCCATAACGGGCAGTAGCAGCAATCCGACGGCATAGAGCATGAAAGGTACGCGCCAATCGTTCTGCCCCAAGGCCCCGCCCAAGGCGATGAACACCGCTGCCGAAAGCGAGGTGGCGACCATCTGTAACGCGAACAGCCGTTCACGTCGTGAGCCCTGGTAGTAATCGCCCATCAGTGCGGTACAGCAGGTCATGATTCCGGCCTCCGCCAAGCCAAGTCCGGCCCGGCTGGCGACGATCGCCGGCAGCGACTCCAGCCACAAAGGCAACAGACCGCAAAGCGTGTACAGCATGAGCGAACCAAGCAGCAGGGGTTTTCGCCCCAGACGGTCAGCAATCATTCCGGCAAAAGGCGCCAGCAATGCGATCAATAGCGCCGGAATGGTCAACGCGATGGGCGTCAGAATCGCGACGCTCGGCGTGTCGGCGAAATGCTCCTGCATACGCGGCAGGATCGGAGCGATCAATACCGCACCCAATACCGGCAGACAGCTACCGAACAGCAGCAGCGCGGATTGCGCGCCCCCCGCTTGGCGATCAGTGCTCATGGCTCACCTCATGCGGCAGGATGCCCCAGAACGTGGCGCCGTAAATGATGAGCCCCTCATGGAGGCTATTGAGCAGCAAGGTCAGTCGTTTCATTGGCGATGCCTATTGTTGTTTTGGAAAGTCGAGTTCAGCCATGGGCTACGCGCGGCGCAGGCGCGACAGCATCTGCAGGTTGGGCATGTACTTCATGATTGGCCGCATGCTCGACCAACCAGGCATTGCGCTTGCCGACAGGAAGAAGGAAATAGGCCAGGGCCGGGAGCAACAGCAGCGCACCGACCATGTTCCAGACGAACATGAACGCCAGAAGAATGCCCATGTCGGCCTGGAACTTGATCGGAGAGAAAGCCCATGTACCCACACCAATGGCCAGGGTGACGCCGGTCAGCATGACCACCTTGCCGGTAGAGAGCAGCGCACGGTAATAGGCCTGCGAAAGGCTTGTCCCCTTGCGCAGATGGCCGAGCATGATGCTCATGACATACAGCGCGTAGTCCACGCCGATGCCCACGCCCAAGGCGATGACCGGCAGCGTGGCGACCTTCACACCAATCCCTAGCCAGACCATCAGCGCCTCGCAAAGGATCGAGGTGAGCATCAGCGGGATCACCGCGCACAGTGTGGCGCGCCAGGAGCGGAAGGTGATCAGGCACAGCAGAATCACCGCACCGTAGACCCAGAACAGCATCTCTCGGTTGGCCTGTTTCACGACAATATTGGTGGCCGCTTCGATACCCGCGTTGCCAGCCGCGAGCATGAACTGCACTTCTTCAGTGTCGTTGGCAGCAGCAAAGGCTTCGACATGATCCACCAGGCGAGTCAGCGTCTCGGCCTTGTGGTCGGTGAGGTAAACATACAGGGTCAGCAGGTTGCACGCCTCGTTGTAAAGCCCTCGAGGTGCGCTGGCGGTGATCATGTTCAGCGTCGCCTGGTTGTTTTGCAGCTCGTACCACTTCGGACTGCCTTCGGACAGGCCGACCAGCATGCGACGGTTGAGCAACGCCAGCGAATTGGTCGAATCCACGCCTTGCAGGCTGCGCAACTGCCAGTCCAACTGGTCGACCTTGCGCAGGATGTCGTACCGCGCACAGGCGCCCGCCGGTGTATGGACCATCACCGCGAACAAGTCGCTACTGGCGCCGTAGTGCCGGGTGAGAAAAGCATCGTCCTGGTTATAGCGCGAATCGGCTCGCAGTTCCGGGGCACCTGGGTCCAGATCGCCAACGCTCAGGTGCAGGCTGACCATGAAGCCCAGCACCGCCAATGCAAGGCTCACTGCCACGCACACGCCGGCCCAAGGACGGCGGGTGAACAGATCGAGAAAGCGCCAGAAGGCGTGCCGTGCCTGGCCACACTGCTCGGCTCGCTCGCTCTTGAGGCTGAGTTGCGCGGCCTTCGGGCTCACCCCAACATAGGAGAGCAGCACCGGCAAGAGGATCAGGTTGGTGAAGATCAGCACTGCGACGCCCAAGCTGGCGATGATGGCGAGATCCTGAATCACCTGGATCTTGATGATCATCAGCACAGCGAAGCCCACGGCATCGCACAGCAGCGCAGTAAGACCGGCCAGGAACAGTCGTCGGAACGTGAAACGTGCCGCCACCAAGCGATGCATGCCCCGCCCGATGTCCTGCATGATGCCGTTCATCTTCTGCGCACCATGGCTCATTCCAATCGCGAACACCAGGAACGGCACCAACACCGAGTACGGATCCAGCTCATACCCCAGCAAGGGCAGCAGGCCAAGCTGCCAGACCACCGCCACCAGTGAGCAGATGACCACCAGCAGTGTGCTTCGTAAGCAGCGGGTATAGCTGTAGAGCACAACCGTGGTGATCAGGATCGCGGCGGCGAAGAACAGCAGAATTTGCTCCAGACCGGCAATCAAGTCGCCGACCTTCTTGGCGAACCCGGTCACGTGAATAGCAGTGCTGTCGCTCTGAAAGCGGCTGCGCAGTTCCTCGATTTGGGCGGATAGTTGCGCATAGTTCAGCGGCTGACCGTCGGCAGTGGTCGCCAACAGAGGGACGTAGATAATGCTGGAGCGCTGATCGAACGATACCAACTGGCCAATCTCGTTGGACAGTTGCACGTTGCGTCGCAGTTCTGCCAGCGAGTCAGGGCCGCCGTCGTATTGGTCAGGAATCACCGGCCCCCCGTCCAGGCCCTCCTCGGTCACCGATACCCAGCGTGTGGCGGGAGTCCACAACGACTTCATGAACGCACGGTCAACGCCGGGAAGCAGGTAGATCTGATCGCTCAGCGCCTGCAGGGTCTTCATGTAGTCGGCGTCGTAGATATCGCCTTTTTTATTGACGACAGCAATACGCAGCGCGTTGCCGAGACCAGACAACTCCTTCTGGTTCTCCAGATAGTTGACGATGTAGGGGTGCCCGGTGGGAATCATTTTTTCGAAGCTAGCGTTGAGCTCAAGGCGGCTCGATTGCCAGCCCAGCAGCAGCGTGCTCACCAGGCAGACCAGCAGCACCCAGTGCCGGTGATTGAACAAGGCTCGCTCAATCAACGAACCGGAACGCGGGTCGAAGGCTTGCTGGCTGGCAGACGTATTGAAAGTCATGAAATCACTCCGAAACCTTCGCAGCAGATGAAGACAGCTGAGACAGACCGGTCAGCCCAGCAGCGACCAGGCTGCCGTCCGCGGCCTGGGCCAGCCCGGTAAGAGGCCGCCCTTGGGGTGGGATCAGCTGCTGCAGACGGTGGCTGGTAGCCCCCAGAACGAACACGGCACCCACTTGATTGGCCAGCAGCACACGGCCATCTTTAAGGCGCGTGCCATCGCTGAATGAAACCGGCATGGGCACTGCCAGCGGTTCAATTACCTTGCCAGCGCTGCGGATGAGGAAGGCATTGCCTTTCAGTCCGCCTAGCAACAGCGAACCGTCTTGTCGCGGTACCAGCGTAAAAAACGTGCCCTCATAGGGGCTGGGCAGTTGCTCGAAGTGCCGACCATCATCGCTGGAGCGGGCCAGGAAACCCTGCTCACCGGCCAGGTACCAGTCACTGCCTTGTTGAGCCACCGCATACAGATGCAAGCCTGTCGGGTTGTCGATTTGGCCGGCCACCGACTGCCAAGTCCTTCCACCATCGACAGTACGCAGTGCCATACCATAGGCGCCGACGACCAGGCCGTGTTGTTGATCGGTAAAGTGCAGGTTCAGGAACGGCTTGTCCGCCCCCTCATCCATCAGCCGCTGCGCCATCTCGACACGCGCCTGAGCCGAGTCGACATCCGCCGTGACGCCCAGCGCCTGCTGGGCCGCAACCAATTCCAGCTCAGCAGCATGCTGCCCTTCGAGCTGCACCCGCCAGTTTTCACCGCCATCCTCACTAAACAACACCACACCGGAGTGGCCTACTGCCCAGCCATGTTGTGCATCAACGAACTGCACTGCCGTCAAGCCTACGGAAACCGGCACGCTGGCCTGACGCCAGATCAGGCCATTGTCATCCGACAACAGGATCAACCCCCGCTCGCCCACGGCAACCAGTCGGTCCTCTGCACACACGACACTGCTGAAAACAGCATGCGCTGCATTCGATATCTGCATCGCAGGGCTTTGCAACACGCCAGCCACAGCCAGCGGCTGTGCTTGCGTGGCTAATGAAAAGGGCAAGGCAAGGGTCAAAAGAAGGCCACTTGTCCATCTCGATCTGCTCATCATTCACCTCGAACTGCTTCGAACTGGGAGGGCTCATGGGCCCTCCCGATCAGGCTCTAGCGCACGCCTCGGCCGGCCATGGCTGCTGGCGAAAACTCGGAGGACTTATAGCGATCGACGATCGCGTACTGCTGTGCTTTGCCCGCATAGAGGTTCTGGATGAACCAGGTGTTGGAGGTCAGGTCGTAGAAACCAGAGGACAGTTGCGCCACTGCGGGGATGTCCGGCATGACAGCCGGCAGCGACCAGAGACTCTTGGACAGTCGGCCGTTGGCATCCCAACGATCACCCAGAATGGCCTGCCAAGTGTCCTCGTCGAGGTAGTAACGCCCTTTCGGCAATTGATGGCGCTTGCCAGGGGCAAGCTCAGCTTCCACGACCCATACGCGGTGCAACTCCCAGCGTACGTAGTCCGGGTTCATATGGTGCTTGCCCAATACATCTTCTGGGTTGTTCGCGGTTTGCACTTTGTTGGTGTTGTAGGGGATGTACATTTCCTGCTTACCGACCAGCTTCCAATTGAAGCGGTCCATGCGCCCCTGAAACACATTCAACTCATCGAAGGACATGACGCCGGCGGTAGCCGGAGTCGGCGTGTCGCAGCAGGCGTTGGGCAGCTTGCGCACACGTCTCTGACCCGCCAGATAGACGTGCGCCTGACTCTTGTCGCCGTTCAGATTCGTGCGCCCCATGATTTGCTCGCCCGCACGCAGGGCTGGACCAACGTTGGTCAACCGGAACAACCAGTAATCGCCATCGAACTTATCAGCCGAACCCTCTTGGTAGTAATAGGGCATCTCTTGGATGGCTTTGCCGTCCGTAGTCATGACGGGTGTACCCTCGGCAGTCACCAGGTAATGCCGGAAATCCATGGCCAGCGGCGTACCACGCCAGTTCAGGAGGTGATTCCACATCGCCTCGCTGCCGTTTTTCGGCACTGGGAACGGAATACCGCCATAGGCACCTTCTGGGATCAGGCCCGCACTGCTCTCGACCAGCTTGGTGTTACGCGCATTCTTCGCGGTGTTGTCGTACACCCACTGCGGTGCGGCGGCAGTACGGTGGGTCGGGTAGATATCCAGACGATAGGTGTCTGGGTAGCGCTTGAGCATCTCCTTGGTACCGTCGCTAATCTTGCCTTCGTACTGGGCCATGTTCTTCGCGGTAATACTGAACAGCGGCTTTTCCGAGGCAAATGGATCGCTACGTTTGCCACCGGGTTTGAAGGAGGGATCGACCGTGGTCATGCCTCCTGTCCAGGCAGGGATACTGCCATTGGCGTTGCCGGATGCTTCAGCGCCAAATGGTGTCAGGCTTTTGCCAAGATCGTCGGCGGTAGCAGCGATCACTGGCTGCAAGCTCAGGGCCATCGCTCCTGCGAGCGTCAGGCAAAACGTCTTGAGTGCAAACTGAATAGCCATGTGCGCGATCCTCAGAATGTGGTTTTCACGGAGAAGGCCAAGTAATCGCGATCTTTCAACGACTGCTTGTAATTGAACTGGCTGGCCGAGTTCAGATTGGTGTCCTCGGGGCCGTAGTAGTGTGTGTAAGTCAGCCCGAGGGTGACGCGGTCGAGGTAGGTGGCACTCACGCCAATGTTGAAGTCCCCGCCCTTGTCTGGGCCAAAAGAGCCGACTACAGCGGATTTACCCATTGGGAAGTAGCTGACACCGATTGGCACACTGAGATCGATGCCAGGCATGACCTGGCGATACGTAGGGGTGTACACCAGCTTCATGCCAACCGCGTCGTCAGTAGCATTGGGGTCCAGCGCACTGCGGTTCTCGGTAACTTTGAGCAGACGGTTCCAGGCGACCTCGGCGACCAGTCCAGACTCTTGGGCAATAAAATTCGGCCCGAACGACGCGATCATGTTGAGGTTGACATGTGCGGTTCGGCCGATGGCGTACAGGGCATCATCGTTATTGTCCGCGTCCACGCCGGGAAGGACCGTCTGGCCATTGGAAACGAGTGGCATGTTCCAGCGCATGGAGGCTTCACCCGCGAAGCTATATTCACCCATCGTGGTGATAAAACTGGCTCCCAGCGCCCGGATATCTTCTGGGTAAACCCAGTAATACTCGCCGATCTTTCCGGTACTGAACTCGGGGCTGGCACTGGGTTTCAGGTAGAGCTTGGGCGACTTGTCGTGATATTGGATGGCATACAGGCCGTATTCGACCGTATCGTCAGTGATGCGTAACTGCACCCCCCCCTGTCCGGAGCTCCTGGCCTTCTTGTCTTTACCGTGAAAAAACGCTGCTGGGCTGTTCGGATTACCACCGAGGAATGCTGGAAACGGATCACCCACGATCAAGCGTTCATTGCCCTCTCCGATAGTGTCACTCACGGAGAAGTAGCTACCCGCTCCTGGCAAGCGTGTCTCTTCCCACTCGAACTGATAGAAGGCGCCGAGGGAAAGATCATCTGTAAGTTGATAGGTCGTGGAGATCTGGCTGACTGGACGCGTGATTTCCTTAAACTGCGTGTTAGGCACGGAAACCGCCTTTACCACATCAACGGGCGCCATGCCGCCAGCAATGCCGTTAGCTCCAAAGAACAGACTCTCGCCCCACACCAGGCCATGGCGGCCCAAGCGCACCGACAGGGCTCTGTCGGCAAGCTCGCCGTTCCAATATGCGAAAGCGTCGAGTAGTTCGGAGTCCCCACCATGCAGGTGGCGTGTATCGTCGGTGAACTCGTCATAGGCAACCGAGCGGGCGTTGGCACGGGCAGGATCATTGTTGTCGCTGTCTTTCTGGTACTCGGTGTCGTACCAACCGGCTGCACTGACACGGGCACCGAAGTCGCGAAAGCCCATGTCCAGTTCGCTGAGGATATCCAGGCGATTGGAGATTAGGCCTTTACCGAAAGCACGATCACCATCATCCTGATTGCGCGCGACCTGTCCCTCAGAAAGCTTGCTGCTGCGGTCCTGCATACGCCAGGCGGCGCTGTACTTTATGGTGTTATCCCAGCGCAGACTGAAATCAGGGTTTCCAGTATCAATCTGGAATGCAAACGCCTGGTTAGTACATGCCAATAGTGCTGCGGCAAGAGTCAGGCGTTCGGCAGCCAGCTTTCGCCAAGGTGCAACGAGCTCTCGATTTGCCATCGATATATGCCTCTTTTTTGTTCTTATGAGCGTTTTTTGCTTTCTTTACACATCGCTGTAAGGTCACGCGGATCGTGTAAAGCGCCTGTGCAAGGTCACGCCGGCGGCAGATCGGCGAGCGCGGCCGCCTTCACGGCGTCAAATCGGTCGAGCGGTGACCTCCAGCATTTCCTTGACCAGACCGATACGATCGAAGTCGCGATCGCGCGCCATCTCCCTCTCACCAGCTAGGAGAGATTTCTCGCCGATGTATTTACAGCGCTCGAAGCGACGGGTCATGAAGCGCGCCAACTGCTGCCTCAGATCACCTTCAGCGGTCAGCTCCTCGCCAAGCACCAGGGCATCTTCGATCGCCATGCCGGCACCTTGGCCCAGATGGGGAGTAGTGGCATGCGCGGCGTCACCAATGATCAGGACGCGACCGCGATACCAGGGTTCGTCGACGAACACGGCTTCGAGCGGTTTGTAGACCACCTGCTCATTGTCAGCAATCTGCTCACGCAACTCGGCGATCAGTCCACCCATGCCTTGCAGGCGTTGGCGCATTTCGGCAGCCAGGGAGTCGTTGGGCATCCAGGGATTACCTGGCTCATGGGAGGTGGTGAACATGTACATGAGCTCGTCGGACAGCGGTACCAGACCGGCGTTACCTGCAGGCCCCTGATAGTTGGCCAGATGATTGATCTGCGGCAGACGCGGGAAGTTGTAGCGCCATACCGCCTGGCCAGTGAATCGCGGCATGTACTTGTTGCCGAACAGCATCTCGCGCACCTTGGAGTACAGGCCGTCCGCCCCCACCACGAGGTCGTAGCGAGCCCTGGTGCCATCGGTCAGTACGACATCCACGCCGTCTTCATCCTGCTCCAGGGATTGCACAGTGGTGCCAAGGCGCACCTTGGCGCCGAGCTCGATGGTCGTCTCGCTCAGCACCTTGTGCAGGGCACGTCGAGAAATACCGACATTGGCGGGGTACTGAGGACCGGCCAGGCGCTGACCTGGGATGCGCGCCACTGGCTGACCGTCGGTGGTATAGATGGCGACGTCTTCGAAGGCATAGGCCGCATCGAGATAAGCATCGAGCAGGCCCAGGCGCGACATCTCACGCACCACATTGCTCTGCTGAATGATACCGACGCCATAAACGGTCCACTCGGATTTAAGCTCGACCAAGTCGACGCTAATACCCTTGCGGCGCAACGCGATAGCGGCGCAAAGACCACCAATTCCACCGCCGACGACCAGAACATTTTTAACTGAATTCATGGCACTTCTCGCTTCTTGTTCTTATTTGAAATGGCCGCTGGCCGTGGTGCGGTGCACCTTGACCCTCAGCTTCTGGCCAAATCAGGAATTTGACTAATCGCATGTTCGAATTCGATGTATCGTCGATCGCGATACCTCAACTCACTGCAATGCCAGCTCATCGACCGCCAGCCACCCCTCCTGCTCCCTCCAAGGTACGGCCACCAACCGCTCACCCAAGCAGGGTCCGAACACGCAAAGACCCGTGTCAGGTACGAATTGGGCGCCATGCGCATAGCAGATGACTCGAGAACCATCGGCAGACAGGAAGCGGTCCTTGCGGTAGTGCAGAGGAACATCCAGATGCGGGCAGCTGTTGCGATAGAGGTACAGGGCCCCCGCGTAACGCAGGGCAAATAGGCTATCCTTGCCACGCTGCAACGGGTCGAACCCACGCGACTGCCCCTCCACCAGTTCATCGAGCCGGCAAAGCGCTACAAACACGCTCAACCCTGCTTGGGCGGCGGACCGCCAGGGGCCCACTTCTCGCGGGAAGAGAACAGAAATAGCTGCGAGTTATCCGCAGACATCGGCGCTTGACGGGCCACCCACTCATCATCATGAGTGTCCATGTCTGCGTCGTATTCGATGTGACACCCCAGCGGGCTGTTGAAGTACCAGAACCAGTTGGAGCCGAAGAGATGACGGCCCGGCCCCCAGAAACTGGTCCAACCTTTTTCCTCGAACCGCCGACCAGCCAGAAGCACCTCGGTCCCGCTGCCCATGTGGAAGGTGAAATGCTCGCAACCGCGCATGTGCGGTGGTGTCTGGATCATGAATAGGCAGTGGTGATCGTCCATTGCTCCGGTGCGCATGAACGGACCGACCCCGACGAAGGTATCGGTGGTGACGAAGCCTAAACGGTCCCGGTAGAACGCTTCGCCTTTCGCGGCATCAGGCACGAAATACACGACGTGCGACAGCGTACGTGGCAGTGCTGGCATATCCGGCGTGATGCCTGGCTTGTTGGCCGGGCGCTGGGGAGGCGACCCGGGCGCATTGGTCAGATCGGCCTCAGCCTCGAAGGCTCGACGGCAGGTAACTTGAAACGCCAGGGCGAAGCCCAGGTCGTCGACACTACGCAAGATACCCCGGTCATCTCCCACCACAGCACGGTCACTTCCGAGCTCGTCGGCAATCGCATCAAGGTCGGCCGAAGACTCGACGCCATAGATGGTTTCGCGAAGGGAAGGCGCCGGCCCCAAGGCAGGAGGTAGGGTCGGATCGTCATGCCGACGAATGATGATGGCTGTGCCATCAAGCGCTTCAAAGCGGCCTCCTCCTTCGTTCAGCTCGACAGCGGCCAGGCCGTAGTCGCGCAGACAGTCGGCACAAGCCTGAATGTCATCGACGCCAAATACCAGCGCGTCAAGGCCAATGATTTTCATTACTACCACTCCATTGAAATTGTTTTCCCGGCGCGTTGGCGGGACGCCGGTGAGGGAGCCGGGCAGCACGCTAGAGCCACGACTTGGCGCTCACGATGGAGGAAGCCGACGATGTGGACCAATCGTGTGTAGGGATGAGACGTATCGGCAAACGCAATACATGGCGCAAGGCACATTCGCAGGCGCCATGGCTTGAGGAGTGAGCAGAAAGGGTTGACTAAACGATAGTTGGCGGCAAATGTATCTCGAAAATAAATACAACATTCCGGAAAAATGAACATGCGCTTCAACCATCTCGACCTGAACCTGCTGGTCGCTTTGGATGTGCTGCTGGAAGAGCAGAACATCACCCGCGCGGCCGAACGCCTGCACATGACTCAGTCCGCCACCAGTGGTGTTCTAGGTCGCTTGCGGACATTCTTCGAGGACGAATTACTGGTGCAAGTCGGCCGCAAGATGCAGCCTACCCCCTATGCCTTGGAACTCGCCAAACCGGTGCGCGAAGTACTCTTGACCATTCGTTCGTCCATCACCACGAAACAGGTGTTCGATCCGGTCTCAAGTAAACGGCACTTCAAGCTGATGGCGTCCGACTATCTGATCACTGTGCTGTTCTCACAGGTGATTCAGAAGATTCACGAACAGGCACCTCACATCACATTCGACATGATCGCGCCCAACGATGGCGACTTACTGGTACGTGGTGAAATCGATCTAATGATCGTCCCGGAACGCTATGTAATCGAAGGACACCCCTCGCATCTGCTGTTCGAGGAAGAGCACGTCTGCGTAGTCTGGGCGGGCAACACATTGGTGGGTGAGCAGTTGTCGCTTGAACAATACATGGAGTTGGGGCACATCTCAGTAGGCTTCGGTCGCAACCGCAGCTCGAGTATCGAAGAATGGTTCATGAACCAGTACGGTTTCAATCGTCGCCTGGAAGTGATCACTCACGACTTCAATACCGTTGCACAATTGGTGGTCGGCACCCAGCGCATCGCCACCATGCACCGTAGGCTGGCATATCTCTATGCTAAATACCTGCCACTACGCATTTTGCCCACGCCCGTGAAAATTCCGGCCATGCGTGAATTCATGCTCTGGCACCGCAGCATGGACGGAGATCCCATGCATCGATGGCTACGTGAACGCATTCACGAATTCATCAAGACGGTCGATCACGCGGCTCCAGGCATCGCAGAACGCGATACCTCGCATCCGAAGTAACGATTAGCCTACTCGGCGCGTGGGTCCTTAAGGTGACTCGGCACTACGCCTACAAGTTGGGCGTGTCAGACGAACTTAAAGGACAATAAGAATGTTCCGTTACTTCCCTACCAATTACGTCTGGGACCTTTCCGTCAACCTGGCCATCGAGATGGGCGCACGCATCGGTGAAATCGAAGAGATGTGCAAGCCGCTGGCCGAAGCTGCCAAACATCCGGATGCCGCCGGTACTGCGGCTTTTCGCGAGACGTGGGCAAAAATGGCCAACAAGCTGTGCAGCATGGCCGAGGAAGATGAAGCCGCTGGGCGCATGTTCTCAGCTGGCGAGAAATACAACCGGGCCTCGACGTACTACCTCACCTGCGAGCGCCTTCAGGCTCATGGAGCTCCTGGTCGCGAAGCGCTTTATCAGCGCGTTTTACAAACCTTCGCGCGCAGCATCGAGTTGTCCAAGGAGAACTGCGAGCGGGTAGAAATACCCTACGAGGGAGTCCATCTATCCGGCCTGCTGGTACGCGCCGAAGGTGTCACGGGGCCGGCTCCGCTGTTGGTGCAAGTCAACGGACTGGATTCGACCAAGGAAATGAAATATCGCGTCGGCCTGCCCGCCTGGCTGGCCAAGCGTGGCGTGTCTTCGTTGATCATCGATCAGCCGGGTACCGGGGAGGCGCTGCGCCTGCACCACCTGACTGCGCGATACGACAGCGAACATTGGGCTAGCCGCGTGGTGGACTGGCTGGAGACCCGCGGCGACGTCGATGCCAAGCGAATCGGCATGGAAGGCGTATCCCTCGGCGGGTACTACTGTCCGCGCGCAGTGGCGTTCGAACCACGCTTCGCCTGCGGCGTCGTATGGGGTGCCAACCACGACTGGCGCGATGTGCAAAAGCGCCGTCTAGAGAAGGAAGGTAACTTCCCGGTACCGCACTACTGGGCTCACGTGCAGTGGGTATGGGGAGCCAAGGACATGGAGGACTTCATGCGCATCGCCGAGAACGTGCACTTGGACGGCGTCCTAGATCGCATCAAGGTTCCATTCCTGGTTACCCACGGCTCGAAAGATTCGCAAATTCCAGTGAAGTGGGCCGAACGCACCTATGAGCAACTGATCAACAGCCCGAAGCGCGAGCTGAAAATTTTCGACGAGCGTACCGGTGGAGTCCAGCACTCAAGCTTCGACAACAGCATCAACGCTGGTCATTTTATAGCCGACTGGGTTGCTGAAACCCTCGGAGGTCGTCTCGCCTGAGCGCAGGATTGCCTATGTTATTCGTAGGCACTTCCTAGCTTCATTATGACGTTTGGAGGTGCCTAGGAAATCAGGGGCGATTCAGTCAGTCACGACTGACTGCAATCGACCCATTGCAGACATTGCTAAACCACCAGAGCGCGTCTTGAAAAAGCAACAAGTGGTGCCAGACAGAAAATGAAGACATCTCTTCACCTCAGTGCTGCAGGGAATACTTCAGGCGTGGTGCGCTGTTCCCATCTTGCAACGGCTTCCGGGAGCATCAGCCTTCCAGGGATGAGGCTCCTGTCGATCAAGCCAATAACTTACAAGCCCCACCCAAACTGCCACCGCGTATAGCGCAAGTACCCTTGGCGAACACCCGTCTGGGCAGATAGGATGTCTGCTCACTCAGATGACTTTGCACTTCAATGCTGCTCAATGACCAAGCCTCGCGGGTGACCTCATGACGCTCAAGTCGTCGTTTGCAAATGTACTGCGGGCAATGCGCGGCATGCGAAATATCACTCAACGGGAATTTGCCGATACCACCAGCCGCACCTACCTGTCCAAATTGGAAGCTGGTCGGTCGAGTATCACCCTCGATAAGCTGGAGCAGCTCAGCGAACGGCTGAACTTGAGCCCACTGGCAATTCTCACGTTGACCTTGAGCGAACATACTGGACAGTCAGCCAATGAGCTCATTGCGACGCTCCGAGATGAAATCAGGGACCTGGAACAAGATGGGTGCATCCCAGGTCTTCGGGCTACGCTGGGCGATGAACCTGTAATCGGTAGAGCACCTCGTGCACTTCGGCGCTCCTCCGCCAAAGCCCCAAGGGCCACGCAGGTAGGCGCGATGCAACCGGAGCTGCCCTTTTCAGACTGAGGCAGCTCGCCCCAGCTAGCGGCCGCCCAGCCGGTGCGACAAAACCGAACCCTCTACATTCCGTTTAGCGCATGCCACCGCCAGCCTAACTGGTCATTGTGAAAACCAGTTACTCAGCTGGATTTCACCATGATGCTTTCCCCCTACCCCTTACTCATCATCTGCTTGGTTGCCGTCACGGCCGCCGCTCAGGACGTGCGCGAACGCTCCGATCTTGGCCTGATGCAGCGGCAGATCGATGCCATCGCGCTGCTGGCTGATAGAGCACGCAGCAGCGCCACCGGCACCACCGGCACTGACCGAGATCGTTATCGCTTCGACTACTCCAGATTAATCGAGGACTTGGAGCGCGTGCGGCACGGCATCAACAACTACCTATCGCCCTCACGCGCGCAGCCGGCCGACCTGGTCGAACTGGCTGGTAATTATCGTGCTTACGCGCCCCACTCGAGCCCGTCCAATGAGCATGACTGACGCCCAACTCAGCGCATTCTCCGCCGTGGCCGGGTTCACCCCGCAGCTCAGCTCGGTGCTGTGGCGCTCTTCGGTATTGGTGCTCGCGTTGCTCTGGTGCACCTGGGCCCTCTGGACCGGCTACCGCGGCTGGGCGGCCGGCAACCTCAATTTTGGCGCTCTCGGCGGCAGCACGCTGCGCCTGGCCCTCGCCCTGATCGTGCTGATGTTTTTCATGCTGTCGTAACCCGGAGACCTTGCCATGAAACTCTTCCACCATTGCCACCGCTCGCTTCAATTGCTGCGGAGCACCTGTTCAAAAGCCCTGTTCGGCGGTCTGGTTTTGCTGAGTTCGACGTTCGCCAGGGCCGACCTGCCGACCATGGAAGCGCCCTCCCGGGGTGAAGGTTCAGGACTGATCGATACCATCAAGAACTACGCCTACGATGGCGGCATCCTGCTCGGCCTGTTGATCGCCACCCTCGCCTTCCTCGGCGTGGCCTGGCATTCGCTCACCGTCTACGCCGACGTGCAGAACCAGCGCAAGACCTGGAAGGACCTCGGCGCCGTAGTCGGCGTCGGCGCGCTGCTGGTGGTGGTGATCCTGTGGTTCCTCACCAAAGCCGCGACGATTCTGTGAGGTCCTCATGTTCGACACCCCTGCCACGCTGCCTGACGGCACGCTGACCTTCCTGCCGGAGCGACTTAACCGTGACCCGGCCGTCCTGCGCGGCCTCACTAACGACGAGATGTGGGTCGCCCTGATCGCCGGTGCCGCGCTGGGCGTGATCCTCGGTGCGCCGCTGGCGGTGGCCACCGCCTCCATCGCGACTTTACCCACCTGCATGTTCTTATGCATGGCGTTGGTGTTGCTCGGCGGCGGCAAGCTGCTGCGCCGGGCCAAGCGTGCCCGCCCCGAAACCTGGTTGTACCGGCGCCTGCAGTGGCACCTGGCGGTGCACTGGGGCATCGGTATCCACCAACTGATCCTCCATTCGGGGCCGTGGACCGTGCGCCGTACGCGCCGGCATAGGAGAGCCAACCCATGAGCCGCTTCCGCAACAAGGTGGATGCGCAGCAGGCGCATATTTTCAGCCTGCGCCTTGCCGTGGCAATCCTGGCGCTGCTGTGCTGCGGGCTGTGGTACGGCTGGCAGGCCGCGCCCTCCGAACTCACCATTCACGTACCACCTGATCTGCGCTCCGGCAGCACGCGCAAATGGTGGGATGTGCCCCCCGAGAACATCTACGCCTTCGCCCTGTACATCTTCGGCCAACTCAACCGCTGGCCCACCGACGGTGAGGTCGACTACCACCGCGCGATCTTTGCCCTGCAGCCCTACCTGACACCAGCCTGCAAGACGTTCTTCGACGGTGATTTCGAATACCGCAAGGCTGCCGGCGAACTGCGTGGCCGGGTGCGAGGGGTGTATGAGGTGCTGGGCCGCGGCTACAGCGACGACCCTGATCTACGTGTGAAGCAGCTGGATAAGCACAGCTGGCTGGTCAAGCTCGACCTCAACGCCGACGAATACTACGCCGCGGAGCCGGTGAAACGCGTGGTGGTGCGCTATCCGCTGCGCGTGGTGCGCCTCGACGTCGACCCTGAACGCAATAAGTGGGGCCTGGCGCTGGACTGCTACGAAGGCACACCGCAGAAGCTGACACTGCCGGGAGGTGCGTGATGATGCGTGTCTTGATCCTAATTCTGGTGATGGCCAGCGGCTGGTGTTCAGCGGTCGGCGCCGTCGAGGTCAAATACTGGGAACGCTTGCCCTTGGCCGTTCCGCTCACGGTGGGCCAGGAGCGGGTCCTGATGCTCGATGAAGACGTTCGCGTTGGACTGCCCAGCGCGATCGCCAGCAAGCTCCGCGTACAGTCCGTCGCGGGTACGGTGTACCTGCGCGCCGCCGAAACGCTCCCTCCTACCCGGCTGCAGCTGCAGTCGGTAAAAACGGGCGACATCATCCTGATCGATATCGAGGCGTTTGAGGGCAGCGAGGCGCTGGAACCGGTCAAGATCGTGGCCCAGGCTCAGTCGCCAGACATGGAAGTCGCGAAGGATGCCGCACCTGCGGCGACGCCGATCCCGGTGGTGCTTACCCGGTATGCTGCGCAGAACCTCTATGCGCCTCTGCGTACCGTGGCGCCATTGCCCGGTGTACGGCGTGTACCGCTGAGCGACTCCATCGCGTTCAGCACCTTGCTGCCGACCGAACGGGTTTCGATCAAGGCGCTTGCAGCGTGGCGGCTGGGCGGCTACTGGGTAACGGCGGTAAAGATCGTGAATCGCGGGCCCGGCAAGGTCGCGCTAGACCCGCGTCACCTGCAGGCCACGCTGTACGCCGCGACGTTTCAGCACGCAGACCTTGGTCTCGCGGGCACGCCTGAAGACACCACCGTGGCCTACCTCGTCACCCGCGGCGGTGACCTGAAGCACGCGCTGCTGTTGCCCCCGCCAAAACCGGAGGCTGCCGATCATGAAAGCTAACAGCCTGCTGAAGTGGTTGGTACCCGGGGTCCTGCTGGGCATCGTGCTGATCATCTTCAAATCTTGGATGGCTGCTCCGGACGGCCAGCCCGCTCATGATCCAGACAAGACCACGCTCAGCGCGGAACAGGCCAAGGCCCTGGGCATCGCGGGCGACACCCCACGCGACACCGTAGCGACGCTGATCGGCCAGGTCAAAGCGATGCGCAGTGAGATGCAGACGCTGAAGAAAGGCAACGATGCGCTGCAGACCGAGAACAACCGGCTGCGCTCGCGCGAAGGCAATATCGACACGCGCATCCAGAGCACCTTGAGAAGCGTCACCCAGCAGGTCACCGAGCAGCGCCAGCAGGCCAATGATGCCCGGCAGAAGGCCGAACAGCAGCAACGCGAAACCCAGGGCCTGCTGTCCAGGCTCAAGGACCAACTCACCAACAAGCCGGCCGCGAAGTCGGATCTCCCCGCAGGCTTTGGCCTTGAGCCGGGCGACGAGCAACAGTTTTCGGCTGCGCAATCGGCGGCCGACGCAGTGCAATGGATCGAACCGTCGAATGCACGCGCCGGCCAAGAGGACACCGGCACAGCCGACGGGCCGCTGTCGTCGTTGACCTCGAGGTTCAAGGATCTGCATGGTCTGGATAACAACGCCATCGACCGCGGCCAGGACCGCTTGCGTGCCGTCGCGAAAGGCGAACGTGACCTGGGGAACGCCCAGGGCCGTACCGAAGGCGCCAGGCCCGTCTACACCATCCCCGAGAACTCGACGTTGATCGGTTCGATAGCGATGACCGCGCTGATTGGCCGAGTACCGGTGGACGGCACGGTGAACGATCCCTATCCGTTCAAGGTGCTGGTGGGGCCCGACAACCTCACCGCAAACGGCATCGACCTGCCGGACGTGGTCGGCGCGGTCATGAGCGGCACCGCTACCGGCGACTGGACGCTGTCCTGCGTGCGCGGCCAGGTCGAATCGATCACCTTTGTCTTCAACGACGGTACTGTCCGCACAGTGCCGCAGCCGCAGAAGGTCGTCAGCCGCAATCGCAGCAGCAACCAGACCTCGGGCACCGAGAAGATCCGTGGTGGCGTGGGCTACATCTCCGACCCTTACGGCATTCCCTGCATTTCCGGCGAGCGCCGCTCCAACGCCCAGCAATACCTGGGCAGCCAGAGCCTGATCACCGCGGCCGGCGCCGGCTTCGCCGCGGCCTTGGGCAGCGAGCAGACCAACACCTCGTTCATCAATTCGTCCAGCGGCAGCCTGGGTTTGACCCAGAACAGTGGCAACAGCGCGCTGAATTCGGTGATCAGCGGTGGCATCGGCGACATCCGTGAGTGGATCAACAAGCTCTACGGCGAAGCCTTCGCCGCGATCTACGTACCGCCCGGGGCCAAAGTGGCCCTGCACCTGGACCACGAAATCAACATCGACTACGAACCCAAAGGCCGGAGAGTGAACCATGAAAGCCCATCCGTCTCGGTATTGGATCTGGATTAGCCTGCTGCTCGGCCTGCACCTGGCCGGCTGCTCCACCGGCAAGGAGGAAATGCTGCCCCACGGAGATCAAACCATGCTGGACATCTGGAACGGCGGTGGCTCCGTCGGTTCCCAGGAGCAGTTGCAGGAAGCGCGTGGCGAACTGCGCCGTCCTGTGCTCGACCCTGAGCGCCTGATAGGCAACCAAAGCGCTTACACGCGAACGGCTGCCAACGAAATCCGCGCCCAGTTCCCGCGCCTGCCCAATCCGGACCTGGTCATGTACGTGTACCCGCACTTGGCCGGTACCCAGCAGGCACCGGTACCTGGCTACTCCACGGTGTTCTCGCTGTACGAGAAGGTCCAGTACGCGCTGCCCGGCGAACGCCTGGACGATCTGTGATGGCCGATGACGCAAGTCGCGACCCGCCACGCTGGAAGCCCTGGCGCGCGGCACAGGGCCGGCGCGCGACGCTTGCCGACGAGGCCGCACAGTATGCGCACAATCCCAGCTTTGCCGATCACTTGCCCTGGGTCGAGTACCTCGATGACGAGCAGTGTTTTCTGCTCGACGACAACCGCTCGGTGGGCGCGGTGTTCGAGCTGCAGCCGATCGGGACCGAGGGCCGTGAGCCCGAGTGGCTGATGGCGGCCCGCGACGCCCTGGAAGATGCGCTGCAGGACAGCTTCGACGAGCTGGACCAGACGCCCTGGGTGGTGCAGTTCTTCTGCCAGGACGACAGTGACTTTGCTCCGTACCTCGAACGCCTGGAGCGCTATATCGCGCCGAGGTCTCGCGGCACACCGTTTACCCAAGCCTTCCTCGCTTCGATGCAGCGTCACCTCGACGCCATCGCTAAACCTGGGGGGCTGTTCGACGACCATGTCGTGTCCCACCTGCCCTGGCGCGGCAGCAATCGGCGGATTCGCCTGGTGGTCTACCGCTGGCTCGGAGACCAGGGGGACGAAGACGGGCAGAGCCCGACTCAGCTGCTGAGCCGCACCTGCGACCGCCTGGTCGCCTCGCTGCAGGCCTGCGGGGTCAGCCCTAGACGATTGACCGGACGCGACTTCTACGCCTGGTTGCTGCCCTGGTTCAACCCGTCCCCTGCTCTCACCGGCGAATCCCCCGCGGCGTTCTATCGACGGGTGCCCTATCCGGAGACGGACGACGGCCAGGAGCTGCCGCTGCCGTTCGACCACGATTTCGCCGAGCGGC
This sequence comes from Pseudomonas sp. B5(2017), assembly GCF_002112825.1. Lineage (NCBI taxonomy): Bacteria > Pseudomonadati > Pseudomonadota > Gammaproteobacteria > Pseudomonadales > Pseudomonadaceae > Pseudomonas > Pseudomonas sp. B5(2017). The sequence continues at coordinate 297,260 of NZ_NEIR01000003.1, forward strand.
TGTTTTTCCAGGAACCGCGCTCCGATAGCGAACAGGGCCTCTGGTACTTCGATCAACAACCTCATACGGTGATGGTGGTCGACAAGCTGCGCAGGCCACCGCATATCGGCCAGCTGACCGGCGAAACGCGAAAGGGCGAAGCCTTGAACGCCTTGTTCGATCAATTACCCGAGCAGGCGGTGATGAGCCTGACCCTAGTGATCACTCCCCAGGATGTGCTCGAGGAGCAGCTCAACCGCCTAGCACGTAAAGCCATCGGCGAGAACCTCGCCTCAACCCAAACCCGCCAAGACGTGGAAGAAGCCCGCGCGTTGATTGGGCGCCAGCACAAGCTGTACCGCGGCACCTTGGCGTTGTACCTGCGCGGTGCGGATGAGCAGCAACTGCGCCAGCGCTCGGTCCAGGCTGCCAACGTGCTGCTCGGCGCCGGCCTGCATCCGGTGCGCGAGGGCGATGAAGTGGCGGCGTGCAACAGCTACCTGCGCTGGTTACCGATGATCTACAACCCGGTCCGAGACACGCGCAACTGGTACACCCGGCTGTTGTTCGCCCAGCATGTTGCCAACCTGTTGCCGCTCTGGGGTCGCAGCATCGGTACCGGCAATCCGGGCATCACCTTCTTCAACCGCGGCGGTGCACCGCTGTCGTTTGACCCATTGTCACGTTTCGACCGTTCGATGAATGGCCACCTGCTGTTGTTCGGGCCGACCGGCGCTGGCAAGTCAGCCACCCTGGTCTCTATCCTGATGCAGGTCATGGCCGTGTACCGGCCGCGGCTGTTCATTGTCGAAGCGGGCAACTCCTTTGGCCTGCAGGGCGACTACTTCGCCACACTCGGTTTGTCCGTCAACAAGGTGCAGCTCAAACCAGGCAGTGATGTCAGCCTGGCGCCGTTCGCCCATGCCCGGCGGCTGATCGAGCACCCGGATCAGGTGGCCAGCCTGTCGACCGAAGACCTGGATGAAACTGCGCCGGACAGTGATGAGCAGCGCGATGTGCTGGGCGAATTGGAGATCACCGCCCGGCTGATGATCACCGGTGGTGAAGCCAAGGAAGAGGCACGCCTGACCCGCGCGGATCGCAGCCTGATCCGCGAGTGCATCCTTGATGCCGCCCAGCACTGTGCAGCGACCGAACAACAGGTGCTGACCCGTCATGTCCGCGATGCCCTGCGCCAGGTCGCCAGCGACGCCCATTTGCCTGACAAACGCCGGGAACGCGCCCAGGAGATGGCCGAGTCCATCGACCTGTTCTGCCAGGGCTTCGAGGGCGCCCTGTTTGACCGGCCCGGCACCCCCTGGCCAGAGAGCGATGTGACGATAGTCGACCTCGCCACCTACGCCCGTGAGGGTTACGAGGCGCAGATGTCGATCAGCTACATCAGCCTGATGAACACGGTGAACAACCTGGCCGAGCGCGACCAGTACCTCGGGCGTCCGATCATCATGGTCACAGACGAAGGCCACATCATCACCAAGAATCCGCTACTCGCCCCCTTTGTAGTCAAGGGAACGAAGATGTGGCGCAAGCTGGGTGCCTGGTTCTGGCTGGCCACGCAGAACCTGGCCGACTTCCCCGACTCGGCGCAGACCATGCTCAACATGATCGAGTGGTGGATCTGCCTGAACATGCCGCCGGCGGAAATCGAGGAAATCGCCCGCTTCAAGAAACTGACGCCGGCGCAAAAGGCGCTGCTGCTCTCCGCGAGCAAAGCCTCAGGCAAATACACCGAGGGCGTGGTTCTGTCGAAGAACCTGGAGACGCTGTTCCGCGCGGTGCCGCCGAGCCTGTACCTCGCACTGGCCATGACCGAGCCCGAGGAAAAAGCCCAACGCTGGCGACTGATGGAGGAGCACCAGCAGTCCGAGCTGGAGGCCGCCCTGCAGGTCGCAGCGGAGATCGATTACCTGCGTGAGATGGTGTGACCGATACCGCCAGGACTGTTCGCAAGCCCTTAGTTCAGCAAAAAATCGGCAAGAGCACATTTGTACTCTTTCGGTAATCTGCCTGACTAGCTCTGCCAGATCAGCCGCCAGACGAAATCGATAAACCCGGGCTCAGTTTGTTTCCCGTCCTCCAGTGCCGGATCCGGGATGCTGAAACTTGGCGCATGGATGCACACCGCTGCCACCTGCCGAGCGTTGCCCATGAACCTGACCGCCTCTACCGCCTGCAGATCACCGAAGCCCAGCAAGACCGGCCGAAGTCGTGCGCTCACTGCGGCGGTTCTGCTCATCGCCGCCGAGCAGTGCCTGGCACTGACCACCCCGACCATCATCGCCTCCGTCACTTCGCTGCAGTGCCTGGAGTACCGGGTCGTCGGGATCTGCTACTGGCTGCTGTGCACGCCGTTCGGCTGCACGGTGCGCACCTCGCCGAAGGTCCGGCACTTCATTCCCGAGCTGGTGGTGTCGAGTTACGCCGATACCGGCGGCAATCCTTGGAGCGAGATGTCGGCACTGTCGACGCCGACGCCAGCATCACAAGGCGGTGGCAACCTGATCACGCCTTCGCCGCAACGCGATAACCTGCCACGGTTCAAGAATGTCGATGGCGTCGGGCACCCTGGCGGAGCTGCACTTACCGCCCTGGCGCACACGTTCGGCTATGCGTGCCCAAGCGGTGCCGTGCCGTTTGCACCCTACTACCTCAGTACCCTCGACCCGCTGGCGTGGCGCCAGGCCATTCCCGAATCCGTCTACCCGCAGGTACTGGTGCCGGGAATGCGCGAGATCGGCAACCAGGCACTCGGCGACATGTGGGGTAGCGTCTACCCACGCCACGGATTTCTGGTGCAGCCCGACGACTTCAAGGCGGCTGCCGTGATGGCTCAGCGTGCCAGTGACTTCATCACCCGCGCTGGCCAGCCGCATGTTTATCGGCCGCTGCAGCCGATGCCCGCTCCCGGCTACTGGCCGCCGCAGCCGGTGATTGAGAACAACGTCAACAACCACCGCTGGCAAATGCTCGCGCCGGTGATCCAAAGCACCTGCGCCATCTTCCCCAGCCCAACGATCCAGAGCGCCGACGGCGCCTATGCCTGGTCGCTGTGGCGACCCTACCGCTGCTGCCAGCGCATGGGCCAGACATTCCTGTTCAGCATCGATTTTGACGGAGGCCAATGATGAAGACCTTCTCGCTCGGTCTGCTGTGCTTCCTCGTCTATGCCGTGGGCCACGCCGCCGAGAACGGCTACCACCTGGGTGACCAGGCACCGGTCCTGGATGACCGGGTGATGTACACCATCGGCGGTGGTTCGGCGGCAGGAGCTCCCTCCTCACTTTACCGACCCAATGGCCTTGGCGTGGGCATGTCATGGCGCGCCAACATGATGTGCGGAAACATGAACCTCTCGAACACCCTGCAGAACCAGCTCAATGGCGCCACGCAGGGTTTCCAGCAGATCATGGGCAACGTCATCCAGAACGCCACACAGGCAGTGATGTCGCTGCCGGCGATGATCATCCAGCGCGCCAACCCCGGGCTGTATGAGCTGCTGAGCAATGGTGTTCTGCAGGGACGGATCGACTTCGACCGATCCAAGCTCACCTGCCAGGCAATGGCGGCGAAGATGGCCGACAAGGTCGACCAGGCCGGCTGGGGCGCGCTGGCGCAGAACCAGGAAATGCAGCACAACCTCGAGCAGTCCGGCGGTGATGCCGTAACGGCGGTGAGGGACACCGAATCCAATAACGGCAACAACGGCGTCAGTTGGGTCGGTGGGCAGAAAGCCGGAGGCAACGGCCAGCAACCCATCCGGGTGACGTCGGACGTCGTCAAAGCCGGCTACAACCTGCTGCACAACCGGGCGGTCGAGGATACCTCGGCCCTTGGTTCGGGTTGCCAGAATGGCGCCATCTGCCAAGCCTGGTCGAGTCCTGAGGAGGCATCCGAGTGGGCGACGCGTGTGCTCGGGGAAACCGAGGTGCAGACCTGCGACGACTGCGAGACGCTGCGAGTAACTGCCGGTACCGGCCTGTCGCCGCTGATCCAGGAGATCTACACGGAAAACCTTGAAGGCTTGCAACGCATGGTATCGGGTGCCAAGCAGCCGACACCAGAGAACCTGGGCAAAGTCTCTAGCCCGTTGCTGCAGGTCTCCCGCAGTGTCATCGAGGGGCTGCGCGACGACCCCGACCAGAACCTGCTGGCCCGGCGCCTGGCCAGCGAAACCGCACTATCGAGCGTGATCTACAAGGCGATGCTGCTGCAGCGCACGCTGTTTGCCGGCAGCCATGAGCCTAACGTGGCCTCAGCACAGCCCGCCACCAGCGCCCTCAATGGCAACGTCGAAACGCTGGAGCGCGAGATCCGCCTGCTGCAAACCGAGCTACAGGTACGCCAGTCGCTGGCCACCAACACCGCCAGCCTGGTCCTCGATCGCCACGCCGGCGGCGCCGATGCCTCGCGCAACATCGATCAGCGTGATCCGGAGCCGGACCGTTTGCGCCGAGCCGAACAGGAGAGGAGCACGCCATGATCTTGATTTCGGTGAAATCCACGCTCGCACGTGTGCTGATGATCCTCGGCGCCATGTTAGGGATGTTGTTGATGGCTTGGATGGCGCTGCACCTGTCCGTGGCCCAGTTGAATTGGCTCGAACCTGCGCGAGGGACAACGCCCTACTTCGTGTGTTGGCGTGCGCTCTTGTACACCCTGATTTTTACCGGGTGGGCCGCAGCGTTGCGCAGGCGGCCCACGCCTGCAGATCAACAACGGCTGAAGCGCCTGGGATTGATCGGCTTCAGCTCGATCATCTTGGTCGAACTGTCTCGCGTGTGAGGTGCAACCATGAACATGAGCACCAACAGCTACCTCGAGTATTACCTTTCGCTGCTGGCCTGGATCATCAATAACGGCATCTGGAACACGCTGGCGGACACCGGGCTGTTCGCCGCTCCGTTCGGCGCGATCATCCTGCAGGAATGGCTGTCGGCCCGCCAACAGGGTGCCGACGAGGGCAACAAGGGGTTGTTGTCGATCCCCCGTGTCGAGAACCGGCTGTGGATGAGCTACGTGGTCATATTGTTTGGCTGCATGCCGTTCTTTCCGCTCAACCTGTCCTCCGTAAGCTTTGACGATGCTGCGAGCCAGCGCTGTGGCGTCTCCATGGCCAAACCTGCGGAAACGGCTTGGGGCACGACCTTCAACACCATCGGCGAGAAGTCAGCGAACGTGCCGGTGTGGTGGTTCCTGGTGCATGCCATGAGCAAGGGCATCACCGCCGCCGCGACCGCATCGATCCCCTGCGCACCTGACATCCGTGCGATGCGCATGGAGATCGACAGCTCACGAATCAACGACCAGGTGCTGCTGCAGGAGGTCGCCGATTTCACCCGGGACTGCTACGGCTTTTCGCGCTCACGGCTGTTTACCAATCGACCCGAACTCGACGAAGCGCAGAGCTATGACGCGTCCTGGATCGGCTCGACCTACCTGCTCAACACACCGGGCTACTACGATACCGATCGCTCGCGAATGCCCAGGGTCGATTGGCCATACGACGAGACGAGAGATACCTCCCTGCCCCAGCTCGACAACGGTGCTGGTTATCCCACCTGCAAGCAGTGGTGGAGCGATGGCACGGTCGGCTTACGTGATCGCCTGGTGGCCAAGGTCGATCCGTCGTTGCTGTCGCAGCTGCGAGGCTGGCTGACCGGGCGCACTTCTACTGAGATTGAAGACGCCACCCTGCGCGAATTGGTAAGCCCACGGCAGCAATCGTTGAGCATGGCACCCGGGCAGGTATTCCAGGACTACGGCAGCAGTGCCCGGGGCGGTTCACTGACGCAAGGGCTTAACAACCTGGCCACCAACACCGGCCTGGCCCTGGGCTCGTTCAGCAATTTCCCGGCGATGAATGCCTTGCGTGCAGCCTTACCGATGGTTCAGGCATTCCTGATCATGGGCACGATCATCAGCTTGCCACTGGTGCTGCTGATCAGCACCTACCAACTCAAGGCGCTCATGACCATCACGTTTGCGCTGTTCACCCTGCACATGCTGACGTTCTGGTGGGAGCTCGCGCGCTGGATCGATTCGAGCATGCTCGAAACCCTGTACAACCAGGTCTCTGCCACAGACCAAGCGTTGTTGTCGTTACCAACAGCAGGACTCATGGATGGGACGGTTACCGCGCAGGTGATCGAATATGTGATGGGCGCGATGTTTGTGCTGTTGCCAATGCTTTTCATCGGAGCTATGAGTTGGGCAGGCTACAACGTAGGGAGCGGCATCCAAACCCTCCTCACCAGAGGGACAGAGGCTGCCCAGACACAAGCCGGAAAAGGTTCATCACACCTCATGACTGGAGTTCAGAAAATGAAGTAGGGGCTCATCTGAGCGAGCCAAATTCGTCATACAGCTCTGGGTACTTGTGCTGATGCTGCGGATGACTGACTTCATGCACCCCGGGTTCATCATCACAAGATTCAGAAATGGGCAGTGCGGCTAAGGCCCATATCGCAATCATCCCAATCGCCAGGAACAACGCAACGGATGCAACGGCAAGCACCAGCACCAATTTGATAATATGGATGCCTACCTTTCGATACTGGAACGGTACAAAAGCCAACAAAGAAGATCGCAGAATGCGGGTTTCGAGCTGATTTGCCACGCGCCCTGTGCGAGCAGCAGCGCGAATTAAATGCCTGCCAAGAGTAGTATGACCGGCAATCGAAGAGGCTTGATGAGTCATTCAACACCACCCTTCTCTACTCATTATGACGAGCTAGAGAGAATTTGGATCCAAGCTAAAGCTTACTCCTCTTCCGCCGATTTCAATGACCGCTGATCGCCTAGTTTAGTAGTGGTGATCATTGGTGGCACTCCCCGGACTCACATCGCTTTGACTCACATAAGACGCCCTTGACGCTCCGCTGAGCCGCTTGTTAAACGAACTTTGCAAACGCTGGTTTTCCAGCACCCAGGTAGCCATAACCTTCGAGGCTACGTCACACATGTGATGGTTGTCCCCAAATGCGATTCGCGTTCGGCAGCTCGCATGGTCACCGTTCCCGCGGTGATGAACGCCCTCTAAATCCCCAGGCTTCCAAAGCCTGCATCTTCGACGCGCCTACTCAAACCATTCCAGTGCTGGGAATTCTCCCGCACGGGAAGCATTCCTCCGCACCTCTTGGAGGATTTCATCATGCTGCGCTTCACAGGCTCTGAACTTCACGCGGTGTTGGCCGAGGCCGGTATCAATGGCTGCAAAGTGATGCTGGTCAAGGATCACGGCGTTTACCTGATGGCCGAGATCGGCGAGAGCAAACCCGATGGAAGCGGCCGCAAGCGAGTGGCGTATGCCATTGGCTGCAACCCCGAGGTCGACGACTTCGATACCTGGTGGAATCGCGCTAAAGACGAATTCGGCGGTGACGATTTCGCTGAGTACTTCGACATCGAAGATCCTGTCCTGGCCAGTCTTCGCGGGACAGCAGGATCTTTGGTGGTCGAAGCCACCTCCACCCACCTGTACTTGGCCGCCGAGGTCGAGCCGACTGGAAAATCATAACCACCGACCTAAGTCACAGGCGCTTTCAGAGGGCTCGCTGTCGGGACCTCTGGAAGCGCCTTTCCGGCTGCCTTCCGCCCCATCCGAGGTCGCCATTTATCAGAAAGCTAAAGCGCCCAGCCTTCCTTGGAACGCTCTGGATAGGCTTATTTGTGATGTTCCTGAGTGGCCATTGACCACCGCTCAACACAGGTTTTTTACTGCTTAGGCACTCCCTGCTCGCTGCAATATTTACAGCAACTAAGCCCCGCCACACTTCGACTGAGGTGCTCGCGCGATCTACTCCGGAGGTACTCATGTCAAGCCACTGCAGCCTCTCCACGGCCATCGTGCTCAGTCCTGGCGTATGGCAGCAACTCATGAAGCCTGGCCCAGGAAACGTCTCCGCAGATCAGGTAGCACAACGTCTGTCCATCCTGCTCACTAGTGCTCTGGCGGCTGCTATTCATTCGTCACCCTCCCCAACTGATCTGCACATTCAGTTGCCACAGGGCGTCGCGCCATCTGCGGCCGAACAACTTTCGCTGTTGCAGTTGGCCCACATCACGCCACGTAGCGCCCCTTCCTTCCTGCACATCCGCTTGCCAGCTGAGCATTCGGTGGATCTCACAGTCCTCTGACACACCAGCACTTCCTCTGCCCTTACCCCAACCGGGAACACCTTCCGGATGGGGTGGCGTTCCCCTTCACAATCGGAGAACGTCATGTCCGACATCTATCTGGACGTCACCAACAAAATCGTCAGCGCCCTGAGCCAAGGCGTGATCCCCTGGATCAAGCCCTGGACCACCACAGGTTCAAGCGCTGACGGGCCTTTTCCTATCAACGCCATCACTCGGCGTCCCTACGCCGGCATCAACATTCCGCTACTGTGGGCAGAGGCGCGACTGCGAGGCTTCACCCAAGATCGCTGGCTGACCTACAACCAGGCGCGCAAAGCCGGAGGCCATGTGCGCAAAGGCGAGCAATCCACCCTCGCGGTACTGTACAAACCGATGAGCAAGGAGGCGCATGACGAGGACGGCCAGGTCGTTCGCGATGAACAGGGCAACATCAAATGGGTGCAGTTCGCACTCCTGCGCACGCACTGCCTGTTCAACGTCGAGCAGACCGAAGGCTTGCCTGACGAGGAGCCAGCCTCCACCAAGCACACTGAGCCCGCGACCTTCATCGATCATGAACCGGCGAAGCAACTGCTGGTCGCCAGCGGGGCGCGTATCGAGCATCGCTACAGCGATGACGCGTTCTATCAGCCGATTCGTGATGTGATCCAACTGCCAACGAAGGCGCAGTTCGAAGACGCCGGCAGTTACTACGCAACAGCTCTGCATGAGCTGACGCACTGGTCGGGCCACCGGTCGCGTCTGAACCGTGAAGGTATCACCGGCGGGCATGCATTCGGCTCTACGGCGTATGCCTTCGAGGAGCTGGTCGCAGAAATGGGCGCCGCGTTTCTCTGCGCACTCACCGGTACCACAGGTGAGTTGCGTCACGAGGAATACCTGGCGTCCTGGCTGAAGATACTCAAGGAAGACAAACGAGCCATTTTCCGCGCCAGTGGTCAGGCTCGGGAAGCTTCTGAGTACCTGTTGGCATTGCAGTCTGATCAAGCCACTGATATGCCAACTCGTCTCACCGTGTGATTCCACTCATCCAGCAAAAAGGCCCCTTTCCGGGGCCTTTGTTTTATCCGCTGCGCGGCAACCGCCGCCGTCGGACGCCAGTGATTACTGCAGCCAGCTCTCGACGGTGTCCGAGCCATGCTCCTGCTTCCACTGCTTGAGGATCTTGTGGTTGCCGCCCTTGGTTTCCACAACCTCGCCGCTCTGTGGATGCTTGTAGCGTTTCACCACGCGAGGCTTGCGCTGGCTGCTGCTGGACGCACTCGCGGTCGTTACGCTCAAGCCCTTGGCCGGATCCAGAATGCTGATCACCTGGCGCAGGCCCATGCCGTACTGTTCCAGCAACGCTTTGAGTTTCTGTTCAAACTCGATTTCCTGCTTCAAACCGGAGTCGTTTTTCATGGCATCCAGCTGTTGCAGCTGCGCGGCCAGTTGCGCTTCCAGTGCTTTGAACTCGGCAAGTTTGGACATGAATAATCTTTCTAGGCGTGGGACAAGTGCTGGGATAATAACTGAGACTGCGGATTTAGCCGAGGGTTTACTTAAAGCGCACGCGCTCTTGCAAGGTGCCGGTTAAAACGACCTCGCTTGGTCGCTCAATCAGGCAAATGCTGACACAGGTGCGCCACAAGTTGCCTCGGATTAGCGCTGTTCCCGATCTTGAACACGATATCGCGCTGGCTGCGGGGTAGTTTTTTCGCACAGCGCTTGGCCGCAGATCGGATGGCCGCATCCGTGCCATCAAGCCGATCAGCCAATAACACGACCAATACCGCATCACTCAACGTCATCAGCGCCCCAGCTCTAGAAATCACGCCGTGCAGTCTACGCCCTGAACAAAGGGACCGCTATTCCGAGCGGCCGCCGATCCCGATGGACCTGGCTTCGAATTATCACACGCGTGAAAAGGGCCAGGGCGGTAAAGGGTAATGGCGGCAATGGAAGGGGGCGCAAGGGTAAGAGCTCTATCCGAAAAGGCAAAAGGACCTCCCGAACGAACAGCAGGTCATGCGATGAAACGCTGGTGGCTAACATTTCAAAAAGGTGAGGCGGCAGAGCCCACTCCCACGCCCATCGCCGAGGGCTTCCTGCTTCCCCAGTCGGCCGAATCTCTGCTCGCCGCCGATCACCGGAGAAAGCTGCTCGAACGCATCTGGCAGTACACGGCCCTCTCCGAAGCGCAGTTTGATCGGCTCTACCTCGAGCCCATCCGTCGCTACGCCCGCTACGTACAGCAACTCCCGGCGAGTGAAAGCCATCATCACGCTTATCCTGGGGGCATGCTCGATCACGGGTTGGAGCTGGTGGCCTGCAGCTTGAAGCTACGCCAGTCCTACCTACTCCCCAGCGGCGCGGCACCGGAAGACCAGGCGGCACAAGCCGATGCCTGGAGCGCCGCGATTGCCTACGGTGCCCTGCTCCATGACATCGGCAAAATCGCCGTCGATTTGCAAGTGGAGTACCAGAACGCAGTGCGCTGGCACCCCTGGCACGGTCCCATAAACCAGCCCTATCGTTTCCGCTACAACCCCGACCGCGATTACAAGCTGCACGGTGCCGCGGCCGGGCTGCTCTATACGCAACTCTTGCCGCCAGCCCTGCTCGACTGGCTCAGCAGCTTTTCCGAATTGTGGAGCCAATTGCTGTTTCTGCTCTCTGACCACTACGAGCACGCTGGGACCCTCGGGGAATTGGTGCTGCAGGCAGACCGTGTCTCCACCGCGCAAAACATCGGTGGCAATCCCGCAAAGGCCTTGCAGGCGCCCAAGCACTCGCTGCAGCATCATCTGCTGACGGGTCTGCGCCACTTGGTCAAGAACGAGCTCAAGCTCAACCAGCCCGGCGCGGCCGGCTGGCTCACCGAAGACCACCTGTGGCTGGTCAGCAAGACCACTACCGACAGGCTGCGGGCGCATCTGCTGGCTCAGGCTGTGGACGGCATCCCCTCCTCCAACATCGCTCTATTCGATGAACTGCAGTCCCATGGACTGGTGGAGGCGACACCGGAAGGCAAAGCGGTGTGGAGCGCCACTGTCACGGACAGTGACTGGCAGTATCGCTTTACCTTTCTCCGCCTGCAGCCAAGCCTGGTCTGGGCAGATGCGCCCCGACCCGAATATTTCCGTGGCACCGTTGAGCCGACCATGGACCCACCCCTGCCGTCTGATGAAGCCAGGCAGTCGGCCCTGGCTGGGCCGCAGATTGCAGTGGTAGAACAACAGCCCGCCGCTGTGCCGCTGAATCAGGAGTTCGACTACCTCGACGATCTGATGGGCATGCTCGAGGAGCCGGCCGAGCTTCAGGCGGGACCAACTGCAGCAGGCCTCCGGCCTACCACTTCGCCGGAGCAGGACGCCGAGGGATTAGCCTTTATCGAATGGCTGCGGGAGGGCATTCGCAGTCATCGGTTAGTGGTCAACGATAGTAAAGCTAAAGTGCATACCGTGGATGGCACATTCTTCCTAGTCACACCGGGCATTTTCCAACGCTACGTTGCTGACCATCCAGGGCACCCTGAAGGAAGCGATCAGGAAGAACCCTGGCGGCAAATTCAACGCCATTTTGAGAAGCTGGGCATGCATGTAAAGCGGCCAGGCGGGCAAAATATCTGGTCGTGCTCTGTAAAAGGACCACGCAAAAAGTCCCTCCTCAATGGCTACCTCCTGCATAGCGCCCAGGGGCTGCAGGATCCGGCACCTACGGACAACCCTTTCCTGAGCCTAAATCATTAGCAACAAGTTAGAGGTGCCTCCGGATACGTCCGCGTGAAGGTTCGAAAGAGCTAAGAAGACGTTTACTGATGGCGTTTTGCTACTTATGATGCTTGAGATCAGAACGGACAAGGCCTGGGTATCAGGGCCAATTGCAGCGGATGCGATCTTGCATGCCACCTTTTCTCTTATCCCCAACGCGCAGCTCACCAGCACACGCTGATACGTTAGCAGTACGCCTCTGCAAGGCTTGCCCCAATTCAGGCGCCTGTAAGCTGACTTTATCCTTTCCTAGCCAACCTGGGGGGGAGCTCATCGCTCAACCTCTTTCCAGTGCTAACCGTCTCAGTCCGGCTCCTGAAAAGCGCTGAGCTATTGAGTGCCTTCTATGAAACTTCATGACGTAAAAGCCCGCGAGCTCAACGGGCGAGATACAATTCATCGCTTTAAAGCACAATTCAGAGCAGCTAGCCTAGAATGCCTGGCGCTTTTGGAAAGCAGTTCTGTCGACCGGGTGTTCTGTGACTTCCATGAGGACTATGTAGTCAAGCTGGTTGACGAGACTGGCACTCGATACCGATTCGTTCAAGTAAAAACAAAGACCAAACAAAACCACCTATACAATATCCTGGAAATATTCGGGATTAAAAAAAGACCAAAAAATGCTGAGCACGACTTAGCGAATAGTTTTGCAGGAAAACTACTACTACACATTGAAAGCTTTGGGGATGCCTGCTTATCCGTGGTCATATGTACTAATGTAAATTTTGACGACGAGGTAGAAACCCTGATTGCAGATGCAAACTCCGGGATCTCATCCAGCAAAATTACCCCAACGCTGATCAGCGAAACAAAAAAACTGATCCCCAGCCTATCTGCAAAAACGGACAAAGAAATTCTACGTTTTTTGTCCCATCTTTCACTAGAGCCCAGAAAGCAGATACTCAACGAAGAAGACGATTCATTCTTATCGAACGCACACAGCAAAATCTACAAATATAGCGAAATCAATCTTCACCCCAAAGAAATTCAGAAAATCATCATTCAACTCCTCTCTCTTATTGAAGATAAGTCCTCATATCAGCTTGATGGCACGATCACCGAGGAGATCCTGAATGAAAAGGCCAGTATTGCAGTTGATGACCTTTTGGACATCCTCGCACTTTCACGATCTGCGTACCATCTACTAAAATCTGGGGGCGACCCTAACGCGGTAAAAAGCGTATCCATTCTTCAGCGAATGCTACAACGCAACAACTTCAAAGAAGAAACCATCAACAGCTTTGCAGAATTTAAGTCTCAATGGGAGGCTTGGTATAGAGTAAACCGTCACTCCATACAAGAGTTCACACTTTTAAAAATGCAGAGTAAGATCGGCGAGCTTGCGGAAAAGCTATCCAACGGTAGGATTGACATGGATACAATCACATGCGCCGTCGAAAATCTCAGATCAGAGCTATGCAGAATATCTGGGCGGATGGATCTAGAGGATGGGCTGGTATTCGGAGCGGTGTTATCTGACATGGTCAAGGAAGAGCTGCTATGAATTTTCAAGAAGTTATGAGGGTCGCGCGGGCGGAATCGCAGCACCTTAGAACATCCTACTCCACCAGGCCCTACCGAGATGTATTGGGTAACGAGACGCTTTTTCATATTCCGCTAATTGCCTTAACCATCGTGATGTTAGCTGGTAGCCGTGCAAAACCAAAACGAGATGACATAGGCATGCTCATAGGTACCTGTTTTGAGCAAAGCATTGCGAGCTTTAAAGGCTCAACTCAAGAGCTTGGCTGGTCTGCAAACCTTCGTGTGAGAACGGTTAAAGCCCTCACCTTCTTGGAAGATACCGGTCTGGTATCCGTAAACAAGAGCACCTCGCGGATCGAGACAAGTGATTCCGGCAAAAAATTCATTGACAAAGTACTCAACCAAGAGAGCCAGCTTTGCTTAGCGCTTTTGACTATAAAACGGTCGTACCGCAACATCTGTAAAGAACGTGACATTGAGGCCAAGCTTGATGAAATTTGAATCCCTCCAGTTTTCTCCAAGCCATGGCGGAGGCTGGGCTTCCGAAGAGCTAGTTTTTGGCCGAGCCGTGACCCAGCTTTACGCCCCTAACGGTAGCGGAAAAACCCCTCTCATTCAGTCGATTATGTTCTGCCTCGGGCTGGAGGTTCAATTCCGAGAGGACGTCGTCCGTAACACGTCGAAAGTCACTCTTAAAACACTCATCAAAGGCCAGATCTTATCATTCAGCAGAAGGCTTGATGGAAAGTTTGACCTTACCGTAAGCAACGCTGAGAGAACCATTAATCGGTTTTACAACGAAGAAGACTTTTCCAGGTTCATGCTTAAAGTCTTGGGCCTTCGTGATGACAGACTCACCACCAACGGCAACACCAGCACCATCCCTTATTTCTCAGCCATTCTGCCCCTTTTTTATCTTGACCAAGATACTGGCTACTCAGACTATTATGTACCTGCACGCCAAAGCTTCATCAAGGGCCAGTACGCTGAAATGATTCGCCTGGCAGTAGGACTGCCAGCCAGAAGCTCGTTCGATAGCGCGAAAAAATCAATTGCTCTAAAACAAGAACTTGAATACTTAGACAAGACAATCAATGACAGCCGAAAACTTATTGATCGCCTTCGACAAGATCTTTCTCCAACCAAAAAAAACGAGACGGATACAGATCGCGAAATTTCAGCGCTTAAATCAAGGCTCGATGAACTTAAATCTACCAAGGATATCAGGAGCGAGACCATAAACAGCTTCGATCATCTTATCACCGAGATGAGACGCCAACACCGCGATATGACGACCCAACAACTGGCGCTTGAGGCGAAAATAAAGAGCTCTGCACAAATCCGGCAGGAAATCGAAAGCGAGATCGAAACACTAGACTTGAATGAGGAAGCTCGCCGAGCATTCATGTCTTTCAGCGAAATTTGCACTACCCCATCGTGTGGGATGTTCTTGGTAAGCGCGGACTCATATGGAAAGAGCCTGCTCTACCTACGCGACCAAATTAAAGACCTCGACACTGTCAGCACTGCAAATATACAGCAGGCCGAGGCCATTGCCACCCAAAAATCCTGGGTTGAACGACAAATCTCTGAGCTCTCGGAAAAGCGTGGCTTAGCAGAACGCGAAGCTGGCATCGAAATGTTTATCGAAGCGATCAGCAAAATTGCGTCTGAGATTTTCGAGCTTGAACTGGAAAAAACCAAATTCAAAAAATATCAAGCGCAAGAACAGTCGCATTTTGAACTCCAAAATCGCCGCAACAAAACGTTGACGGAACAGGAATCACTAGGCCCACAACGAGAGCAATCGCTTGAGGTGGTAAGATTTAAGCGAAACCTGGCCGAAAAAATGGCCGACTGGCTTAACACGCTGAACTCAAAAAACATATCTAGAGACATCCGTATCGACTCAGACCTCAAGCCAGTTCTCGGAACAGAGAAAATTGGGATCATCAAAGGCAGCTCCAAAGCCCGTACGGTCCTGGCCTTCCATGCCGCTCTGTTTGAAATTTGCACTTCCGATCCAAACTCGCCATTTCGCACGCTAATCTTTGACACGCCACGCCAACAAGAAATCCACTCAGAAGATTTGGACGCTTACTTTAAACGCCTGAAATTAATCGCTACTCAAAACGATGCGCAGATTGTATTCTCAACAACCAGCTATCGATTTGAAATTGATCCAAATCTGGATGCAGAGTGGCTCCCACGATTCGGCGGTTTCGAGCAACCGATGTATCTGGGCGATTTTCAGAACCTGATGGATTAAAAGGGATTGGAGGCATCCATGCCGGAGGGATTTGGCCGGCCATGGTGCCTAGGCTGCCCTCTACGTACTCGCGAAACTGCGCGGCACTATTGCCTCTATGCGCATGGCAAAGATCCCTCGGTCAAAGCTCACTGAGGGAGTCTCTGGCGGCTTCGCTGGAGTTCTCTGTACTGGCACCAGTTTCAGTTGGGGTGGCGGTTCGTTGGCTGCTGGCTGCGGTCTTGCGGGGGCTGTTGCTGGAGCAGGGACTGCCGGTGTTGCCGCGGATGGAGCGTTGTAAACGAAGGCGAAGACTGCGATTCCCAGCGCCGCAGCGCCGAGCATCGTTAGACCTTTGCAACTGACCCTGTAAAAGAAGCTCTCGGCCTGCTCAATAGGATCGCCCACTATTTTCTTGAATTCCGCTTCCGAGAGGAACCGATATCGGAGAACGTAGGACTGGCTGGAAGTGCCAGCCAGAACCTACTCGACCTAGCTTCGACTACGGAGCTCGCAATCGTAAGGCATTCATGGTCTCCAGCAACTGCACGACGTCCTCAACCACACCCGCATCAAAATCCTCTCGGTCAGCTTCTTCATGTGTGCCTTTGTTCAGGTATCTCCAGACCAGTGTCTGCTCGCCGATACCGAGGATCCGACCCAGCGCATCAATTAACGGCTGCTTGTCTGCGTGCTCAAACGTGTTGGCTCCTCGCAGCTTTGAACAGATCGAAGCGCAGAGGTTACTCAAGCCAGGTTGATCTCCATCCCGAGCAAGCTGAACGGTTAAGACCCCCTGACTGCATCTTCCCAACCACTTCCAGATTTTCAGCATGAGCATTTCCAATGCCTGCCGGGAGAACTGGAGTGCGGCTCGATGATCGCCACGATTCACTGCAGCCCTGGCCAACAAAAGGTAGGCCTGTGGTGGGACGTTGCGGATCACTCTCGGGTGATAATTCCCCTGGTGGTGCATGAAGGCATAGGCCAACCATTGATTCTGATCGACGTGATTCTGAATGTCCTTGATGAATTCGTTGCTGTGGCACGTGACGATGATCTGGGTATTCGCGAAGCGCTCGCTCTCGAATAGAGCTTCCCGGATCCCTTGCCGATGCTCGTGGTCGATCGCATTGATGGCATCGTCAAAGATCACAGTAGGTGCCTGGATGCTCGATGCCTTGGCCAGCAGGATTGCAAGCCCCAGGCATCGGACATGGCCCTCACTGAGCACTTGGAGGGCATCGACGCGACGTCCTGGTGCACCACGGAAGCACAGTTCGATTCGGCCTTCACCGGTTAATGGCAAGTGCAGCTCGACGAGCTTGTCTTCCTCTGCATCTCGCACATTGAACTCGTTGTAGAGCGCCAACGCCTGCGCATTCAAACCAGCCATCAGCGTGCCGGGTAACTCGGATCGATGCCTTCGCAACAGGGCCAAAAACTCAGCATAAGCCACTTGGATTCGCGTCTCGGCGGCAATCAGGTCGCGCTCAGCAGCAGCCGCTGCTATCAGATCGGCGTTCTGCACCTCGAACTCACCGATGCGTTGTCTTGCAGCATCGACAAGCACCTGGGCTTGCTGTCTTCTAGCAGCATGTTCGGCAAGTGCAATTCGAACGCCGTTCAGTCGATCTCGCTCAGCAACCTGATTCTGCCTGTGTACAAGATTCTGCTGAGTGACGGCATCTTCCTGCTCCAATGCTCCAGCCCAATCCACCGCTTGCTGTGCAACTGATGGAGCGCCCTCGATTTGGCTGTAGCCCAGCTTCCACCATGCGGTGTCTGCGACCACACCTGGGGCAGCCAGGTAGCGTGATACTGTGTTTTCGCGCTCCGTCCTTGGGGTTGCACGCTGAGCGAAGTGTGCCATGTAAGCGCTTAGCGCATCCGAGGCGGCTCTACGTTGCCCTACAGCTGTGTGATATCTCTGCTGCAGCACCGTCAGCTCACGCATCCGCTCCAGGCCTTGCGCAGCCTTCTGGTAAGGGTCGGTATGTACATGAGGAACCCCTTGCAATGGCGTGTCGCACGCTGGGCAGCGATCGGGTGAGATAGCCTGTACACCCTGGACAGCATTGAACAACGCTTGGTACGCGACATCGCTATGCTGCTGTGCAAGTTGTTGCGACAGCGATTCAACTTCAGCGTGAGCCGCATCAGCCCTCTGGTAGGCTGCCAATAGGTTTTGTGGACTAATTCCATACAGCAAAGGCGGTGGCTGATTGAGCGCAAGCTCCAGCTCTTGGAGTCTTCCTGGAACGCCGAAAAAGC
Source organism: Pseudomonas sp. B5(2017) (assembly GCF_002112825.1). Classification (NCBI taxonomy): domain Bacteria; kingdom Pseudomonadati; phylum Pseudomonadota; class Gammaproteobacteria; order Pseudomonadales; family Pseudomonadaceae; genus Pseudomonas; species Pseudomonas sp. B5(2017). The sequence continues at coordinate 315,158 of NZ_NEIR01000003.1, forward strand.
CAACGGTTTCCTGAAGCTGCCGATAAGACATACCAGCCGCAAATTGTTGAGCATACGACTCTTCGGCCCTCTGGAATTCAGCCCCGGCAGTGGCCTCGCCGGCCACAACTCCCATGTCATTGGCAATTGAGTTCTGTCGAAGATTAAGCTCCTGCCCTCTCAGCGGAGCCAGGTTGAGCTGATCGGTCAGCGCCTCGTTAAAGTGCGACACGAACTCGTTGTAGTGATCCATACCGAACAGAGCAGCTATGAGCTCGGTCTTCTGCCCGGCAGGCTTGGCTGCAATCCGTGAAAATGAGTCGATCCGATTTTTCTCGATGAAGCAGAATCTGTAAGCGTCCGCGTCAGCAGCGATCACTGTTGGCTGGCCGGCCAAATCCAAGCCCCGGAGCTGAGGAGCAACAAAGCGATCCTCATGAATGTTTCGCAGGTACTGACCGGCATCGATACGCTTCTGAGCACCTTCATCCACGGCACCTAGCAATGCGTACTCCAGCGCTTCACACAGGCTGGTTTTTCCGCTGCCGTTAGGGCCATAGAACAGGATCAAGCGCCTGGTCAGATCAAACGTTTCAGGGCTTCGAAACCCTCGGAACGGGCCAATCGTCAGCTCAGAAAGGCTACGCCAGCTCCAGCCGTCCCCTGCAGCAATGGCATTCAACAAAGGTAACGATGGGTTCGTTTGAGCAAATTGACCACGAGCAAGCTCCACGATGCGAATTGCCCGCTGACTGCGGTTGCGGGACGTTGCACTGATTGGATCGAAATGCTGCAGTACCAAATTGCCCATACGACGGGCATCGTCCGATGCCGCCGTCGCAGGCTCGTGAAGCCAACGTAAGAAATGCTGATAGTCGTGTGCCGCTGATGCCATCCGTGCCTCCCCAGGCTCATGCTCAGTCTTTGCTTACTACCAAGAGGCGTGACGTAGAAGCCCTCTCAGCCACAAAGTTTTCGCTGCACATCTCATGATAGCAACACGCCAGGATTGAGCCCGGGAACCTCCTGACCTCCTCCATAGGCTTCTGATCAAGGGCCAAAAAACCGCTAGAGCAGTGTCGATCATGATCGGTCGTTTACACGAGGATCCGGGACACCACCCGAAGGTATGATGAGGCAAACTTCTAAGCGCCAGAAACAGCGCCCCCTAGCTCTTCCGAAAGCCGTCGATAAGGGCCAAAGCCCTCCCTCCTGCGCCGTTTTCGACAGACTGCCCAATTCTAACGTGAGTCAGTTGGCTCCCACGGCGACTCCGTGCGAAGGCAAGCCTGCCCTTTAAATGAGCCCCTCGGATGCACTCGAATCAGTAGTACCGCTTGTCGGTTCGGATTCTACGGAATGGAAAGCGTACGCCCTGACAACAAGCGCTTAAGGCCGCTCTAAATTCGGTGGGGTAAAAAGTGGGGTAAAAATGCGATCGGGAAAAAATCGCCGACCATAAAAAAATCCAGTCACCGCTAAGTGACTGGATTCTTTGGAGTTATTTGGTCGGGACGGAGTGATTCGAACACTCGACCCCTTGCACCCCATGCAAAAGCCACGACCCTGGTGCTGCTGGCACATTTGCCTCCGAAAAAACACTCGCGCGCTTAGAGGTTCGAGATCATTGGGCAGAAAATTCCAGGGGAGCTCACCGAAAGCCAGCGCTCAAAGTATGGGCCAGAACCGACAAGACACAAAATATCCCTGAAAAAATCATGGCCTTAATGAAAATTAGTGGCCAAAGCGTAGGATTTCGAACCCAGAAGTCATCACGCGACCAGTGGCAGCTCGCCTCCCCCCGCGATGACAACGTTGCCAGGGAGAATTGTCTGCATCAAGCTGACTGAAACTACTCCCAGCCAACGATCCAAAACCTGGATACATCTCAGTTCCGGCTTCCTCACCAGGGAGGTACACTGAGTGCCATCTAATTCCACCTCGACTGCCGTCAGAGATCGCCGTTCTAGATCGCGGATCCATGTGGGGGCATCGAGGGTATTTTTGCGGGTACATTTCTGCTTTTCCAATCAAAAAATACCGCCCTAGAGCGCTGTCCAAATGTTCTTCGGCAGCGACGAAAAGATGTAAGAACTACAACGTGGGCGCATTCGAGCGGAGCCAGTTGACGCAAGCTCATGGCAAATCACTAGGTATTTAACTGCTCGAATTCTGGTTCCTGGCCCGCAGCCCTGACTCTGAACGTGCTTTGACAACTATTTCTCGTCGTCTGCAAATGGGGTATTCCAGATCACCAGCTCGAGTGCGGCAGCGATCTGGATGCGATGGTCGCCAAACGGAATAGGCAGCAAGTCCTGGGCGCGCTCCAGCCGGCGCAGCAAGGTATTGCGATGGGTACCCAGCACCTCGGCGGTCTGGGTGATGTTGCAGCCATTAGCCAGGAAGGCGTGCAACGAATGCTGAAGAACCGTGGGCTCGGTCGCCAAGCGCCCCAGCGTGCTCAAGACGAACTGCCTGGCCGCGCGGGCATCCTGGGTCATCAGCGACACCATTCTCACCTGGTCAATCGTGGCAACGGCGGGTGAACCCGCCAAACGGCCCATCAACCGCTGGGTGGTCAAGGCTTCCAGGTGCGAGCGCCGGAAGCCATTCATCCCCGCGCCCGCCGAACCGATTGCCGCGCGTATCTTCGGAAATTGCCGGGCGACGTCCTGCAGCAGGTTCAGGTCCAGCGGCTTTACCGCATTGCTCCAGGCCCACAGGGTCGCAGGGCCCGCGAACACAATCAGCGGCGCTACCGTGCCCGTGAGCTGCGCCAGGGCACGCGCCATGTCTTCCAGGGGGCGAATCTCGGCGTCCGGGGTTTCGCTCCAGACGAGGCAGGCATGGTGTCTCTGCGCCAGGCTGTAGCCCAGTCGCCTGCCGAACTGCTCGGCGTCCACATCCCTGCCATCGAGCAGCCGGCTGACCAGGCTGCGTTTATCGACAGGATCGTCATGGGCCTGGGCGCTCTTTTCTTCAAGGATGATCTGCGTCACCACACGCATGTTGCTGTCGATGAATTCCGAGATCGACCGCGACGAGACCTCCAGGAATTCCTCGAGCACCACGGGATCCTGCGTCAGGCTGAAGGCCATCTTCATCCACAGGTCCCAGGCTGCGTTCTGTGTCGACCGTGCAACATTCATCAGCAGTTCGGACAACCCCCTGCGGGCGAGCTCCCTGGCCGTGTCCACCATGTCAGCGGAGACGTAGGGCTCCACCGGCTCTCCAGGACGCTGCAGGTTGGCATTGGCCCAGTGCAGCAACTCTGCCCGGTTGGCGCGCCGGCACGCTGCGAGGATAACCGGGTCCTCCAGCAACTTGGCATCCTCGGGTGAAGAGAACAGTGACTGATTCAGGCGCTCGATCCACTCGGGTGGCAGCGCCTGAGCAAGTTCGGCGCCTTTGCGCATGAGCTCGCGAACGGCTTCCGAGGGGCGTGGCCAGGGCAATGGCGTGCTGGTCATGGGCAGTGCAAATCACTCAAAAATCGTCTGGAAAGTGGTGCAGTTCGTACCTTGGCGCAAGGTCAGTGGAAACCTAGCATGAACGCACTGCCTGAACAAAAAATACAAGGAGGCACCGTGACGCTCCATGTCCTTTTTTTGGGTTTAGCGCAGTGGCAAGCGGGCCTGTTTCCTGATGCCCCTCGATTGAGCGTCGACCCGCTTCCGCCAACCGTTCCTTTCAATCTGGAGTGTTCTCAATGTCAGCCGCTCGCGACTCCATGCCAAGCCTGCCCGTGGTAACCCGCTCGACTTCCGCGCAAGAGATTGCGCTGCTGAACGACCAGGCAGGTGCGGTCATCATCCGCAACTTCATGACCCCAGAACAAGTCGTACGGATCAACAACGAACTCGACGCCCCCCTGGCCGCGCTCGATGCCGGCTCCAGGCACGAGCACGAGCTGATCGCCGAGTTCCATGGCCATCAGACCAAACGGCTTACCAACCTCGTCACCCACAGCAAGACCTTTCGCGAGGAAATCCTAGATGACGACCTCTTTCACGAACTGGGGAACGTGCTCTACGCCCCGGAGTGCGGTGACTGGTGGCTGACCACGGCCCAGTTGATCGAGATCGGCCCAGGCAACAAAGCGCAAATGCTGCACCGTGACATGATGCAGTACCATCCGTTCGTGGCCATGAACAAACATGCGCCACGCGCCATCACCAACCTGATGCTGGCGCTGACCGATTTCACCGAGGAAAACGGCGCCACGCGTTTGATTCCGGGGAGCCAGGACTGGGATGACTTCGACGATGTCGGAACCCCAGAGATGACGATTCCAGCCCTGCTAAAAGCCGGGGATGCCGTGCTGTTCGGCGGCAAGGTCGTTCACGGTGGCGGGGCCAACGTGACCGCCGACCATTACCGTCGCGGTCTGACCATCCCGATGCAGGCTTCGATCATCACGCCTGAAGAAGCCTACCCGTTGATCGTGCCGCTCGAGCTGGTGCGCACGCTTTCTCCACGGGTTCAGAAGATCCTCGGTTTCCGCTCCCAATACCCCAATGGCAGCCCTGGCCTCTGGCAGCATAACTACGCAGACCTGGCGGATTACCTTCAGCTCTAGCGTCCAGCGTTGACTTGGCTGGGCCTGAAGGTGCCACGACCACCCAAACGCCCAGGCAAGGAAACAGGCAAGGCATCGGTTTGCGATGCCTGGCCTCTGAGCGAGTGGCCGGCCCTTCACTCCTGGTAGGGCATTACCCCACGGCGTGAAAACAAGACAGGTACACCCTCGGCGTTGAACAACGCCGCCGTCAGTGAAAGGCCATCAGCGGTCTGCGTTTCCTGAAAACTGTGCCCGCCATCGCTGCTCTGCACGCTCAGCCCATCCAGCCCGACCGCCAACACACGAGAGCCCGCTACCGCTACGCTAGTGAAAGAGCCCTTGCTTTGCGTTGGCACTCGGCGAAAGCCCTTGCCGTCCGCTGAACCCTGCAACAGGGTGCCGCGCTGGCCACCCAGTAGCAGACGCCCATCGGCCAGTACCGCGCCAGACCACAGGGTGCCTTCGTAGCCGGTATCCAGGTAATGCCAGTTCTTCCCCTGGTCTTCGGAATGCAGCACCCGCCCATGCTCGGCGGTGGCGTACAGCGTGCCGCGGCTGTCGGTAAACAACCCCATCAGGTTGAGGTCGGCCCGTTTGGCCTCGGGCGGCGCTTGCACCGCCTGCTCAGCCCACGTCAGCCCCCCATCCTCGGTCGTCAGCACCAACGACCAGAGGCCTACCGCAACACCCTGCCGGGTATTGAAGAAGTGCACCGCGAACAGTGGCCGGTCTTCTTCGGTGACCAGTCGCTGGACCTGCCAGGACTCCCCGCCATCGGTGGTGGCCAGGATCGCGCCCCAGTGGCCAACCGCCCAGCCGCGTTTGGCATCCACGAAAGACACGCCCGTCAATGGCGTGGACAACGGTACCGACCTCGCCTGGCGCCACTGCATGCCTTGATCGTCGGATAACAGCACGACACCGTGGTCGCCCACGGCCACCATGCGCGCCCCCGCCCAACCGGCGGCCAGCATGGTGGCCTGCGTGGCATGGCTCGCCTGTACGGCCGGTACGGCCTGCAACGGCGCGGCCTGAATAGACATCAGCGGCACTGCTGCTGCGAGCAAGGCTGCGGTGAATGAAACCCTGAACTTCATGCTTCTCTCCTCAGTGCACCAGCGCGCCGATCATGCGCAAGGGGCGCTTACGTGGGAATACCCGCTCCAGCCACACGGCGAAGGCCGGCAGCACGGTCATGGCCATGACCATGTTGACGATGAACATGAAGGCCAGCAGCTTGCCCATGTCGGCCTGGAACTTGAGTTCCGAGAAGGCCCAGGTGGCCACGCCCACGGCCAGGGTGATGGCGGTGAAAATAGTGGCGACACCCACTTCGAGCAGCGCGTATTCCACGGCCTTGGTAATCGACTGCCCATGAGCCAGGTGCAGTTGCAGACGGTTGTAGATGTAGAAGGCGTAATCGACGCCAATGCCCACCGCCAGCACCATCACCGGCAAGGTGGCGATGGTCAGTCCGATCTGCAGCTCCTTCATGAACCAGTAGCCAATGAAGGTGCCGATGGTCAGCGGCAGGCAACACACCAGGACTGCCCGCAAGTCGCGATACACCACGAACACCAGCAATGCGATGGCGGCATAGACGTAAAGCAGCATGGGTGTTTCGCTTTTTTCCACTTCTTCGTTGATGGCTGCCAGCACCCCGGCGTTGCCCGAAGCGAGGCGCACCGAGATGCCTGGCAGGGGGTACTCGCTGCGGAATGCCTTGGCGGCATCCACTACCCGGTTGATCGTGGTGGCTTTGTGATCGGCCAGGTACAGGTGCACTGCGGACATGCTGCAGTCGGTGCGCATCAGCCCGGGCGTGCGCGCAACCTCGGTAGCCAGGGCGGCGTAGTTCATCGGGTCAATGGGCACCGCTGCCATCTTCGGGTTGCCTTCGTTGTAGCCCTCATTGAACTGGCGCATGTTGCTGGAGAACGACGCTACCGACAGGACACCGGGCACCCCCTGCATAGCCCACACGAAGCGATCCTGGTACTGGCCTAGGGCAACATCCTCGCAGGCCACCTGGCTGTCTTCGCCAGAGGGCTCCTTGTTGATTTCGAACACCACGCTGAGCCAGTCCAGGCCAATGTCGTAGTTGCCGGCGATGGAGACCGCATCGCGATTGAAGCGGGCGTCCTCGCGCAATTCCGGCGCGCCCGCCTGCAGCGTGCCAACGACACGGTCATGGCTTTGCCAGATCGCCACCAGGAATACCACCAAGGCAACGCCAAGCACCCATTGTGCCCTGCGCGGCTCGGCGAGCCGGGCCATGCCACGCAGCCAGCGGGTCCGGCGCTGCCGGGAGGCTTCCTGGGCAGCGGCGTACTTGTCATCGACACGCAGTAACGACGCCATCAACGGCAACATCACCAGGTTGGTGATGATCTTGTAGGCCACGCCAAGCGAGGCCGTGATCGCCAGCTCCCGCACCATCGGGATCGGGATCAACAGCAGCGTCACGAAGGAAACCAGCGCGGTCAACAGCGCCAGCGTCCCGGGGATCAGCAACCCCGTGAAGCTCGAACGCGCCGCCGCTTCGGCGCTCTTGCCGATGGCGATCTCGCGGACGATGAAGTTGATTTGTTGCACGCCATGGGACACCCCGATGGCGAATACCAGGAAGGGCACCAGCACCGCCAACGGGTCGAGCCCGTACCCCAACAGGCGCAGGCTACCGAACTGCCACACCAGAGAGGCCAATGAACAGACCAGCGCCAGCAGCGTGAAGCGCAGCGAGTGGCAATACCAGTACACCGCCCCCGCCGTCAGCAGCAACGCCAGCAGACAGAACTCCAGCACGGCTGAAGCCCCGTCAGCAATATCACCGATCTGCTTGGCGAAACCGATGATCTGGATTTCGAAATCGCCATCCTCGAATTGCTGGCGGATCTCTTTCTCCAGCCTGTGGTTGAACGCCACATAGTCAAGGTGCGCGCCATTGGTGTCGTATTCGTTGAGTTCCACCGTGATCATCGCACTGCTCTGATCCCGGGAAACCAGCGTGCCGATGAAACCACCCTGGGCGGTGGAGCTGGCGATCGTCGCGATGACCTGGTCATCCAGGTGCTCGGGCGAAACCGTTCCTGGTACCAGTGGGTCAGCGCGAAAACCTTCTTCGGTGATTTCGTTGACGAAGGCATTGGGCGTCCACAACGAACGCACGCTGCTGCGGGAAACCCCCGGGAGGAAGGTCACCGCCTGGGTGACGTCATACAGCCGTTTCAGGCCCGGGGCGCTCCAGATATCGCCCTGTCGGGCCTTGACCACGATGGTCAGCCGGTTCGCTCCCAGCAGGTCGTTGCGGTAGGCCTCGAATGTCTTGATGTATTCGTGGCCTACCGGCAATTGCTTTTCGAAGCCTGCATCCATACGCAGTTGCACGGCGAACCAGCCCATGATCAGCGTGAACACCGCCAGGGTCGCCAGCACCAGACGACGATGCCCGAACAACACACCCTCGACACGTGACAGCAGGCCAGGTGCCGGAGCTTCGGATAACTTTACAGAACCGTTCACGGCGGGCCTCACAAGGTGCGGGAAATCGCAACGCCGACATAGTCGCGGTCACGATAAAGCTGGTCGTAGGGCGTGTCGCCGCCCATGAACTTTGCGTAGTTGAGGGAGATCTGCCAACTGGCCGGGTTTCGCACGAAGTTCAGATACAGGTTCATGCTGCTCGCGTCCTCGGTGAAGGTCGCACTCAGGTTCGGCGTCCTGCCCCCTAGCGAGCGCGAATAGAATACACCTGGCGTGACCTGCCAGCCCGGCAGCAAGGTGCCGTCATAGGTCAGGCTGAAGTCCAGGTTGATGCCAGAGGACGTCTTGTCGCCACGGGGCTTGGGCGCTGTCGCAGGGTCCAACTGCCAGGTATTGAGCCCCGCAGCGAGTGGCTCGCCATTGACCTCGTCATGCAGCCCTGGGTATTTGATGACCACAAGCTCGGACAACAAGGTGCCCGTGCTGGCTCCGGTGAAGTCGAGCAGCGTCGGGGAGTTGGAAGGCGTGAAGCTGTACAGGCCGGTGAGGTGCCACTGGAACTTCTTTTCGTCCTTCCAGCATTTGCCGCCATTGCTGGAGCACAGGTCGATGACCGGGTTGAGCATGACCGAGTCCTTCGGCCGGTACGAAAGCTCCGTACCGACGGCCCAGTCACCGATCGGCATGTTGGCACTGATGCCATACATCATTCGGTCTTCCTGGTATTCCCAGGTGGGGGCAGCGGCGAAGGTGTCCGGGTCAAGAATGGCGACGCGCAATGACGGCAACTTGTCGTGATAACGCATCACGTAGAAGCCGTAGTTTATGTCGCTGTCCTCCGGTTGCCAGCGCAGCGAAAGGCCCCACTGGCCGCTGTCGCGGGCGTCCTTCTCGGAGAACCCGTAGTCCCCCCTGCCCTCGCCCAGCGCGTTGTTGGTGGACCAGTAGCTGCCCACCGGCGGCAACTCGCTCTTGTTCCAGCGGAACTGATAGTAGGCCTCGACGTTAACACCCGAGCCAAGGCCCGAAGCGACACTGAGCATCGGCGCGGGCAGCACGGCCTCCTTGAGCTGCACGCCGGGGCGCGCCAAGGCCTGGTAGTCGTAGGCGTTGGTGTTGTTGATGCCACCGGCCACGAACAGGCTTTCGCCCCAGTTGATCACCTGGTTGCCCAGGCGCGCACGGACCCGCTGCCCGCCCATGTCGAAGCCTTTGCTCACCCACAGGTCCAGCAGGCGAGCCTTGAAGGCGAGGTCGTCGCGGGCGTCGTCACTCAGCCCGTTGCTGCCGACGCTCTCTGGGGTGTTGAACGACAGCGTGCCGGTGGTATCGGTGGCAGCGAAGTCGCGGATCCAGGTCCCGCGCGCCATGAAGGTGAATTCCTCGGGCATCTTCAGCAACAGCTCATGGGTACCCTTGAGGTAGTTGGTGAACATGTCGCCGCGGTCGTAGTTCAGGTCGCCCTGGTCCGCCACGCCGGAACTCTGCGCCAGGCAGCCGGAGGGCACGTTGTGCCCGGTCGGCCCCTGGTTGATCAGGTTGCAGGCCCGTGACTCGGTACGCAGGCCCATGCCTGCGGTGATCGTGGAGTCGAAGGAGCCATTGAGGGTTTCGGTTTCAAATGTGAACCCCATTGCCAGTGGGGTTGCGCACACGATGACAAGGCCTGATGCTTTCGTAATTATTTTTTTCATGTGGGCTCTCGATCTGGCGTCGGTTTAGCGCTCGCTGATGGCTCGCAGGTTGTCGGAGGTGAAGAAGTCGCGTTTCAGGCGAGGGTTGCCACTGTCTTCGGTGAGCCAGCGAATATCGTTCTTGCCCGCGCCGATCGAGGTCATGTCGAACAGGTAACGATGATCGGCGAGGTTGTACTGGACCTGGGCCTGCACGTCGCACGCGCCGATCTCGTAGACGGGGATCGAGAACCCTTCACGCACCTTCCAAATCTGCCCTTGCTTGTCATAGTCAACGGCCAGCAACGGGTTCCAGCTGTCCTCGTCGATGTAGAACAGGCGCTTGGGTGCCTGGTGGCGCATGCCCTGGCGAACATTGGCCTCGACGACCCAGACACGATGCAGTTCGTAGCGGCGCGACTGTGGCGCGATGGAATCGTCGCCAGCGAAGCTTTCCACCTTGGCTGCGGTGTCATAGGCGCCAAAGGCGTTGTACGGCACCAGCAGCTCCTGCTTGCCGATCAGTTTCCAATCGAAGCGGTCCATGGCTCCGAAGAACACGTTCGCCTCATCGACGGTGTACTGGTTGTCCAGCCCGATCTGCGGAGCGTCGTAGGAATACGATGGCATGCGCCTCACCCGACGCTGGCCGGGGAAATAGTAGAAGGTGCTGGCCTGCTCGCCTGCTACAGTCGTCTGCACACCAGCCTGGCCGGCCAGCGCCGCTGGCTCCCGGTAACTGGAGAACGTGGCGTTTTCCAAGCGGCCAATGGACGAAAAAAGTGCACTGCCTTTCTTTCCCCAGGGCGTAAAGAAAAAGGTGTCTGACGACTGGCGTAACCACTCCCCGCCCTTGCGCGGTGAAATGCCTGAAATGCTTTTGGGAATTTCGACACCAAGGCCGCGATAGCGCATCTTCATGTTCCACATCACCTCTGCGCCGGTACTGGGCAGAGGGAACGGGATGCCTGGCACATGGGCGTCCTCGAGGGCAACCCCTGTGGAGTCGAGCTTGGCGAAGCCAATGTTCTGCCGCGTGTTATCCGCCACGAAGTCCGGTACGCCACAGGTGCGGCGGGTCGGGTAGACGTCCATGCGATAGCCCGGAATCTTCTTGAACAGTTCGAGCTGGCCGGGGGACAGCTTGCTCGTATACTGCGTCACGCTGTTCGAGTCGATGCTGTAGAGGGGTTTGTCATCCTTGAACTTCCAGTGGTCCCCCCGCACCTGGCCATAGCTCCAGCCCCCCCCTTGCGGCCCCGGAGCAGTCCAGGCCGGAATATCCCCGCTTGAACTAGCGGCCACCTCACCGCCCAGTGGCGTCAGCTTCGAACCCAGCTCCCCCGCCCCCTGGGGTGCGGCCTGTACCGAGCACATCGCGGTCGATACCGCGAGGGTAACCAGCAGATGCCTGAAAATACAGCGGGCGGACATGTCGTCTTTCTGCCCTGTAGATACTTCTTTCATTGGAGGCTCCTCGAACAAAGGGCCTGGACCGGCTACCCGACCATCCACACGGAAATGGGCACCTATCGCAGGCTGATCATTTGACATGATCAATTGACCATGTCAAATGATCAGAAAGCAATCCATATGCCAGAAGTCTCGTGGAATGATTAAGTTAGATAAATCAGGTGTTTAGTCGACAGTGGCGATCTATGTTCATCAGATGCCTGCACCTTAATGGGAAGTAAAGAAACATGTGTTACCAGCGCATGCCCAACCATGATGCATTGCTAGTTATACTTACCCATCGCAAGCTGCCGTTTACTTTGAGCAAGCCTTAAATATTTCCATTGAAAACCCAATCATGGAAATGAATCAATTACCCATAAAAAAACCGCCCCTGGAGGCGGTAAAGAAGCGGGCCTATGGCCCGACATGGAGTTACTTCGAATCAAGAAATTGGCGGCATAACGGCGCACCTGCGCCGCTCAATTCAACGAGCATTGAGTAACGCCTCACCTGGGGCACTTCTAGAACGCTGAAGTGCACCATAGGCATAGAACGATTGCACAATCGAGTACGACCAAGTCAAGAAAGCAAAGGTCATGAATACCATCTTTGAGTCGTCACCCGGAATCGGAAAGAAGTCATACCGGAATGCTATCGTTAGCCCCGCCACACCGCCCAAGGTGGTAGCCAGCGCATGCAGAAGCTCTCTGGCACAAACCAGTCGCCAAATGAAATAGGCCAGGTACGCTGTGTACGCCAGCCACATCACCATATAAAAATAAGGCAGGAACTGCTTGAATGAACTCGACATGAAGTAAATGGCTGCAACCGTAAAGCCAGCCAGGAACAACACAATGTCATTCACCGGGGACGGTTTGTAATCGTGCGTTACCGCCATCAAGCCAAGCGTTGCAATAACAGGAATTCCAACGCCCCGGGAAAAAGCATCGAGGAATATGGCAACGTTATAATTTTCCAGCCAGCCCGTAACGAGGAAGATCGCGAAATTCGTCGCGGATATCCCGACAATCAAAAACTCTCCGCCGAGCAGATAATTTCTTCGCCCGAGGAATGCCGCCCCATAATACAGACCACAGATGATTAGCAATATACATGAGCCCAGGATACTCACTTCTATCAGTTCCACGAGAACAGCCTCTCTCAATCTGAGGATCGACATCACACTGCACGTCGAAATCGGCAGCCAATCGGACGACTATTGCAAACCCGATCAGCGGGGAAATACGGGCTGAATTATTTGACCTGCACCGGCAACTAAAGTTATACGAGCAGGTCAGCATGGCCGTGATTAGTCGACCAGAGACCTCAGGTCGCTGTCGATTTTATTCAGCGTTTCCTGAGAAATAAACCCGCCAGAATATTTCGCCGCCGTCACTAAGGCAAAGCCACGGGCCATGCCAATTTGTGGGTGTTTACCGATACCGGGCAGGTGCTTTTCAAGGATCTGGCTCGTAGTGCTGTTATCCAGCAGCTCGCCAACTTTCGAGTCGATTGAGAACGCCATGGTGTCATCTCCTTGGTTGCGCCCAAAAGGGCAGAAATTCAATACGCAGCAGGCTGTGCAAACTCAGGGGCTCAGAAGCCTTTTCCCGCCTCGGAAAACGCAGGCATGCCCAAGAGCTCTTGTGGGTCTCGCATCTGGCCATCAATTTCCACCCAGCCCAGCAGCGTGGAGCTCACACTCCAGCCCAGCAGGCGTTGCATTTCTGCGGGGAGCTGGCGAACCCGTTCAATGGGAATGGAAAGGAAGTGATTTTCTTCGAGGCGCAGGATGGCCAAGTCGTAGGCCATGGTCAGACCAGTACGAGGAGACGCTGTGGTATTGGCGCCACCGCCGTGATAGACCGACCCCAGCCACAACAGCGCAGAGCCTGCTTTCATCTCGGCGGCGATGGTTTCTTCCTGGGTCGGCCCGCGCTCGTCATCCCATTGATGACTGCCTGGAATAACGCGCGTGGCACCGTTCTCTTCGGTGAAGTCCGAGATGGCCAGCATGATCTGCAGGCGGGCCTCGCGCCCGAACTGGGGATGTCGCCACAGCGAGGTGGCATCGTCGCGGTGCAGGGGCTGGAGGCCTTGGCCCGGGCCGATCTGAATGGCCTGGGTAATGCTGAGTTGAATGTCAGGTGCCATCTCGATGCGGTCGCTGCCCACCCAGACATGGGTCGGTGTCTGCAAGATCTGCCTGGCCGCGCCGATGAACAACGGGTTTAGTGCCACCTCCACCGCTGTATCGCTTCGCCCGATGATACGACCGATACGACGGGTCTGCATGCCTGCGAAATAGGGGTCTTCTCCGCAGGGCGTGACATTCAAGTAGGTGTCCAGCTCTTCGGTGAGGCACTTGAGCGTCTCTGGCGAGACGAAATTAGCAATGATGACCCCGCCGTCACGCCGAATGATTTCCACCACTTGTTCCACCGACGCATCACTGCTGACCGTCGAGAGTTTTTGTGTATCCATCTGCCTTCTACCTGTCCGGTTTTTCATTGTTCTATCCAGCGAGCCCAGGCAACCGCCTCGTCCCACCGGCGCAACCACCACAGCAACCTTTTATGCCGCTGCCGAAGCCCGTAATGATCTGCTCGGCATTGCCATGATTATTGAATATAGTCATTTGATCAAGTCATTTGATCTGGTTTTTTTACAACCTCGCCACTGCCCCGGCCTCGGTGAGGTACGGCAGTCAGCATCTGCCTCTGGGCAATGGCCACATACCGACGGCAAGACCGCAGACGGAAAGGGTTGCATCGACTCATCTCATGGATTGGGCCATGACTTTGCGATAGCATTCGTCACCGCCGACGCCGGACCCGGCGGTTGGCGCAAGGCCAAAAGGGGAGAACGCTGAATGGCTCGGATAGGCGCGGAAGAACGCAGACAGGATTTCATTGAAGCGACCATCAAGGTGATCGCAGAACACGGCATAGCCAACGCCACGACGCGGCGCATTGCTGCAGCGGCAGATTCGCCGCTGGCCTCGCTGCATTACGTTTTTCACACCAAGGAAGACTTGTTCTATGCGGTCTACGAGTCCTTGATCAACATGCCGCAGCAATCGCTGCAGGCTCCGGCAAACGCTCTCCCCGCCGAATCGGTAGGGGAAATGCTGCGCCAGTTGGTCAAGTGGTTCATCGCACACCCCGAACGGGCCATAACCCAGTTCGAGCTGTTCTTCTGGAACCTGCGCAATGACCCGGAAATGGCAGCGAAGATCTATACCGTTTCCATCGAAGCCACCCGACAGGCCATCCAGAAGGCGACCGGCGATGCGCTGGATCAGGCCGCACTCACCACAGTCAGTCGGCTGCTCATCAACCTTTTCGATGGTTTGCTTCTCTCCTGGACTGCCCACGGCAACCTCGAACGCCTGGAGGCTGAGACAGAAACGGCTTGCCAGGCGGTTAAGCTGCTGGTGGCCAGCTACTGAGACGTCATTCAGATTGCCGTGGTCCGGTGTGACACGGCAATCCGGTATCCATAGGGTCTGACAGACAAACGGACTGTCGCCTCTTCCCACCCAAACCCACATACCGCCCTGTCATAACGACGCCAAAACCTGGAGTCGTCCGACGCGTAATAACCCCTACCCCAATCCCACCAGGTTCAAATCGTCCCAAAAAAATAGCTTCTCGGTGCATTTTGCACCTTGCCCCAGGTAATCTGTCGCCTCATCATGGTCAAATGATCAAGTCAAAAGATCAGTCCTAAAAAACAGTAATGGGAAGCCCTATGTCCTCGCACACTGCTCTTCCGGTTGAGCCACTCGATATATTGATCATGGGAGCCGGTGTGTCTGGCATCGGCGCGGCGGCCTATTTGCGACGCCATCAGCCTCACAAGACCTTCACGATTCTCGAGTCTCGTGAGCGAATGGGCGGCACCTGGGACCTGTTCCGCTATCCCGGCATCCGCTCGGACTCCGACCTGTACACCTTCGGCTTCGACTTCAAGCCCTGGACCAAGGCGAAATCCCTGGCGGACGCCGCAGACATTCTCGAGTACCTGCGTGAAGCGATCGACGAGCATGAGCTGGAGTCCTTGATCCAGTACAAGCAGAAAGTCATCTCGGCGAACTGGCAAACGGACAAGGGCTTGTGGGCGGTGCGGGTGGAGGACGGTCACCTGGGGCAGGCCCGCACAATCGAATGTCGCTGGCTGTTCAGCGCGGGCGGCTATTACAGGTACGACCAAGGATTCAGCCCCCGCTTCGAGGGAGCCGAACAGTTCAAGGGGCAGATCGTTCATCCGCAACACTGGCCAGAGAACCTGGATTACACGGGCAAACGTGTCGTAGTGATCGGCAGCGGCGCGACGGCAGTGACCCTGATTCCGGCGATGGCGGACAAAGTTGCCAGCATCACCATGCTGCAGCGTACGCCCTCCTACATCATCAACCAACCAGCCAATGATGCGATTGCGGCGTTTCTGCGCAAGGTCCTGCCCGAGCAAACCGCTTACTCTCTGACACGCTACAAGAACGCCAGGATCACCCTGGCCTTCTGGGCCTTCTGCCAGCGCTTCCCCAAGCTTTCCCGCAAACTGCTGCTGTGGCTGACGCGCAAGGAGCTGCCGAAAGGCTACCCGGTCGACGTCCATTTCAATCCGCCCTACAACCCTTGGGACCAGCGCTTGTGCACGGTACCTGAAGGCGATCTGTTCAAGGCGATCAGCGCGGGTAAGGCCGACATCGTCACCGACCATATCGAGCGGTTCACCGAATCCGGCCTGTTGCTGAAATCCGGCAAGGCGTTGGAAGCTGACATCGTAATTACCGCCACGGGGCTGAATGTGCAGATGTTCGGGGGGATCAGTCTGTACAAGGACGATAAGCCAGTGGTGCTGAGCGACACTCTCGCCTACAAAGGAACTATGCTATCCGGTGTACCCAACTTCGCGTTCGCGGTGGGCTACACCAACTCCTCCTGGACCCTGAAAGTGTGCCTGCTGTGCGATCACTTCTGTCGCCTGCTGGGTTTCATGGACAACCACGGCTACAACGTTTGCGAACCCCGGGCGCCAGACGGGATCCAGACCCGCCCTCTGCTGGATTTCGGTGCCGGTTATGTGCAACGCGCCTTGGACAGCATTCCGCGCCAAGGGCCAAGCGAGCCCTGGGTGATGTCGATGGACTACTTCCGCGATACCAAACTCCTGCGCCGCGGCGCTGTGGCTGACAAGTGCCTGGCGTTCTCCTCCGTACCCAGCACGCCCCTGCGCGCGAACGTCGAGCTGCAACAACAGGGTAGCCGCGGATGAGCCCCGATCGCTTCTGCGAACTGCCTGGCGAGCGCCCCCTTTGCTATCGCAGCCACGGGTCCGAAACAGCGCCAGCGGTGATGCTCATCGTCGGCCTGGGGCTGCAATTGACCTACTGGCCGCAACCGATCATCGCCGGCCTGGTCGAGCGGGGGTTTCGGGTCATCACGCTGGACAACCGCGACTCGGGCCGGTCGTTCTTCACCGACGTAGTGCCTCCCACGGCCATGCAGCAGTTCTTGCGCAAGCGCACCCCCGGCTATGACCTGGGTGACATGGCCAACGACGTGATCGGGCTCATGAACGGCCTGAACCTGGCAACGGCGCACGTGGTGGGCATGTCGATGGGCGGCATGATCGCCCAGACCCTCGCTGCCCGTTACCCCGAGCGTATCAGGACGCTCACCTCGATCTTCTCGACCACCGGATCGCTGCGCGTCGGCCAGCCGGCGTTGAAATCCATTCGGCAGCTGCTGCGCCGCCCGCCGCGCAGCGAGCAGGAAAGCGTTCGCGACTACCTGGACATCATGCGCCTGATCGGCTCGACCCTGGAGTGGAATGAGCCCGCCTTCCGTGACTATGCCCTGTTGGCCTGGGAGCGAGGCGGTGGCGAGGCCAGCAACATCTGCACGGCCAGGCAGATCGGCGCGATCATCAATTCCGGCGACCGCACCCAGGAACTGCAACGGATTCGTTGCCGCACCCTGGTCATCCATGGCGATGAAGATCTCATGGTCGCGCCCAGCGGCGGGTACGCCACAGCCGCAGCTATCCGTGGTTCCAGCCTGGTGCTGCTGCCCGGGATGGGGCACGACTTCCCGCCTTGCCTGTCCGGCACGCTGCTGTCCCTGCTGGCAGGACACATGCTGTAGCGCGATCACCCTTTCAGGGGCGTGCAGCTTGGCCGCCCCTCTTTTTCCCCCCGAAGGAGGCCTTTGACCACAGCTTCAAGCAAAACCCACAACAACAAAATGCTGGCTTGTGCGAATTGCCAGGCCACACATCACCCGCTCGAGCTGTTATCCACGGCCTGGCGCAAGTGCTCCTCTACTGCCCTTTCAACAATGACAACAATTGAGCAAGAGGTACGTATGGACTTCAAGTTTTTACTCCCCAGCAAAGTCGTGATGGAACCTGGTCTGCGCGAGCGCACCGGTGAACACCTGCACTCACTTGGCCTGGCCCGCGTGCTCATCGTGACCGATCCTGGGGTCAAGGCGGCGGGCCTGCTGGACAGCGTCTACGCCAGCCTGGAGAAGGCAGGCATCGCCTTCGAGGAAGTGTCGGACATCAAGGCCAATCCGCGCAGCGAGGACGTCAATCAGATCGCGCAGCGATACCGCGGCAAAGGTATCGATGGCTTGCTAGCCATCGGCGGTGGCAGTGCCATGGATGCAGCCAAGGCCATCAGCGTGCTGCTCAGCCATGAGGGTCGGATCGAGGACTACGAAGGGTCGTTCACGCTCACCCATGCCATCCCGCCTATCGTTGCCATTCCGACCACGGCTGGCACCGGCAGCGAAGTAACCTGCTTCTCGGTGATCACCGACACCGCCCGTCATTACAAGATGAGCGTGCATGATTACCGACTCGGGCCAGTCCTGGCCTTGCTTGACTCTCATATCCTCGACACGCTGCCCGCGTCGATTGCCGCCGCAACCGGCATGGATGCCCTGACCCACGCCATCGAAGCCTACACCTGCCGCGTGTCGAACCCCATCAGCGACGGCCTGGCGCTGCATGCCATCCGCCTGATCAGCCAACACCTCAAGCCCGCCGTGCTGGAACCCGGCAACCTGCACGCCCGCGAGCAGATGCTGGTGGCCAGCCTGATCGCCGGCATGGCCTTCGGCAACGCGGACGTCGCCAGCGTGCACTGCATTTCCGAAGCCATCGGTGGCATGTACGACACGCCACACGGCATGGGCAACGCGATCTTCCTGCCCTTCGTGTTCGGCCATAACCGTGACGCCGACATCATCCGCCACGCGCAAGTCGCCTACGCGCTGGGTATCGACCCCAACCTTTCGCCGGCCGAGGCCGCCGAGGCCGCCGTCGGCTACCTGTTCCAGATGAGCAGGGACCTGGGCATCCCCCGCTTCGCCGAGGTGAAAGGCGTGCGCGAGGAAGACTTCCTGGCCATCGCTGAAAAGTCGAAGAAGAATTTCTCCGACGGCAGCAATGCCAAGGAAATGACCGTGGAAACCTACCGTGAAATCGTCGCCACCGCTTACCACTTCGTAGCGTGAGGGATGTCAGTCATGAGCGAATCACCCCCCAGCGCTTCGCTGAAGCGCACCCTGGGCCCGTTTTCGGTCCTGCTGTTCGGCCTGGCGTTCCTTGCCCCGTTGATCGTCTTCGGCACCTATGGCGTGATCTCGCAGGCCAGTGGCAACACCACGGCGATGGCCTACCTGATCGCAGCGACCGGCGTGGTGTTCACGGCGTTGAGCTATGGCCGGCTGGTCAGGGTGTTCCCGGTAGCCGGTTCGGCCTACACCTATACCCGCAAGATGCTGAGCGCGAACCTTGGCTTCATGGTGGGCTGGGCCGCCCTGCTGGATTACTTCTTCATTCCGATGCTGATCTGGCTGCTTGGCGCCAGCTACCTCAACATGGCCTTTCCAGAGGTGCCGCAGTGGGTGTGGATCACCGGGTTCATCGTGTCCACCTCGCTGCTGAATGTTTTGGGCATCCAGGTCGCCAACCGCTTCAACGTGCTGTTGATGGTCGCGCAACTGGCGATCATCGTCGTGTTCATCAGCCTGTGCGTGCATTACATCGTGGCAGTAAACGGCCCAGGCGGGCTGCTGTCGGCCAAGCCGTTCTTCAACCAGGACGTGCCCTTCGCCACCAGCATGGCCGGCGCCGCCATTGCCGCGTACTCGTTCCTTGGCTTTGACGCGCTGTCCACGCTCAGCGAGGAAACCCGCGACCCGGGTCGCACGCTGCCGCGTGCCATCCTGCTGGTCGCCTTGATCGGCGGCTCGGTCTATGTCGGCTCCTCGTACTTCATGTACCTGGCGCACCCCTCCCCCACCTTCGAGTTCGTGGATGGGGCCGCCTTCGAGATCGCCCGCATGATCGGCGGCGACCTGTTCTTCGCCGTGGTCCTGGCGGGGATCATCATCGCCCACTTCGCCGCGGGCATGTCGTTCCAGGCCAGCGTGGGCCGGCTGCTGTACGCCCTGGGCCGGGACAACCAACTGCCGCGCAAGCTGTTCGGGGCCTTGCACCCTCGCTACAAGACCCCGGTCTTCAACATCCTGCTCTGCGGCATTTTCGGCACCGCGGGCTTTGGCCTGACGATCGCCACCGCGACGTCGCTGGTCAACTTCGGCGCGTTTCTCGCCTTCACTGCCGTCAACCTCTGCGCGTTGCGGCTCACCTTCGACGCACAGGTCAAGGACGGCGCTGGCCTGCTGCGCGGCGTGCTCTTCCCTCTCATCGGCCTGGTCACGGCCGGCTGGATGCTGGCCAGCCTGGATAAAGACGCACTGATCATGGGCTGTATCTGGCTCGCCCTAGGCGCGGTTTACCTCGCCTGCCGGACCAGTTTCTTCCGCAACCCGGTGCCCGACGCGCTGGCGTAGCGGCCACCTTCCAATCGAATGCCCTGACGACAACCACAAGGCAAGGCCCTCGCCTTGCCGTTCAATGGCGAGAATCGACATGCAAACCAAACTCCTGATCAACGGTGCCCTGGTGGCCGGCGAAGGCGAAAACCTCGACGTGTACAACCCATCCCTGGGCAGCGTCCTGGTACAGACCACCGAAGCCAGCCGCGCCCAGGTCCATGCCGCGGTGCAAAGCGCCGATGCGGCCTTCGACGCCTGGTCGCAAACGCCGCCCAAGGACCGCGCGGCACTGCTGCTCAAGCTCGCGGACAGCATCGATGCCCAGGCGCCGGTGTTCGCCCGTCTGGAGGCGGACAACTGCGGCAAGCCGTTCACCGCCGTGCTGCAGGACGAACTGCCTGCCGTATCCGACGTGTTCCGCTTCTTTGCCGGCGCCGTGCGCTGCCTGCAGGGCTCGGCGGCGGGCGAGTACATCCCGGGGCACACCTCGATGATCCGCCGCGACCCGGTGGGCGTGGTCGCCTCCATCGCGCCGTGGAACTACCCCCTGCTGATGGCGGCCTGGAAACTGGGCCCGGCCTTGGCCGGCGGCAACACCGTCGTGCTCAAGCCGTCGGAACACACGCCGATGAGCACCTTGAAACTGGGCGAGTTGCTCGCCGACATCTTCCCCGCCGGCGTGGTCAATATCGTCCACGGCCGCGGCGCCTCGGTGGGTGAGCCGCTCACCAGCCACGCCCAGGTGCGCATGGTGTCGCTGACCGGCTCCGTGCGCACCGGCAGCCGCATCATCGAAGGCACCGCCGACAGCGTCAAACGCATGCACATGGAACTCGGTGGCAAGGCGCCGGTGTTGATCTTCGACGATGCCGACATCGACGCCGCCGTCGAAGGCATCCGCGCCTTCGGCTTCTACAACGCCGGCCAGGACTGCACCGCCGCCTGCCGCCTCTATGTGCAGAAGGCGGTGTACCCGGAGTTCGTGCGCAAGCTCGGCGAAGCCGTGTCCAGCATCAAGTGCGGGCTTCAGGATGACCCGGCGACCGAGATGGGCCCGCTGATCACCCAAGAGCACCTGGAACGTGTCGAGGGCTTCGTCAACCGTGCCAAGGAGCTGCCTCACATCGAGGTGGTCACCGGCGGCAAGCGCGCTGCGGGTGGCGGCTTCTTCTTCGAGCCGACGGTCCTGGCCGGCGCCACGCAGCAGGACGAGGTGGTGTGCCGTGAAATCTTCGGCCCGGTGGTGACGGTTTCGTCATTCGAAGACGAAGCCCAGGCACTGGCATGGGCCAATGAGTCGGACTACGGCCTGGCCTCGTCGGTGTGGACCGCCGATGTGGGTCGCGCCCATCGCCTGGCCGCTCGCCTGCAATACGGCTGCACCTGGGTCAACACCCATTTCATGCTGGTGAGCGAAATGCCCCATGGCGGCGTGAAGCTGTCCGGCTACGGCAAGGACCTGTCGATGTACGGGCTGGAAGACTACACGGTGGTTCGCCACGTGATGTTCAAGCACTGACCGCCCACCACCCCGATAGCCCAGATCATTTTTTCAAGAGGTTTGCATGAACAACATCGAGACGTTCGAAAGGCTCGAGTCCAACGTGCGGATGTACTGCCGTGACCTGCCACTGGTGTTCGATACCGCCCAAGGCAGCAAGATCCGAGGTGAAGATGGCCGCGAATACCTGGACTTCTTCGCTGGCGCCGGCGCCCTGAACTATGGCCACAACGACCCGCGCATGCGCGATGCCTTGATCGCGTACCTGTCGTCCAACGGCGTGACCCACGCCCTCGACCTGCACACCACCACCAAGCGCCAGTTCCTCGAGGCGATCGAGCGCGACCTGTTCAAGCCACGCGGCTGGGACTACAAGGTGCAGTTCACCGGCCCGACCGGTGCCGACGCCGTCGAGGCGGCGTTGAAGCTGGCGCGCAAGGCGACAGGGCGCACCAAGGTCGTCTCGTTCTACGGGGCTTACCACGGCATGACCGCCGGCGCCCTGGCCGTCACCGGCAACCGCACTCGCCGTGGCCCTGGGCTTTCCACCGACGTGGTGTTCGTGCCATACGAAGACAGCCCCTACGGCGAATTCGACAGCATTGGCTTCCTCGAGCGCCTGGCCAACGACCAGGGCAGCGGCTCGGAGCTGCCGGCCGCGGTGATCGTCGAGTCCGTGCAGATCCAGGCCGGCGTCTACCCGGCCTCCAACGCATGGCTGCAACGCTTGCGCAAGTGGACCAGCGATCATGGCGTGTTGCTCATCTGCGACGAGATCCAGGCCGGCTGTGGGCGCACCGGCGACTTCTTCGGCTTCGAGCGCTCCGGGGTGGTGCCAGACCTGATCACCTGCGCCAAATCGATCGGCGGCTTCGGCCTGCCGATGGCGATCGTATTGATTCGCGCCGGGCTGGATGTATGGCAACCGGGCGATCACATCGGCACCTTCCGCGGCAACCAGCTGGCGTTCCTGACGGCCCAGATCGCGTTCGGCTATTGGCGCGACGAGTCGTTCCTGAAGTTGCTGGCCACCAACTGCGCAGCCATGGAGCGCGCGGTGGCCGGTTTCGCGGAAATTCCAGGCGTCGCCTCCGCGCGCTGTCGCGGCATGATCGCCGGCATCGACTTCGGCCGCGGCAACGTCGCCTTCGCCAAGGATGCCCAGCAGCGTGTGCTGCAGGCGGGTGTGCTGGTCGACCGCTGCGGCCCGAACGGCGAAATCATCAAGCTGATGCCACCGGTGAACACCCCGACCGACCAGCTCGAAGAAGGCCTGAAAGCCTTCGGTGAATCGGTCGCGGCAGCGCTGAGCCAGTAACTGCAGGGCCTGTCGTGCGGCCCGTATCGATACAGGTGCCGTACGCAGGCTCATCGCATGCAGTGGACAACCACCGTGGCAGGAAATCACGTCAATGAGCAACGTCACTTCAACCGCCCAGAATGACCTGGCTTCATTCATCCACCCCAACACCAACCTGGCGCAGCACCAGGAAGTCGGGCCCTTCGTGATCGCCGGCGGCGATGGCGTGCGGGTCTTCGATGAGCAAGGCAACGCCTACATCGAGGCGATGTCGGGGCTGTGGAGCGTTGCCTTGGGCTTCAGTGAACAGCGCCTGGTCGACGCCGCCGTCGAACAGTTCAGGCAACTGCCCTACTACCACAGCTTCAGCCACAAGACCAATGCCCCGGCGGCAGCGCTCGCCGCCAAGCTGGCCGAGCTGGCGCCGGGCGACCTGAACCACGTGTTCTTCACCAACTCAGGCTCCGAAGCCAACGACTCGATGGTGAAGATGGTCTGGTACGTGAACAACGCGCTGGGCAAACCGCACAAGAAGACGTTCATCTCTCGCCAGCAGGCCTACCACGGCGCCACCGTCGCCGCCGGGAGCCTGACCGGCATCCCCTCGATTCATCGCGACTTCGACCTGCCGGCCATCCCGGTTCATCACCTGACGTGCCCGAACTTCTACCGGTTTGCCCGGCCTGGAGAAACGCAGGAAGCCTTTTCGGCCCGCCTGGCGAACGAACTGGAGCGCTACATCCTCGCGCAAGGGCCGGAAACCATTGCCGCCTTCATCGGCGAACCGGTGATCGCAGCGGGCGGCGTGATCCCTCCTCCCACCGGCTACTGGGCGGCGATCCAGGCCGTGTGCAAGCGCTACGACATCCTCGTGGTGATCGATGAGATCGTCACCGGTTTCGGCAGGCTGGGCACGATGTTCGGGGCTCAGCTGTACGACATCCAGCCCGACATCATGGTGCTCTCCAAGCAACTCACCTCGTCCTACCAGCCGCTGGCGGCCGTGGTGGTGTCCGATGCCATCAACGATGTGCTGGTGAGCCAGAGCCAGCGCCTGGGCGCATTCGCCCACGGCCTGACCTGCACGGGCCACCCTGTCGCCACCGCGGTTGCGCTGGAAAACATCCGCATCATCGAAGAGCGCGACCTGGTTGGCCATGTGCAGCACCTGGCCCCTGTGTTCCAGCGCCACCTGCGCGCGTTCGAAGACCACCCGCTGGTGGGCAACGTCCGAGGCGTCGGGCTGATGGGCGGGATCGAACTGGTCGCGGACAAGGCCACCGGCCAACCGTTCGCCCAACCAGGTGCACTGGGTGGCTACGTGTTCAAACAGGCCCACAAGCACGGCCTGATCATTCGCGCCATCTACGACACGATCGCGTTCTGCCCGCCGTTGATCACCACGCAGGACGATACCGAAGCGATCTTCAGCGCCTTCGAGCGCACGTTGGCTGACGCGACGGGCTGGGCGCGATCGCAGAACCTGCTGTGAGCAAAAGGCTCCCCCGTGGGGCATCACGTCAAACAACAATCAGGAGGCTTTGGCCGTGCGCGAACAAAATAATGATGAAAGCTTCGAGTTCGATGTGTCCGTGGTCGGGCTCGGTGCCATGGGAACGATCATGGCGCACGCGTTGCTCAAGCAAGGCAAACGCGTGGCGGTCTGGAACCGCTCACCCGCCAAGGCCGCGGCGCTCGTCGCCGCCGGCGCTCACCTGTGCGACAGCGCCGAAGCCGCGCTGGTCGCAAGCCCTGCCACGATCTTCGTGCTCCTGGACGACCACGCGACCCACGAGGTGCTCGGGATGCCAGGTGTGATGCATGCACTGGCCAATCGCACGATTGTCGACTACACCACCAACGCCCAGGACGAGGGCCTGGCGCTTCAGGGCCTCGTCAACCGGGCAGGCGGCGATTACGTCAAAGGGATGATCGTGGCCTACCCGCGCAACGTCGGCCATCGCGAGAGCCACAGCATTCATACCGGTGATCGTGAAGCCTTCGAGCAGAACAGGGCGCTGCTTGAAGGGCTCGCCGGGCATACGGTGTTCCTTCCCTGGGACGAAGCACTGGCCTTTGCGACCGTGCTTCACGCCCATGCGTTTGCCGCGATGGTTGCGTTCTTCGAGGCCGTGGGCGCGGGCGAGCGGTTTGGCCTGCCGGTTTCGAAGACGGCCAGGCTCCTGCTCGACACCTCACGCTTTTTCGTCGCCGACGCCCTGGAGGAAGCGACACGCCGACTCGAAACACAGGACTTCGCAGGCGATCAGGCGAGGCTCGATGTGCATGCGCACGCCTTCGCGCACATTGCCCAGTCCCTGCAGGTACAAGGGGCCTGGACGCCGGTCTTCGACGCGGTTTGCCAGGTCGTGCAGCGCGCGGAATCGATGGGTTATGGCGACCAGGACATCGTGGCCGCCACCCAGGTGTTCGCCTGCGAGAAAGACGCAAGGGAATAGCTGTGCTCTACAGGCTTCTCGGATCGACCCCGAAGACAACAACTACAAAAATGTCGCTGGAGGTTCCTATGCGCCGATTTGGTTTTCTGCTGGCCGTCTTGACGCTGGCCATTTTCCTGAGTGCCCTGCTTGCCCCCAGGCCGTCCCTCGTCAACCGAGCGGCGGCGCAGCACATGGGGCATCCGATCACCAGCATCGGCGAGGTCTTCAGGGGGTACTAAGGAGGGAGCGCGGCCGCAGGCTCTCATCCGCCAGCGGCCGCTTGTGACTCAATGATCGACCGCACCGCTGGCACCGAGGCCGGTCTGGCCGCGTACGAACTGGTCGGCGAAGGCCGCCCTCTCCGCCTTGGCCCGCGTGGTCCGGTCAAGCCTGGAAACGCCATACGCCACCGCAAACGCCAACGGCATGGAGAACAGCGCAGGCTGGGTATAGGGGAACAGCGGCTCGGCGAAGTGCAACACATCCACCCACACCAATTTGGAAAACACCACGAAGCCCATGGCGCTGACCAACCCGACGTAGCCACCGGCCAACGCGCCACGGGTGGTCAGCCCCGACCAGAACATCGACAGGAACAGCACCGGGAAGTTGGCCGAAGCGGCGATGCCAAAAGCCAGCGCGACCATGAAGGCCACGTTGATGTTTTCGAACACGATGCCCAGGGCTATCGCCACCAGGCCAAGGCCCAGGGTCGCCAGCTTGGTCACCCGCAGCTCCTGGGCCTCGCTGGCCGCGCCTTTCATGATCACCCGCGCATACAGGTCATGGGCGATGGCGGACGCCCCGGCCAGGGCCAGGCCTGATACCACGGCCAGGATGGTGGCGAAGGTCACGGCAGACAAAAAGCCCAGCAGCAGGTTGCCGCCTACGGCCTGGGCCAGGTGCATGACCACCATGTTGCCCCCGCCCAGCAGCTTGCCACCCACCTGTCCGCCTTCGAAGAACTGCGGCTGCTGGCTGACGATCACGATCGACGCCAGGCCCAGCAGGAAAATGACATTGAAGAAGTAGCCGATGAACCCGGTGGCATAGAGCACCGACTTGCGCGCCTCCCGGGCATCGCTGACGGTGAAGAAGCGCATCAGGATATGCGGCAGCCCGGCGGTGCCGAACACCAGCCCCAGGCTCAGCGACAGCGCGGTCAACGGGTCGGCCAGCAGGCTGCCGGGCGCCAGCAGACGCTCGCCCAGGGCATGGGTGTGCATGGCCTTGCTGACCAGCGTGTCATAGCTGAAGTCGAATTCGCGCATTGCCAGGAACAGCACCACGGAGCCGCCCACCAGCAGCAGGAATGCCTTGATGATCTGCACCCAGGTGGTCGCCACCATGCCGCCGAAGGTCACATACAGCATCATCAGCGCACCGACGATCACCAAGGCGATGTGGTAGTCCAGGCCGAACAGCAGCCTGATCAACTGCCCGGCCCCGACCATCTGCGCCACCAGGTAGAAACACACCACGGTCAGCGAACCGATGGCGGCCATGGTGCGCACCTTGCCCTGGTCGAGGCGGTACGAGGTGATGTCGGCGAAGGTGAAGCGGCCCAGGTTGCGTAGCCGCTCGGTCATCAACAGCAGCAACACCGGCCAGCCCGCGAAGAAGGCGATGAGGTAGATGTAGCCGTCCATGCCGGAGGTGTAGATGAGCGCGGTGATCCCCAACAGCGTCGAGGCGGACATGTAGTCACCGGCCAGCGCCAGGCCATTCTGCCAGCCCAGGATGCCGCCACCGGCGCTGTAGAAGTCCGCCGTCGAGCGGGTGCGCCGCGCTGCCCACCAGGTGATGCACAGGGTGAACAGCACGAACACCATGAACATGCCTATCGCATGCAGGTTGAGCGGCTGACGCTGGCCTGCGTCGAGCGCAGGCGATGCCAACAGCAGGCCGGAGTGCAGCAACAAAGCCAGAAGCAGTAGTTTCTTCATGCGCCCTGCTCCTCTTCCAGCCCGGCAACCAGCGCCTGCGTCAGGCGGTCGAACTCGCCATTGGCCCGGTACACATAGAACGCCGACAGCGCACAGAAGAACACGAACAGGAAAGCGCCGGCCGCGACGCCGAAGGTCATGTTCGACCCCTCGGCCAGGCGCGTGGCGATCAGCTCGGGCCAGAACGATACCAATGCGATGTAGCCATAGAATGTGGCCAGTATCATTACGAACAGGATCAGGGTAAAACGGTTTCTGCGCGTCACCAGTTGCTGGAACCGGGCGCTGGCGCGAACATGCGCGTATAACAGGCTGGACATGGGACACCTCGATCAATGTACTTGTTGTTATGGGGTGTGCAGGTGTTGCAGCTCGATCAGTGCTCGGCGTCGGCGGTCTGAGCCTCCTGTTGCCGGGCCCACTCGCGCAGGACGAACTTCTGGATCTTGCCGGTGGCTGTCTTGGGCAACTCCGTGAGGGATACATGTCGCGGCGCCTTGAAATGCGCCAGGCGTTCACGGCACCAGCGGATCAGGTCGCCTTCCGTGACCGCGGTCCGTGCATCGGCGCGCAGGGAGACGAACGCATGGGGTGTCTCCCCCCAGCGCGAATCCGGGCGCGCCACCACCGCTGCCTCGACCACCTCGGGGTGCTGGTAGAGCACTTCTTCGATCTCCAGCGAGCTGATGTTCTCGCCGCCGGAAATGATGATGTCCTTGGCCCGGTCCTTGATTTCCACGTAGCCGTCCGGGTGCAGCACGGCCAGGTCGCCCGTGTGCAGCCAGCCATTGGCCAATGTGGCCCGGGTGGCCTCAGGGTTGTGCAGGTAGCCTTTCATCACGGTGTTGCCGCGAACCACCAGTTCGCCAAGGGTAAGGCCGTCGGCCGGGACCGGGCGGCCGGTGCCGGTATCGAGCACCGTGGCCTCCTCGAGCATCGGGTGGGCGACACCCTGGCGGCTCATGAACTGCGCACGGGCTTCAAGCGGCAGTTCGTCGACCCCCGGCTGCCACAGGCACAAGGTGCTGGGGCCGTAGCTTTCGGTCATGCCGTAGGCGTGGGTGATGCTGAAGCCGCGTGCCTCCATGGCGGCGATCACCGCGCTGGGTGGCGCAGCGCCGCCGGTGATCACCGCTACCGGCCCGCTTGGCGCGCCGGCGTGCTCGGCATGGATCAGCATCGACATCACCACCGGCGCGGCGCTCAAGTGGGTCACGCCATGCACGGCAATCGCCGCATGGATCGCTTCGGGCTGAACCTTGCGCAGGCACACATGGGTGCCACCGGACAGGGTCACCGCCCATGTGTGGCTCCAGCCGTTGCAGTGGAACATCGGCAAGGTCCACAGGTAGACGCTGCGCGGCCCCAGCTGGAAGATCAGCGCCCCGGCGCAGGCATTGAGGTAGGCGCCGCGATGATGCAGCACCACCCCCTTGGGGTCGCCGGTGGTGCCGGAGGTGTAGTTGATGGCGATCGACTGCCATTCGTTCTGCGGCGCGCTCAGCGGCCTGGCCGGGTCGCCCTGGGCCAGGAACGTCTCGTAGTCCAGGTCATCGGCCAGCTCGCACGGCTCGGCCGCGTCATCGTCGATGCCCACCAGCAATGGCGGTGTGTCGAGCATGGCCAGTGCCTGCTGTACCACCGCACCGAACTCACGGTCGCAGATCAGCACCTTGGCCGCGCAATGGCGCAGGATGAAGGCGATGCTGCGCGCCTCCAGGCGGATATTGATGCACACCAGCACGGCGCCCGCGCCCGGCACGCCATAGTGCGCCTCGAGCATCTCGGGGATATTCGGCGCCAGGATCGCCACCCGCTCGCCCGGCTGCACACCGACCCGTTCCAGCGCACTGGCCAGGGCCCGGCTGCGCTGGTGCAGCTGCTGGTAGCTGTAGCGCCGCTCGCCATAGACCACGGCATCGCGCTGCGGGTACACCTGGGCGGCGCGCTTGAGGAACGACAAGGGTGAAAGGGGCACATGGTTGGCGTTGTTGGGGGCAAGCTCATGCTCGAAGGTTGGGTGAATCATCACTGCCACCCCATCGACAGGTTATCCAGGCATTGAAGGTACATACACATCTCCTGCTTATTGTTGTTCTCGCCTCAGGCTTGGGTCCGGGTCAGCTCACAGGCTGCTGCACAGATGCCCGCCATCGACCACGATCTCGGCGCCGCTCATGGCCCGCCCGGCATCGCTGGCCAGCAAAAGCAAGGCGCCGTCCAGGTCCTGTGGCTGGCTGAAGCGCCGGCTTGGGATACGCGCGCGCAGCTTCTCCCCCGCCTCGCCGGCCAGGAACGCATCGTTGAGCTCGGTCATCACGTAGCCCGGCGCCAGGGCGTTGACCCGGATGCCATGGCGCGCCAGTTCCAGGGCCATGGCGCGGGTCAGGTGGGCAAGCCCGGCCTTGGCCGCGAGATAAGGGCCGACGGCGCCGGCCACGCGGCTGGCGAGGATCGAGGTGACATTGATCAGGCTGCCGCCCTGCCCCTCGGCGACCATCCGCCGGGCGCACTCCTGGGCCACGGTCCAGGCGCCCTTGAGGTTGGTGTCGAGCACCCGGTCCCAGCTCTGGTCGTCACAGGCCAGCAGCGGCTGGCTGTCGCTCACCCCGGCGTTGTTGACCAGCACATCCAGCGGGCCGGCGGCGTCGAGCACCCGGCACACATCGTCGCGGCAGGTGACATCCAGGGCCAGGGCCCGGGCGCGACCACCGGCCAGCTCGATGGACTCGACCAGGCTCTGCAGCGGCGCCAGGCGCCTGGCCGTCACCACCACCTCGGCTCCGGCCGCCGCCAGGGTGCTGGCGAAATGTCGGCCAAGGCCGCTGGAGGCGCCGGTCACCAGGGCGCGGCGCCCATCGAGGGCGAACAATCGGGCAAGGGTCGGCTGCATCAGTGGGCTCCCGGGCGCTGGTCGAGGAGTTTCTTCGCCAGGCTCATGCGGTGCACTTCGCTCGGGCCGTCATAAATGCGGAACGGGCGAATGTCGCGGAAGATCCGCTCCACCACGGTTTCCCCGGTCACCCCGCGCCCGCCCAGCACCTGCACGCAACGGTCGACCACCCGCCACAGCGCCTCGGCGCTGATCACCTTGGCCATGCTCGAATCGACATTGGCGCGCTGGCCCTGGTCGAGCACCCAGGCGCAGTGCCACACCGCCAGGCGCACCACATGCAGGTCCATCATGTTGTCGGCCAGCATGAAACCCACGCCCTGGTGCTCGCCCAGCGGCTTGCCGAAGGCGTCGCGGGTGCGCGCGTAGTCGCAGGCAATGTCATGGGCCCGTCGTGCGGCACCGAGCCAGCGCATGCAGTGGGTCAGGCGCGCCGGGGCCAGGCGCACCTGGGCATAGCGGAAGCCCTTGCCGATCTCGCCCAGCACATCGCTGGCCGGCACCCGCAGGTTGTCGAAGCGC
The DNA here is from genome assembly GCF_002112825.1 of Pseudomonas sp. B5(2017). Taxonomy (NCBI): domain Bacteria; kingdom Pseudomonadati; phylum Pseudomonadota; class Gammaproteobacteria; order Pseudomonadales; family Pseudomonadaceae; genus Pseudomonas; species Pseudomonas sp. B5(2017). Next base: position 345,770 of record NZ_NEIR01000003.1, read on the forward strand.
AATTGCCCGTGGCCACCCGTGAAGCAGCTGTCCAGGGTATCCAGCTGACGTTCGTGGACGATCCCTTCACGCTGCATGTCGGACAGGAACATGGTCGCCGAGCCATCTTCCATGCGCGCCATGATGATGGCGAACCCGGCGCCGTCGGCCCCGGTGATCAACCATTTGCGGCCGTTGATCAGGTAGTCGTCGCCATCGCGGGTGGCGGTGGTGCGCAGCATCGACGGATCGGACCCCGAGCCCGGCGCCGGTTCGGTCATGGCGAAGCACGAACGCACATGCCCCTGGACCAAAGGCCGCAGCCAGCGGTCCTTCTGCGCTTCGGTGGCCACCACGTCCATCAGGTGGATGTTGCCTTCGTCCGGGGCATGGATGTTCAGCGCCACCGGGCCCAGGGGCGAGTAGCCGGCCTCTTCGAAGACGATGGCCTTGGCCGCATGGCTCAGGCCCAGCCCACCCATTTCGCGGCTGGCGTGGGGCGTCAGCAGGCCTGCGGCCTGGGCGCGGGCCTGCAGGTCTCGACGCAGGGCGTCGCTGGGGCCGTGGCCATCCTGGCGTGGGTCGTTTTCGAACGGGATGGCCTGTTCGGCAATGAAGGTGCGGGTTCTGGCCTGCAGTTCGAGCAGTTCGTCTGGGAGCGCGAAATTCATGGGTTTCCTTCTTCGTACGTGTCGGTCTTGAAACTAGGGCTCGCCGCGCTCAGCGCACGGCCTTGGGGTTACTGATCGCCAGCCAGTCGAGCGTTACCTGGCGCAGCGTCTCGACCAGGGTGCGAGCACTGTGCGGGGCGTCATGGCGCCCCTGGCGAATCGCCCGCGCCAGCTGGCCGCGGGCATCCTGCAATGACAGGGCGGGCGCATCGATCAGCGCGGCCAGGCGCGTCTGCTCCTGAAGGCTGACGACGGCGTCCAGGCGGTTCTCCCGAGCGGCGATGGCCATGGCATTGGCGATCATCAAAGTCGGGTAGCGCAGCTCGCCGGGCAGCGCCGGCAATACCTGCTCCAGCAAGGTCTGGCGGGCGATTTCGAGTAGTTCATGGGCGTGCGGCTGGGTCATGGCGCATCGGCTCCGGTCATGTTCAGGATGTCGAGTTCAAGCTCGGGCAGCAGGCGCGCAGTCAGTGCCAGCTCCAGGGAAGGCTCTTCGCCGGACAGGTGGCGCTGCCCCTGCTGCAGGGCGATCACCGCCCAGCGCAGGGTCGCCATGACCTGCCAGTAACGCAGTTGGCCGGGCTCGATCCACAGTGGCGATACTTGGTGGTAGCCACGCAGGAAGTCCGCCAGTTGGCCGATGCCGCCGGCTTCCAGGTCAGGGCGGGTGAAACGCCAGCAGGGGGCGGTGAACCAGCCCAGGTCCTCGTATGGGTCGCCCCAGCCGGTGAACTCCCAGTCCAGCACCGCCTCCAGCCCCTGCTCGCTGGCCAGGTAGTTGCCGGTGCGGTAGTCGCGGTGCAGCAGGCACAGACGGCTGTCGCGCGGGGCATGCAGCTCGCACCAGCGCAGGCCCCACTCCAGCGCCGGGTAGGCATCGTCGAGGGTGTCGAGGTAACGACGGTAGGCATCGACGGTGGCCAAGGCCGGCGAACGCTGCGGCACGGGCAGAAAGTCCAATGCCACACTCAGCGGGCGGATCTGATGCAGGCGCGCCAGGTTGGCGCCGAGCTGCTCCGCCAGCCGGGCCTGACCTTGGGCGCCCGCCCCTGCGCTGAGCAACCGCCCGGCAGCAACCCCCGGCACGTATTCCATCAGGAAGAACACCCGCCCGTGGACCTGGGTATCTCGGCACAGCCAGAGCGGCCGCGGCACTTTCACCCCGGCCTGGTGGGCCACCTGCAACACGGCGAACTCCTGGGCGCGGTCGAGGCTGGCCGGCAGCGCGGACAGCGCGTCGCTGCGCAACACCCAGCGCCGGGCACCGGCCCAGGGGCCGCCCTCGATCAGTAGTTCAAGCAGCCAGTTTTCCTGGATGGCACCGCCGCTTAGGCGCTTGCGGGTTTGCATGACAACGCGTGTTGCCGTTGCCTGCTCGCGGATGAAGTCGACAAGGCGCTGCTCATCGGCCGAGACCGCGAGCGCGTCGCCTGCCGGACAAGTCGTAGAGGAACTGCTCATGAATCAATGGTCCTGCCTTCGGTTTCAAGTGGGCAGGTCAGCTAGAGCAACGCCCGGGCCAACTTTGCCAGGCACACCTGCAGAGCCCGTCACACCTGGCTTGCAGCGCTTCATGGGAAAGCCTGACGAGGCGCCTTATTGCATATGTGAAACAAATTAGTTCACGATGGAAACATTTCATTTCTGAACAGGCGCCACCATGCACTCCCCCACGTCCCAGGTCGTCGTGCTGATCAGCCACCTGCAGCGCCCCCGGCAACGCAGCCGCCTCGCGCAAATGGTGGCCGCACTCGCCGCGGACTACCCCGACACCCACATCGAAGTGCTCGACACCTCGGTGACCGAGGCGCTGCAAGTCGCCCGCGAACTGGAGTTGCGCGGTGAAGCCGACGTATTCATCTGCGCCGGGGCCACTGCCGCCTACCTGCGCAAGCACCTGGCGCGCCCGGTACTGACGATGCGCGTGGGTGGCGATGACCTGCTGCGGGCGCTGGGGCAGGCGCGCGAGCATGCCTCGCAAGTGGCCTTGCTCAGCTACAACCGCATCGACCAGGGCCTTAAGGCCATGGCCGCGCTGTTCACGGTGCAGGTTCACCAGGCCGCCTACACCTCCCTGGAAGAAGCGCGCCAAGCAGTCGAACAGGCCGCCCGGCTGGGGTGTCGCAGCATCATCGGTTCCTCGACGGTGGTGGAGCTGGCAGAACAGGCCGGCCTGCACGGCGTGCTGTCGCTGAGCGAGGACACGGTGCGCAAGGCGCTCGAAGAGGCCCTGGGCATTCTCGACAGCCAACGCATCGAGATCGCCAAGCGCCGGCACTTGAACGCCGTGCTGCAACACATCCCCACCGGCGTGGCGGCGGTCGACAACCAGGGCGTGGTGCAGTCGCTCAACCCGGCCCTGGCCCACCTGCTGGACTTGCCACTCAGCGCCGCGCTGGGCCGTCCGCTGCAGCAGCTGTGCCCGGAACTGGACCTGCAGCAGGCGTTTGCACAGGGCGGCGAAGAAAACCGGGTGATCCGGCTCGGCTCACATGCCGTGGTCAGCAACCTGCTGCCGATCCTGGAGAACGGCCAGCGCACCGGCCTCGTCCTGACCTGCCAGGACACCACCGCCGTGCAGCGCGCGGATCAACGCATCCGCTCCACCCGCCGCCCCGGCGCCTTCACTGCCCGCTACCGGCTTGAGCAGCTCGACGGCAACAGCCGGGCCAATCGTGAAATGCTGCAGTTGGCCAGGCGTTTCGCCGCCAGCCAGTCAACCATCCTGATCACCGGTGAAAGCGGTACCGGCAAAGAGCTGCTGGCCCAGGGCATCCATAACGAAAGCCCGCGCGGGCATGGCCCCTTCGTAGCCATCAACTGCGCGGCATTCCCCGAGTCGCTGCTGGAAAGCGAACTGTTCGGCTATGAGGAAGGCGCCTTCAGCGGCTCGCGCAAGGGCGGCAAGCCCGGCCTGTTCGAAGTGGCTCACCGTGGCACGCTGTTCCTCGACGAAATAGGCGACATGCCCGTGTCACTGCAGACGCGCTTGTTGCGGGTACTGCAGGAGCGCGAGGTGCTGCGTTTGGGCGGCACCGAGCCGATCGCGATCGATGTGCGCATCATCGCCGCCACCCATCAGGACCTGAGTGCTGCGATACAAGATGGCGATTTTCGTACCGACCTGTATTACCGGCTCAACATCCTGCGCCTACAGACCACGCCCTTGCGCGAGCGCCCCGAGGATATCGCCCTGATCTGTCGAGGCATTAGCCAGCGCCTGCTGGTCCAGGGTCAGCCGCCTGGCGCGGCGGAGGTGCCAGGCGCCCTGCTGCCTTACCTGGCACGTTATGGATGGCCAGGCAATGTGCGTGAGCTGGAGAACGTGATCGAGCGGGCGATGCTCTCGGCCTGCGAGCTGCTGGGGGAGCATGGCGTGAACGAACAGTATCTGGCGCGGGTGCTGCCCGAGCTGTGCGAAAGTGTCGCGCCAACCAGCCGTGCCAGGCCCTCCCGGGAGTCGGACCTGCACAGCATCGGCAAGGCCGCCCAACTGCGGCATGTGCAGGAAACCCTGGACAACTGCCAGGGCAATCTCGACGAAGCGGCGCGGGTTTTGGGAATCAGTCGGACCACGTTATGGCGAAGGCTCAGGTCAGTGCGGTGAATCAGGTACTTGGCCACCCAACGGCCAATTACCGATTGAGTATCGTTCCACGTCGACGGAAGATGTTAGTCAGGAGCGCTCCAGTACAGGCGCGGGCCCGCCCAGTTTCCAGCCACTGCACCTTGGAGATGCACTGATGCCCACCGTATACCACATCGATGGCTAGCCGAAATCGCCATTCTCGATCGCGTATCCTACTGAGGGTATCGAAGGGTATTTCTGGGGGTACATTTCTGCTTTTGTAATCCAGAAATCCCGCTCTAGAGCCCTGTCCAAATGTTCTTTGGCGACCCTGACAGTCTTTAGGGGCTTCGCGCATGCTTGTTAGCTGATCATTTCTGCGTTTTTCTAGCCTCGAATAGCTATTTACTTCCAGCTAATTGCTACATTTGGGACATATTTGAGGGCATGCTTTGGATGGTTTGAAAATGATGCCCCCAACCGAAGATGCTCAGCGCCCCCGACACAAAAAAACTCCTAAGTATTTGGCTCGCAGGGAAAGCTTGGCAAATAGCGAAGAGAACTGAAGAATGGTCTCATCGATCACGGAAGGTCACTGAGGTAGAATTTGGTGATTCACAACTCATCCTGGCCGGAAGCTTCAGCGGATTTGTTCCGCCACGCCACTGCGGAAAAGGCGGCCCTCTATCGTGCCATCATGGAGGTGTTCGCTGCTGCCAAGCGCCAGTACCGCCTGCAATTACGGCCCGACGAAGTATTATCTGAAGCAAACTGGAGTCATCGGACGCCACCGGCTCAGGAAGAGGTTGCCGCTGCATTAGCTCAATTGGCGACCTGGGGCAATCTCGAATCGCAGCCGGACATGACGCGTGTATCCACGCTCAACGATTATTACCGGGCACGTTTTCTCTATAGGCTCTCGCGCGGCGGCGAGGCGGTAGAGGCCGGCCTGATAGCATTCGCGCAGAGCCTACGTCATCGTGCAGAACTGCAGACAGTCGCGCTGGAGGACATCGACAGCCGCTTACGAGCCTTGCAGCGATTGATGGCTGAGGCACAATCCGGCAACGACCTTGATACCGCCAAGGCACATGAGATTCTGCGCGACCTAGTGCGAGTGTTTGAGGGTCTTACTGAAAACGCCCAGGCGTTCATGGCTGGAGTGGCACGTAGTCTAGAGCTGCAGCAAGCCGACGCCACCGCATTGGTCGCTTACAAGCGACGGCTGATCGACTATCTCGAGCGCTTTATGGGTGATCTGATCCGCCGCTCCGATGCCATCGCCCGCACGCTGCATGAACTGTCCGCCATCATCGAGTATGTCTTACGCCAAGTCGCTGCACGTGAAGCGCGTGATGCCGCCCCCGACGACACTGGCGAGCAGGCAGAGGAAACGCAGCGTCGCCAGGATATCTGGCGCGAGCGTTGGAAAGGATTGCGTGGCTGGTTTCTGGCCACCGGCAACGAACCGCCTCAAGCAGAACTACTGCGTGCCCGAGCGCGATCGGCGATTCCGCAACTGCTTAGCGCCATCGCGGCAATTAATGAGCGACGCAGCGGGCGCAGCGACCGATCGGCCGATTTCCGAGTGCTGGCACAGTGGTTCGCTGCATGCGACAGCGACGACGATGCACACCGTCTCGCGCAAGCAGCGTTCGCGCTGCACCCAGCGCGCCACTTCTCACTAGAGGTTGCTGATGCGGACGACGTGCCAGCGAGCACCTCTTGGCTGGATGCACCTCCGCTGATCATCAATCCGCGCTTGCGCGAGTATGGTGAAGCCGCACCGCGCGGCGCACTGGCGAAAGTGCGCGATCGTAGCCGGGATCGGGCGCTGATGGCTCAGCAATTGGCGGAGGAATCGCGCCAGGTCGAGGCCGCGCGCCGGCGATTGGCGAGCGGCCGCCCGACACGCTTATCGGAGCTGGGCGAGCTCGATGTGCATGCCTTCGGCCTCTTTCTGGGATTGCTTGGCGAGGCACTGGCTGAACAACAGGATCCGAACAGCCCTGTCGAGCGCCAAACGGGCGACGGTCTGCTGCATATTCGCCTGGAACCTTTGGCTGAAAACAGCCGCGCCCAAATCTGCACGGCAGCCGGGATGTTCTCCGGCCGGGATCATCTGCTGACGATCCGGCTCACCGAGGACAGATCATGAGCATACCCTCGTCCCGCCGTGGCACCCGACATGTCGGAGAAACACAGAAGGCGCAGCAGCAAGACGAATTCCGCCGGGCTTTGCGTAGCCTGCTGATGTGCCCGCTCATGCCGCCAGGGCACGCGGATTTCCCCGCCGTACGTCGCCAAGCCGAGCGCCTGCGCGAGTGGTTCGCCCGCGAGACCGGCTGGCCGCTGCATGTGGACCGCGAGGGTGCCCGCCTGTTCAAGCGCCCGGCCGACCTGTCCGCTCCGACCCGCGGCCTGCCGGACTATGACCGGCGTCGCTATGTACTGCTGTGTCTGGCTGCTGCAGTGCTGGAGCGAGCCGACCCGCAGATCACCCTGCGACAGATCGGCGAACGGATCGTACAACAAGCCGCCGACCCGGCATTGCAGACACTGGGTTTCGCCTTCACCTTGCACTGCGCTGCCGAAAGACGCGAGTTGGTCATGGTGTGCCGTACCCTCCTGGCTCATGGCGTTCTCGAACGTGTCGCTGGCGAGGAAGAGAGTTACGTACAGGACGGCAGCGGGCCACAGTCCGACGCGCTCTACGACATTCACCGGCGCTTGCTGGCCGGCCTGCTGGCGGCGGTGCGCGGGCCCTCGACCTGGAGCACAGAGGAGACTCCGGGAAATACCGAGGCGCGGCTGCATGCACTGGTGGCCGGCTTTACAGCGGACAGCGAGCAAGGCAGGCGCGACGCCATACGCCACCACCTGGCGCGACGCCTGCTCGACGATCCGGTGCTGTATACCGACAGCCTGGATGAAGAGACGCGCAGCTATTTCCTCAATCAGCGTGGTGTTCTCGCCAACCGCTTGTGTGAAGCCACCGGACTGGTCGCCGAGCAACGCGCCGAAGGCCTGGCCCTGATCGACGAGAGCGGGCAACTGACGGATATAGCCATGCCCGCCGAGGGCACTGAGGCTCATGTAACGCTGCTGGTAGCGGAGTACCTGGCCCGGCGTCTGCGGGATAAGCGTGCCCCATTGCGAGCGACAGAAAGCGAGATTGCCCTGTTCCTGCACGAGGCCGCTGGGCGATATGGTCGCTACTGGCGCAAATCGGCGCGCTCGCCAGGCGCCGAACACGAGCTGGCGGAAATCGCCATCGCTCGCCTATGTCGTCTGGGCCTAATGCTGCGTGATATGCATGGCGTACATCCGTTGCCCGCCATTGCCCGCTTCTCCCTCGGACAGACCGAGGTGCGCAACGCCCAAGGGGCCGAAACCCTGTTTCTAACCGAGCCTGACGCATGACCAGCGACCTATTCATCACCCCCTCCCGCCCCGCACTGCCCAAACCTCTGCGCGAACGCTGGCAGCCCTTACGTCTTGGCCTAGTCGAACTGTTCCACTACGACAGTGAGGAGTTCTGGTTCCACGATGGTCATTTACTTCTGCGCGGCAATAACGGCACCGGGAAATCCAAGGTGCTGTCGCTGACCTTACCGTTGCTGCTGGACGCACAATTGCGCTCGTCGCGCGTCGAGCCCGACGGTGATAGCGGCAAGAAGATGGCCTGGAACCTCCTGGTCGGCAACTATCCCCGCCGTATCGGCTACAGCTGGATAGAGTTCGGCCGACGCGAGCGCGATGGCCGCCCCCGCTACCTGACCCTGGGGGTCGGTTTGTCGGCAGTCGATGGCCGGGCTCAAGTGGACAGCTGGTTTTTCATCGTGGAAGGTGACGGCACGACACTAGACCCACGTATCGGCGAAGATCTCTGGCTTACCACTGCCGAGCGCCAGGTTCTTACTCGCGAACGCTTGCGCGATGCACTTGGCGGACGCGGTCAACTATTCGAAAACCATCAGCTGTATCGCCGTGCCGTGGACGAGCGCCTGTTCCAGCTAGGGACACGGCGCTACGACGCGCTGATGGATACGCTGATCCAGCTGCGCCAGCCACAACTGTCGAAGAAACCCGACGAAACCGGCCTATCCAATGCCCTGAGCGAGTCGCTGCCACCGCTACCACCCGAGCTGCTGGGCGATGTGGCCGAAGCGCTCAACCAGTTGGAGGAAGACCGCATTCAATTGGAAGAAACGCGCCTACTGGAGCAAACCGTCACCCAGTTTGAACGACGCTACCGAATCTATACCGGTATGTTGGCGCGGCGCCAGGCACGAGAACTACGCCAGGCTCAAACCCATTTCGACAACGCCAGCGAGGCTCGCAATCAAGCGCAGGCTGAACTCGCCGGCGCACAGAACGCGCAGGGTGAGGCTTTTGCGGAGCACGAAGCCGCGAAGCTGAAGTATTCGGCGGCCCGGGAGCTGGTAGATACGCTGCAGAGCGATCCCGCCAACCAGGACGCCAACCGTCTTGCCCTGGAAGAGCGTAATGCCACTGAACGGCAACATGCAGCTCACACGGCAGGCCGACAGCGCGATGAAGCGCGTAGCAAACTCAATAGCGAAGTAGAACTGAGCCAGCGACGGACCGCTGCGGCCATTCAAGCTCGCGATGAGCTGGACAAGTCGCGTACTCGTACGCTGGACGCGGCCGAAGCACTCGCTATAACCGCAGACCTCGCAATCAACCCACTGCTTAGCCTTGAAGCCGAAGCGCTCGCGGCACATCCGCCCGAGTACAGGGCCGCTGAAGAAGCCCTGCGCGAGCTGGTGAGGAGTCGGCGCCAGGACATCGCCCATCTGCGTAAGCGTCATGCCGAAGTTAGCCAACACCAAGCGGTACTGGCGGACAAGCAAGAACACGCTCGAACCATTCGCGGTGAAATGGACATATCACTGGCGCAACGCGAGCGGGCCGACCAGCAAGCAGAACAGGCAGGCAGCGCGTTGCTCGAAGCCTGGTCCGAGCACTGCACAAGCCTCATCCAACTGCGCTTCAATGCTGAGCAGCCCTTGCTACAACTGGCCGAGTGGGTGGCCCTTCCGGAAGTCGAAAACCCGGCGCAAGTGGCACTGGACAACGCCTGGCAGACGACGCTGCAACGACACGCCGCCCAACAGGCGGAGTTGGACAGTTACCATACCAGCCTGGACAAGCAGCGCGCCGATATCGAGGACGAGCGCACCCGCCTGGCCGCCGGCGAAGATGCGCTGCCCGCCGAGCCGCTCACCCGGGCCAGTGGTGTGCGTCTGCAACGGCACGGCGCGCCGCTCTGGCACTTGGTGGATTTCCACCCGAGCCTGGATGCCGCGCAACGGGCCGGGCTGGAAGCCGCCCTGGAAGCCAGCGGCCTACTTGACGCCTGGCTGTCGCCAAATGGGGTATTGAGCGATAGCGACGGTACGCCGCTGCTCGATAGCAGCTGGCACCAGCGCGCGCCAGTGAATGGTGCCAACCTGAACGCTGCACTGATCCCGGCATTGCCCGAGGCCTGCCCGATCGCACTAGCAACGCTGACTGCACTGTTGGAGGGCGTGGCTTACGGCACGCAGGAGCCGAGCGATGCCGAAGCCTGGTTGTCGCCTGATGGTCGCTATCGTCTGGGGCCGCTGGCAGGTGCCTGGCAAAAAACCGAAGCAGGCTACATCGGCCGCAGTGCACGGGAACTGGCACGACAACGACGGCTGGAAGCACTCGCCACCCTCCTTGCCGAACTCGACATGGCGCAAGCCAAGCTCGAACGACAATACGAAACCCTGGCCGCCGAGCGCAGCCAAGCCGAACGGGAACGGAAAAGCATACCCTCCGAGCGCCCACTGCACGATGCGATTGCTGTTGCGCTGCAGGCCGCTCGTGATGTCGATCGGATCCGGCAGCTGTTGGTGCTGGCCGAAACACGCAGCCAGGAAGCCAAAGACGCATGGCAATCGGCACGCGAGCAGTTACACCACGACGCGACCGACCTGAGCCTGCCGGCAGAGCTCGAGCTGCTACCAGCAACCGAAGAGGCCTTGGAACACTTCGCCACCGTCCAGGCGCACCTGGTCCAGGCGGCACGCGAGTGGCAGCGCGCATGGCCCGATCAGTGTCAGCAGCAACAGCGCGAAGGCGAAGCGCGCAGGGTGCTGGAACAGGCTGAGGAAACCCTGATGGTCGCCGACGAGCAGGCTGAACAGGCCCGGGTCCGCTTGGAGACACTACGCCAGTCCATCGGCCAGCAAGTGGAAGAATTGCTGGCCAAACTGGCCACCGCGCTTGCCGGACGTACCCAGGCCGAGCAGGACGCCGAAACACGCCGCACGGCGCTGGGCGAAGCGGAAAAACGGCAGGCCGTGATCGCAGCGCACGTCGAACGCACTGAGCAGACTCTGAGCGAGCGTAGCAACGAGCGCGCCATGGCCGTCGAACGCCTTCGCCATTTCAGCGCCAGCGGCCTGCTGGCCGCCGCATTGCCGGACCTGCAATTGCCTGAGCATTGGAGCATCGACCCGGCGCTGAACCTAGCCCGCCGCATCGAACAGGCGCTGGCTGACATCGCCGATGACGAAGCCACTTGGGCCCGCGTACAGAAACAGATCGCCGAAGACCTAAGTGAACTGCAGCGCGGGCTGAGCGCCTTGAACCACCAGGCCATCTCAGAACCCAACGATTGGGGCATCACCGTCACAATCCAGTACCAGAACCGTGCCGAGCGCCCCGATACCCTCGCGCTACTGTTGGCCGAGGATATTGCCCAGCGCAGCGAACTGTTGTCGGCTCGTGAGCGTGAAGTTTTGGAAAATCACCTCCAGGCAGAAATCGCCGCCGAGCTCCAGCGACTGATGCGAGCTGCCGACGACCGCGTCGAGGCGATAAACAACGAATTGCACAAGCGCCCAACCACCACTGGCGTACGCTACCGCCTGCTATGGGAGCCGCTATCAGTCGAGGAAGGCGCACCGGCAGGCCTGGAGGCCGCACGCAAGAGCCTGCTCAATACCAGCGCCGACCTCTGGTCGACCGAAGACCGGCGTGCGGTCGGTACCATGCTGCAACAGCAGATCGCCGCCGAACGCGCCCTGGCCGACGCTGACAGCGCAGGTAGAAGTCTTCTCGATCAACTCGCCCACGCGCTGGACTATCGCTATTGGCATCGTTTCCGCATCCAGCGTCAGCAGGATGGTCAATGGCGCAAGCTGTCTGGACCGGCCTCCAGTGGCGAACGCGCGTTAGGCCTGACCGTCCCATTGTTCGCCGCTATCGCCAGTTTCTACGGCCACGGCGGCAGTCCCTTGGCGCCACGCTTGATGCTGCTCGACGAAGCCTTCGCCGGTATCGACGATACCGCCCGCGCCCACTGCATGGGCCTGGTGCGGGAATTCGACCTGGATTTCGTCATCACCAGCGAGCGGGAGTGGGCCTGCTATGCGGAGCTACCTGGCGTGTCGATCTGCCAGTTGCAGCGTCGCGAAGGTATCGATGCGGTGTTCGTCTCGCGCTGGACCTGGGATGGACGGGCTAAGCGACTCGAAGAAGATCCTGATCGCAGGTTCCCCTTGGCATGAAGACCAGCCCCGACCTACGTCTACAGCGCCTGCTCGGCGGGCCAGCACTGGCCGCCCTGCGCCAGCGCCTGCGCCGCCGTTTTGAGCTCGCCGATGCCGAGCAGTCGCTATCCTCGGTTCACTTGAGCAACCTTGCCGCGGAAGAGTACTCGGCTCTTTGCCAACTGACCGGTCGCCCCTCACGAATAGCTTGCTCGATGACGCTGGACATTGCCGAGCTCGATGCACGACTGCGTGAGGCCGGGCTAGCCAACTCGCTACAGGATGCGCTGGCGCAACTGGATGGCCCCATTGTTGCGAAAGCCAGCCTGCGTAAAACGCTAGCGGCACAATGGTCGGCCCTCACGACCTCGGCGTCGGCCGAAGGCAGCCCTCTCCTCTGCGCCTGGCTGCAAAACGCGGCAACCTGCATGCCCCTGCTCAAGCGTCTTGGGCGCGATCCCGTGCGCGCCAATCAGCTACTGGCAGCGACTGATACTGTGCTCCGCCGTCTGCCCGAGGAAGGACTGCCTCGCTCGCAACTTGCCGCCGAAACGCTGGGCGATGCCCATGCGCTGGATCCCGGCCGTCCTGTTGCGACCCTGGTACTGTCGGCCTGGCGCCTGCACGAGCGCACGGGCGGCTCTCAAGAAGATGAGGCAACAACCGAGACTGGCGGTGGAGCCGAAGAGCGTGTGCGGGAGGTCTGGTCGAGGGCGGGAGTTCTCGTCAACGAGCTGGCCCGCCCTGCTCTCTTTCTTAACTTGCCTGCGCTGCCAGACACAGCCCACACCTGGCTGCCTGGCGAGCCCGCCTACCTCTCACTGCGGCAATTGGTTCGCAAGCCGTATTCCTGGGCAGTAGACGGACGGAATGTGTACGTATGTGAAAACCCGAACATAGTAGCCATCGTCGCCGACCGTCTGGGTGCCGATAGTGCTCCATTAGTCTGCACCGATGGCATGCCCGCCGCTGCGCAGCGAATTCTACTCGACCAGTTGGCCGCCGCCGGCGCGCGCCTGCACTACCATGGCGACTACGACTGGCCAGGGATCGTCATCGGCAATCACGTCATGCGTACTTGGCAGGCAGTCCCTTGGCGATTCGGCTGCAGAGACTACCTCGAAGCGGTGATGGTAGTGCAGACGCGACCGCGCGATTTGGCCCTCAACGGGGTCGAGGCTCTATGGGACAAAGAGCTGCACACCGCCATGGACACCCAAGGGCTCGCAATTCCAGAGGAAGCGGTTGCCAGCACTCTCTTAGACGATCTGAGCCATGGGGAAAAGTAATCCGCCCGATCATCAACAGAGCATCTAAGACCAGGCGGCAAACAGGAAACGACTAGAGGCAATCAATCGGGAGCAAACATGCGAATCGAGAAGGTTAGGGTCGAGGGATTTCGACTCCTCCAGGATGTTGAGATCATGCTGGAAGGAAATTCCACAGTAATCGTAGGGCGCAACAATAGCGGGAAGACATCGTTTACCGACATTTTTGATCGCTTCACCGGGGAGACCGGAGCGCGATTTCGTCTGGAAGACTTTTCGCCCCCCCAACGCGAGCGGTTCTTCAATGCAAAGACGCTGAGAGAAAAGTCGGCAAAGCCAGAGGACGTACTCGCAGCACTCCCGACGCTCTCTCTTACTCTAACCTTCCGCTACGACAGCACCGCCCCGAATTTAGGGCCTCTTGCGCCTTTCGTTATTGACCTGGACGTAGACTCCACCACAGCCATTGTGCGCGTCGAGTACAAAGCGACGCTGGCAACTCTCCACACTCTGCTTGATGTACCTGCCGAGCCAGAAGGTGTCGAGCTAAGAACACACTTCTTCCGCTCATTACGCGACACGTTGCCCAAGGCATACAACATCCATGTGTTCGCCATCGACCCCACGGACGATACCAATCGGCGTGACTTTGAGGGTACGACCGCACTAGCGGCTTTACTGCAGTGCAATTTCGTTCGCGCACAAAGAACTCTCGACCATGCAAAGCATGGCGACGCCGATGTCATTGGCAAATTGCTCAGCGCGCTATTCAAGACTGCTTCCGCACCAACGGCCGCAGCAGGAGATCAGGAGCTGGCGGCAAAGCTGAAGGCGTCAGTCGAAGGCATCGAACGCAGCATTCAAGGTAACTTCGATGAAATGCTGAAGAAGCTGCTGCCGGCCATGGAAGTACTGGGCTTTCCAAGCCTCAACGATACCGAGCTTCGGCCCGAGACCTCATTGAATGTTGAGGCCCTGCTGTCGGACCACACAAAGGTGGTCTACACCGGCACAGACGGGGTACATCTTCCGGAAGGCTACAACGGCCTCGGCACTCGCAATCTGATCTACATGTTGTTGCAGCTCGAAAGCTACCACAAGGCCTACCGAGCCAAGGCAACCCGCCCAGCCACACATCTAATCTTCGTTGAAGAACCTGAGGCTCATTTGCATCCGCAGATGCAAGAAGTTTTCATCGGCCAACTGAATGCCGCCATTAGAAAGCTGTCGGCGAGCTACCCCGAAGAGGCTGCGTGGAACGTTCAGTTCGTCATCACGACGCATTCTCCGCATGTTGCAAATGCCGCATCGTTTGAAGCAGTACGGTATTTCCTAAATGAGTCGCCGGGCCAGACAAATGCTCGTCAGACCAAGGTTAAAGATTTCAAGAAGGGCATGAGCAGTATCTCTCCCGACGACCAGAACTTCCTGCACCAGTACATGACGTTGACCAAGTGCGATCTGTACTTTGCGGACAAGGCCATTATGGTCGAAGGGACGACGGAGCGGCTGCTGATGCCTCGGCTGTGCGAATTGGTTGATAGGTCGCTCGACGACAAGCACAAGCTGGCCAGACAGTACGTAACCTGCGTCGAGGTCGGCGGAGCTTATGCGCACATCTTCTATCCACTCCTCGACTTTCTCGAACTCAAGACCTTGGTCGTCACCGATCTGGATTCAACCAAACCGGTGGAAAAGCAGAACAAGAAAGGAAAGACGATTACGACTTGGGACAAGTGCCCTGTGGCTGAAGGCGAGCGGACGTCGAACGCGGCTATCAAGGAATGGTTTCGCCCCGAAGATACCGAGGGAAAGGATGACTGGCAAATCACTCCTGCCGAGCTTGTTGCCAAGACTGCCGAGGAGAAGCAAAGCGGCTACCGTCGCATTGCCTATCAGATTGCAGAGAAACCTGGTACGAACGTATGCGCCCGCAGCTATGAAGACGCGCTCGTTCTAGCAAACCCGGATCGATTTGAGTGGTTAAAGGAACAGGACGAGGCCAATGAAGCGTGGGAGATCGCCCAGGGGCTCGCGAAAGCGGATACGGCCTTGCGGTTCGCCATTCGCGAGAAAGAATGGGTGGTACCCCGCTATATCCAGGAAGGCCTGGCATGGCTTTCCGAACCCCCTCCTCCACCCGCACAGAACGTGGAAGCGCCAGCCAAGGAGGAGGCAGTATGACTAAACCTGACGAGAATCCCGCACTCATCGCTGCACAAGAGGCTCAAAGAAAGATCAATGAGGCCCTTGATACGGGTCACAGCTTTCGCCTTGAAGCTGGTGCCGGCGCAGGCAAGACGTATTCCCTGGTCACCGCGCTGAAGCGATTGATTGCGGAGCGAGGCCCAGCCTTGGTTCGAGCGGGGCAAAAGGTAGCCTGCATCACCTACACCGAAGTTGCCCGTAATGAGATTGCCCAAGAGATTGAGGATCATCCCGCCATTCTGGTCAATACCATCCACGGCTTCTCGTGGGCATTCCTACGCCAGTTTCAGAAGGCGCTACGTGACCTCGTGGGGGAAATGGAGGATCGGAAAGAGAAAGTCGAACAAGGCGGAGGTATCGGCTCAAAGCCCGTGGATTACGACCTGGGATTCTTCGGCGTCGACATGGACAGAGTCACGCTGAGTCACGACGACATCCCAGAGATGATGGCCAAGCTTCTGCAGAAGGAAAAATTTCGACGCATCTTGACCCAGCAGTTTCCAGTGATTTTTATCGACGAGTATCAAGATACCCATCGCCAATTCATGGAGGCGATTACCGAGCACTTCTTAAAGCCCGCAACCGGGCCCCTCGTTGGTCTATTTGGAGACCACTGGCAAACCATTTATCGAAGTGAATACGAGCTCGCGGAATATCCGATCAAAGAAATTGCCAAAGGCTCCAACTTCCGGTCGGTTCCCGCAGTCGTAGATGTGCTGAACAAGCTGCGACCTGAACTACACCAAGCCGTTCATGACCCCGAGGCAAAGGGCGAGGCGCGCTTCTTTCACACCAACGCTTACAAGGGTCAACGGACAAATGACCGGCACGCCAAGGAGGATCTGCCACCTGATCTGGCCCGATGCACTCGGGAAGATTTGATGCAACAGCTGCAAGCCGAGGGCTGGGACCTGAGCAGGACGAAGGTACTGATGCTTACCCACAACGTCCTAGCCGCTGAACAGGGCTATCCCAACCTCGCTGAGGTATTCAGCGGCCGTAACGATCTATTCGCAAAAAAGGAAGACCCGGCGATCAAGTTCTTTGCAGAAGTCGTTGAACCCATATGTGCAGCCTACGGCGCATCTCGCTACGGCGATATGTTCAGGGCATTCGGCTCCGGTCCTGCGATAACCAAACATGAAGACAAAGCCAGTTGGCGTCGCGACATGGATGCCCTCCAGAAGCTGCGTGCAGAAGGCACGATCGGACAGGTCATTGACCACCTGAAGGTGACAAGACGTCCATCGCCACCAGACCGCGTATTGCGGCGCGACGAAGAACTCATAGCACTAAACGGCGACCCCATACCTGAGGATGCATCCGCACTTATGCGGTACAGCAAGCTGCGGGACATTCCTTACGGAGAGGTCGTTGAGGTGGTCAAGTTCATCGAAAAGCAGACATCCTTTGCCACGCAACATAGCGTCAAGGGCGCCGAGTTTGAGAACGTTCTTGTAGTGCTGGGAGGCGGTTGGAACCACTATAACTGGCCACAACTACTCGAGCTAATTGAGACAAATGCGCTGAATGCAAAGAACACAAAGGGCTTCTATCGTGCTCGTAATCTCTTTTATGTATCCATCTCCCGACCTATGACGCGACTCGCCGTGCTGGCCACACAGGCCATGCCGGATACAGCTCTCGCAGCGGTGAATCGTCTTTTTGGAGGCGACAACGTAGTGGAACTTGCTATCCCGACCTGAAGCTGTGTGACAGCCCCCCAACAGTTCCGCCTAGCCAGCGGGGCGATTCAGAGTGGCCTGCTGCTGAGGAGCAAGATCGTCAGTCAGTGTGGGGTTCTCGGCTGATCGGAACAGCTCCTGTTTGCGCGCTGGTCTTGTGCGTAGCGACTCCGCAGCCCTCCCGATCTCCTACCATGAACGCCTCCAGCATGTGTGGAATCAGACTTAGAGCGTCAACCCTCTCACCATAGGCCTCTGCATGCAGCGCTGCGTAAACGACAGCGGCGCAGCATTGCCATCTGTCCCTCGCTCAGATACGCCCGGTACTACTCGGCATTCTGCGCAGTGATTATGAAGAATGGCTTTTCACCTGCGAAAGGGTTGGGCAGGAAACCCTTGCTGTCGACACTCGCCGCATTGGTCGGTAACCCTATTAGTGCCTGATCAGCAGAAACCAAGATTGACTGCGTAAGGATTATTCCTTACCATTCAATCTGTATATCCGGAGAACACTCATGCCTGCCATCCACGAAATCGCCACGTTGACCTCAAAGGGGCAGGTCACACTGCCCAAATCCGTTCGCCAGCTACTGGGCATTGACACAGGTGGCAAAATTGCATTCGACGTACGAGGCGGTGAAATCGTGGTCAGCCGCGTAGAAACCACCCACGAAGACCCTGCCATCGGTGCGTTCCTGGGTTTGCTGGAGGCAGATATCCGAGGAGGCCGCAACCTCACCACCCTGCCGGAAGGCCTGGCGCAAACCATGCTCGCCAACGCAAACCTCTACGTAAACCTCGACGAAGATATCGATGGTGAGGTCGCGATCTAATGCTGCGACATGGCTGGACACTGTTGTTCCATGAAGGTGTGACGTTACAGCTACGCAAATTGCAAGAAGCCGCCGCCCGGGCCGAGCAGAACGACCCGCAAGGTTTTGAGAGCAACGCCAACGTCAAGCTGCTTCGGGCATTGAGCCATCTAATCATGGAGGCTGTGCCTGCCGACCCGGGCCGTGATGAGTTCCGCCAAGGCAACACGCTGGGCACCGCCTACAGACATTGGCGCCGCGCAAAAATCGGCAGGCGCTTTCGGCTGTTCTTTCGCTACGACTCAAGGTCCAAGGTCATCGTCTATGCATGGGTCAACGACGAAAACACCTTACGGTCCGCAGGCAGCAAATCCGATCCCTACGCCGTATTCGAGAAGATGTTGGGCCGCGGCAACCCTCCTGATGACTGGGATGCGCTGACTGCCGCAACGCGTAGCGACTGGGACGAGCCCAAAGCATGAGTTGCGCAAATGGGTGAGGGATTGCACGTTCTGCGCGAGCCACGCCCCCGGTGTGTTCACTGTAATCCACTCGTAGCTGCTGTAAAAAGGGGTACATCTGGGGGGGTACAAAACCAATTATCCATTCATAACCATTTGATTTATATGAATGTCCAAATGTTCTTCGGGGATCCTGACAGCCTCTGAGCACGATCCCCAACACCTCATCGCGCAAATGGCCCAGGCTATGGATCAACAGTGCATAGTGCACCACACAAAGCCCGGCATCATTCGCCATCAGGGCATTGTGCTGGCGCACGAACAGCGGCACGCCGAGACGTTCCTCGACGGTGCTTAATGCACCACACCAGCCAATACAAGCTGACGAAAGTCACCCACAATCGGTCGCAGATCAACACGATGCCAGGCGGCCCAGCGGCCGATGCTTTGCTGCAACCTTGGCCCAGCATGGGCTTTCACGCTTGGCCGGCAAGAACGCCACGCCCTCCTGTGGGAGCGGCTTCAGCCGCGAAGCAGGCGCCGCGGTATCACATGGATTTCATCAGTCCCGGTCGATCTTGGCATTTGACAAGGCTAAGGACAGGGTCGATACCAATGACATCCCTGCCAAAGGAGTCACCCATGTCGAAGCTTTATCCCAGCATTGATCCTGAGGGGCTGGTCGAGTACTCGGTGGTGTACAGCGACCGCTCGCTCAATCACATGTCGCAGACGTTTCAAGGCGTGATGAAGAACATTTCCAGGACCCTGAAACAGGTCTATAACGCCCAGGCTGTTGCGGTAGTGCCCGGCAGCGGTACATTCGGCATGGAATCGGTAGCGCGCCAGTTTGCCACCGGTCAGCAATGCCTGGTGATACGCAATGGCTGGTTCAGTTATCGCTGGAGCCAGATCCTTGAGATGGGCAACATCCCGGCGGCGACCACGGTGCTGAAAGCCCGACCGGTCGACACTGGTCGCCAGGCTGCCTACGCTCCGCCCCCTCTGGACGAAGTGCTGGCGGCGATAAAGGCGCACAAGCCGCAGATTGTCTTCGCCCCCCACGTTGAAACCTCATCCGGGATTATCCTGCCCGACGATTACCTGCGGGCCGTCGGCGACGCTGTGCATGCGGTGGGCGGCCTGTTCGTGCTCGACTGCATCGCCTCAGGCACGATCTGGGTTGATATGCAAAAGTGCGCAGTCGACCTGCTGATCAGCGCTCCACAGAAAGGCTGGAGCGCCTCCCCTTGCTGCGCCCTGGTGATGCTCAGTGCTTTGGCCCTGGAGCGCATCGAGCAGACGCAAAGCAGCAGTTTCGCCTGCGACCTGAAAAAGTGGCTGCAGATCATGCAGGCCTACGAACAGGGCGGGCATGCCTACCATGCGACCATGCCCAGCGACTCTCTCGCGCGATTTAACAAAGTAATCAACGAGATGCGAGCCTACGGTTTCGACAAGGTCCGCGGCGAACAACAGGCTCTGGGCGATCGGGTGCGCGCCATGTTGACTGGCAAAGGCATCAAGAGCGTGGCCGCAGCCGGCTTTCAGGCCCCGGGCGTAGTGGTGAGCTACACCGATGATGCCGATATCAAGAGCGGTAAGAAGTTTGTCGAGCACGGCCTGCAGATAGCCGCCGGAGTGCCGTTGCAATGTGACGAGCCGGCCGACTTCAAGACCTTCCGCATCGGTCTGTTCGGGCTCGAAAAACTGCACGATATCGAGCGCACGGTCAGCACCCTTGAGCAGGCACTGGACGAAGTGATGGTGAACTGAGGCCTCATCCTGGCATTTGCCGCTTTCGTGTTCTCGGTGATCGAAAGCGGCACGCCACCGGCACAGATGGCGGCGATTCGCGAGCGTCTGCGTGAACTCGGCCTGGAACCTTGCGACTGCTTGTCGCCCCCCACTCATGGATGCACTCGCGGTTCACGCCGCCAAGCAAAAAGGCACTTACCGCGAATGATGGTGATCTGAACCCTTAAACTGCTTGCAGTTGCCGGTCAGCGTGGTAAGACGAGCGCACCAGCGGCCCGGAGGCCACGTTTCTGAACCCCATCGCCAAGGCCTGCTCGGCAAGCATGGCGAAGGTGTCAGGGTGCACGAAGCGCTGCACCGGCAGGTGGCTGCGAGACGGTTGCAGATACTGCCCCAGGGTCAGCATGTCAACCTGATGCTCACGCATGCGCTGCATCACCTCGACCACCTCGGCATCGGTCTCGCCCAGGCCGAGCATCAGGCCGGACTTTGTCGGTACCGCCGGCAGGCGTTGCTTGAAGCGCTCCAGCAGGTCCAGCGACCACTCGAAGTCCGAGCCCGGCCGTGCCGCCCGGTACAGGCGCGGCACGGTCTCCAGGTTGTGGTTGAACACGTCTGGCGGCTCTTGCGCAGTGATGTCCAGAGCAACGTCCATACGGCCACGGTAATCCGGCACCAGGGTTTCCAGCTGAATACCCGGCGACAGCCTGCGGATCTCGCGCAGGCAATCGGCGAAGTGGCGGGCGCCGCCATCGCGCAGGTCGTCACGGTCCACCGAGGTGATCACCACATACTTCAGGCCAAGGTCGGCAATGGCGATGGCAAGGTTCGTCGGCTCATCGGCATCCAGTGGCTTGGGCCGGCCATGGCCGACATCGCAGAACGGGCAACGGCGGGTACAGATGTCGCCCATGATCATGAACGTCGCCGTGCCGCCCGAGAAACACTCCCCCAGGTTCGGGCAGGACGCCTCTTCGCACACGCTGTGCAGCTTGTGCTTGCGCAGCAGGGCCTTGACCCGTGCCACTTCCGGTGTGGTGGGAATCTCCACGCGAATCCAGTCGGGTTTGCGCGGCACCTGCTCGGTGGGCAGGATTTTCACCGGGATGCGCGCCACCTTCTCGGCGCCGCGCAGTTTCACCCCAGCCTGCAAGGGCTGCGGGCGCGTAGGGGCAGTCTGGATTTCACTCATGCTCATGCTCCGACAGTCTGGCCTTTAGCCACGGTAGTAACGTTGCGCCACGAACGGTGTGCGCACCACCTGCATCGGCACGTGCTTGCCGCGTACCAGGGCGAACACTTGCGTGCCCAGCGCTGCCTGCTCGCTCTGCAGGTAGCCCATCGCCAGCGGCGCGCCCAGGCTGGGGCCGAAACCGCCACTGGTGACCCGGCCGATCACCTGCTCCCGAGCATCGACGATCTCTGCCCCTTCACGCACCGGCACGCGCTCTGCAGGCAGCAGGCCCACGCGCTTGCTGGCCACGCCTTCGTGCTGCTGGGCAAGGATGCGCTCGGCGCCGGGGAAGCCGCCAGCGCGCTCACCCTCGGCACGCCGGGCCTTGGAGATCGCCCAGCCCAGACTGGCCTCGATCGGCGTGGTGTGCACCGCCATGTCATGGCCGTACAGGCACAGCCCGGCCTCCAGGCGCAGCGAATCACGGGCCCCCAGGCCGATGGGCTGGACCTCGGCTTCGGCCAGCATCGAACGGGCAAGCATGGGCGCCGCCTCGACCGGTACCGAGATTTCGTAGCCGTCTTCGCCGGTGTAGCCCGAGCGGCTGACGTAACAGTCGACACCCAGCAGCCTCACACTGGCGAACTGCATGAAAGTCATGCCGGCAACCTGGGGCGCCAGTCGCGCCAGTACCTTGGCCGCCGCCGGGCCTTGCAGGGCCAGCAAGGCCCGGCTGGCAAACAGCGACTCGACCTCGCAATAGCCTTCCAGGTGCTGGCGCAGGTAGGTCAGGTCCTGCTCCTTGCAGGCGGCGTTGACCACCAGCAACAGCTCGTCGTCACCCAGCCTGGCCACCATCAAATCGTCGAGGATGCCGCCGTCGTCATTGGTGAACAGCGCATAGCGCTGCATGCCCACCGGCAGGTCGATGATGTCGACCGGCACCAGCGTTTCCAACGCCCTGGCGGCCTCTGCGCCACGCAGGCGGATCTGGCCCATGTGCGAAACGTCGAACAGACCAGCCTGTTCACGGGTGTGCAGGTGTTCCTTGAGCACACCCAGCGGGTACTGGACCGGCATGGCATAACCGGCGAATGGCACCATGCGTGCCCCCAGCGCCAGGTGCAGGTCGTGCAGCGGGGTTTGTTGCAGTTGTTCTGTGGTCATGGCTGGCTCCTGGCCTTCGATGATATGGGCTGCCGGCACACTGCCGGCAGCCGCCAAGCCCTGAGGTCAGGCCGGATAGACAGGGAACAGCTTGCACAGCGCTGCCACCTGGCGCGCCACCTGGGCCTCGACGTCGGCATCACCGAGATGGTCGAGGATGTCGCAGATCCAGGTCGCCAAGGCGCGGCATTCCGCCTCCTTGAGCCCACGGGTAGTCACTGCCGGGGTACCGATGCGCAGGCCCGAGGTCACGAACGGCGACTGCGGGTCGTTGGGCACCGCGTTCTTGTTCACCGTGATGTGCGCACGGCCCAGCGCGGCGTCGGCATCCTTGCCGGTGATGCCCTGGCGGATCAGGCTGACCAGGAACAGATGGTTGTCGGTGCCACCGGAAACCACGTCGAAACCGCGCTGCATGAACACCTGCGCCATGGCCTGGGCGTTGCTGATGACCTGGCGCTGGTAATCCTTGAAACCAGGCGCCAGGGCCTCCTTGAAGCACACCGCCTTGGCCGCGATCACGTGCATCAGCGGCCCGCCCTGCCCGCCTGGGAACACCGCCGAGTTGAGCTTTTTCTCAAGCTCCGGGTCGGCCTTGGCCAGAATCAGGCCGCCACGCGGCCCGCGCAAGGTCTTGTGGGTGGTGGTGGTGACCACATCGGCATACGGCAGCGGGTTGGGGTACAGGCCTGCCGCGACCAGCCCGGCGACGTGGGCCATGTCGACGAACAGGTAGGCCCCGACCTTGTCGGCGATCTGCCGGAAACGCGGGAAGTCGAGGGTCTTCGAGTAGGCCGAGAAACCAGCCACGATCATCTTCGGCTGGTGCTCGACCGCCAGGCGCTCGACTTCGTCGTAGTCAATCAGGCCGTTGGCATCGATGCCGTATTGCACGGCGTTGTACAGCTTGCCCGAGGACGACACCTTGGCCCCGTGGGTCAGGTGGCCGCCGTGAGCCAGGCTCATGCCCAGCAAGGTATCACCGGCCTGCAGCAGGGCCAGGTAGACCGCCGCGTTGGCCTGGGAGCCCGAGTGTGGCTGGACGTTGGCATAACCGGCACCGAACAACTGCTTGGCGCGGTCGATGGCCAGCTGCTCGACCACATCGACATGCTCGCAGCCCCCGTAGTAACGCTTGCCCGGGTAGCCTTCGGCGTACTTGTTGGTCAGTTCGGTGCCCTGGGCCTGCATCACCTGCGGGCTGGTGTAGTTTTCCGAAGCGATCAGCTCGATGTGGTCTTCTTGGCGCTGCACTTCACGGCCGATGGCCGCGGACAATGCAGGGTCGAAATCGGACAGGGTCAGGCTCTTGTGGAACATGGGTGAGATTCCTTGTTGTTCGGTCGACAAGCACGGCCCGGAAGCGTCCGGGCCAGCAGGGTCAGGCATCTTGATAGCTCGACAGCGGCGGGCAGGCACAGGCCAGGTTGCGGTCGCCGTAGACGTTGTCCACGCGCCCCACCGGCGGCCAGTACTTGCTGTCGCGCAGTTCGGCCAGCGGGTACACCGCCAGCTCCCGGGCATAGCCGTGGGGCCATTCGCCCACCAGCTCGGTGGCGGTATGCGGGGCGTTCTTCAGCGGGTTGTCGAGCTTGTCCAGGGTGCCGTTTTCCACGGCGCGGATTTCCTCGCGGATGCAGATCATCGCTGCGCAGAAGCGGTCCAGTTCTTCCTTGGACTCACTCTCGGTCGGCTCGACCATCAGCGTGCCAGCCACCGGGAAGGACATGGTCGGGGCATGGAAGCCGAAGTCGATCAGGCGCTTGGCCACGTCCTCGACGCTGATACCGCTGCTGTCCTTGAGCGGGCGCAGGTCGAGGATGCACTCGTGGGCAACCAGTCCGTTCTCGCCGGTGTACAGCACCGGGTAGTGTTCCTCCAGGCGGCGGGCGATGTAGTTGGCATTGAGGATCGCCAGCTGCGAGGCGCGCTTGAGCCCTTCCCCGCCCATCATGCGGATGTACATCCAGGTGATCGGCAGGATGCTGGCACTGCCATAAGGCGCCGCGCTGACCGCGCCCTGCGGGTTCGCCAGATGGGCGTGACCGGGCAGGAACGGCGCCAGGTGCGCCTTGACGCCAATCGGGCCGACACCGGGGCCGCCACCGCCATGGGGGATACAGAAGGTCTTGTGCAGGTTCAGGTGCGACACATCGCCACCGAACTTGCCCGGGGCGCACAGGCCGACCATGGCGTTCATGTTGGCGCCATCCAGATACACCTGGCCGCCGTGCTCGTGAATGATGTCGCAGATACGGGTGATGGCATCTTCGAACACGCCGTGGGTCGAGGGGTAGGTGATCATCAGCGCAGCCAGCTGCGCCCTGTGCTGCTGGGCCTTGAGCTGCAGGTCGGCGACATCGACGTTGCCACGCTCGTCGCAGTTGACCACCACCACCCGCATGCCGGCCATCTGCGCCGTGGCCGGGTTGGTGCCATGGGCCGACGACGGGATCAGGCATACATCGCGCCCTGCCTCGCCACGGCTGGCGTGGTAGGCGCGGATCGCCAGCAGGCCGGCATACTCACCCTGGGAACCGGCATTGGGCTGCAGCGACATGGCGTCATAGCCGGTGGCCGCGCAGAGCATGGCCTCCAGTTCATCGGTCAGCTGGCGGTAACCCTGCGACTGCTCAGCCGGGGCGAATGGGTGCAGGGCGCCGAACTCGGGCCAGGTGATCGGGACCATCTCGCTGGCGGCATTGAGCTTCATGGTGCACGAGCCGAGCGCGATCATGCTGCGGTCCAGGGCCAGGTCCTTGTCGGCCAGGCGGCGCAGGTAGCGCATCAGTTCGGTTTCGCTATGGTAGCGGTTGAACACCGGGTGTAGCAGGAACGGGGTCGCACGCAGCAGAGGCACGGGCAGGCAATCGCTGCTGCCGGCGGCCAACGCGGTGAAGCTTGGAAGCGCCTGGCCGGGTTCGGCGAACACCTGCCACAGGGCCTCGACAGTGGCCTGTTCGCAGGTTTCATCCAGCGATACACCAACCCGCAGTTCGTCAATCAGGCGCAGGTTCAGGCGTGCCGCATTGGCGGCAGCCAGCACATCGGCCACGGGCCTCGCGGTGACCACGCTGATGGTGTCGAAGAAGTGCGCCTGCTCGACCTTGTGCCCGAGCTGTTTCAGCCCTTGCACCAGGATCGCGGTCAGGCGGTGCACCCGCCGGGCGATCTGCTCCAGGCCCTGGGGACCGTGGTAGACCGCATACATGCTGGCGATGTTGGCCAGCAGCACCTGCGCGGTGCAGATGTTGCTGGTGGCCTTTTCACGGCGGATATGTTGCTCACGGGTCTGCATGGCCAGGCGCAGGGCCGGCTTGCCGAAGCGGTCGATGGACACGCCGACCAGGCGGCCGGGCATGTCGCGCTTGAACGCATCGCGGGTGGCGAAGTACGCCGCATGCGGGCCGCCAAAGCCCAGCGGCACGCCGAAGCGCTGGGCGCTGCCCAGCACCACGTCGGCATCGAGCTCACCCGGTGGGGTCAGCAAGGTCAGTGCCAGCAGGTCGGCGGCCACAGCCACCAGCGCACCCGCCGCATGGGCGCGTTGTACCAGGGCGCGGTGGTCGGTGATGGCACCCGTGCTGGCCGGGTACTGCAGCAACAGGCCGAAATAGCCGTCCAGGGCTTGGCCTTCCAGCAACGCTTCATCAGCGATGACCACTTCGATACCCAGTGGCTGGGCACGGGTACGCAGCACATCGAGGGTCTGCGGGTGGCAATGGCTGGACGCGAAGAACGCCGGGGCCTTGTTCTTCGCCAGGCGCTTGCAGAAGGTCATGGCCTCGGCGGCGGCGGTGGCTTCGTCGAGCAACGAGGCGTTGGCGATCTGCATGCCGGTGAGGTCGCTGACCAGGGTCTGGAAGTTCAGCAACGCCTCCAGGCGGCCTTGGGAGATTTCCGGCTGGTACGGCGTGTAGGCGGTGTACCAGGCCGGGTTTTCCAGCAGGTTGCGCAGGATCGGCGTGGGCGTGTGGCAAGGGTAATAGCCCTGGCCGATGTGGTTGCTGAACAGCTGGTTGTTCGCAGCGATTGCCTTGAGTGCGGCCAGGGCTTCAGCCTCGCCCTGCCCCTTGCTCAGCTCGAGCACGCTGGTGCCCCTGATGCTGGCGGGGATGACGCTGTCGATCAGGGCTTCCAGTGAGTCATGGCCGACCAGCGCCAGCATGGCGTCGATATCGCCCTCGCGCGGGCCGATGTGACGGGCGATGAATTCGTTGTCAGTGCCCAGCGGGATGGATGCGTTTGTCATCTCTGCCCCCTGGCTCAGGCGTTGTCGGCCAGGAAGCGGTCATAGCCGTCCTGGTCCATCAGGCCGTCGAGCTCCGACGGGTTGGCCGCCTGGATGCGGAAGAACCAGCCGTCCTGCATGGGCGAGGTGTTGACCAGCTCGGGGTCGTCGGCCAGGGCCTGGTTGACGGCCACCACGGTGCCGCGCAAAGGCATGGTGATGTTGCTGGCGGCCTTGACCGACTCGAGCACCGCGACTTCGTTGCCCTCTCCGTACTCGCCCGGCTCCGGCAGTTGCACGAACACCACGTCACCCAGGGCCTGCTGGGCATAGCTGGTGATGCCGACGGTCAACTCGCCAGTCGCTTCCAGACGCAGCCATTCGTGTTCAGGAGTAAAACGCAGCGTGCTCATGGATCTTCCTCTCTTGTTATCAGATAGGTCCTGATGCAGGACTGACTGATACAGAGCAAGGGTGATGCCAACTCACTAAAACCCTTATACATCAATGCCTTACTGTTTTATTTCGGTCCATCCCAAGCCTGCGCGATGGAGCGTATTCGCTCCGTGGCCTGGGCCCGGCAGCCAACCCTGACAGCACGGGCCAATGAACCCGGGACCACGCCCGCCTGGAGCACAATCACTCCAGCGGAGCGTATTCGCACCGGGCCGGCTACGAGACCCGACTGGCGATGCCGTACTTGCGCAAACGCTGGCCGATCGCCGTGTGCGAAGTCTGCAAGCGCACCGCAAGTTGCCGGGTCGAGGGGTAGCTCGTGTACAGCTTTTCCAGCAAGGATTTTTCAAATGCCTGCACGGCCGCTTCCAGGCTGACGATCTCCTGCCCCTCGGCTTGCTGGCTGCTCAAGGCGGTGCCAGCCAGCTCCAGGTCATCACAGTCGATCACATCCCCTTCGCTGATGGCCGCCGCGCGGAATATCACGTTCTGCAACTGGCGCACATTGCCGGACCAGCGATTGCCCAGCAGTAGCGGATGGGTGGCCAGCGCCAGCCGGCACGGGGCGCGCTGGATCTGCGCACAGGCCTGGCGCAGGAAATGCTCGGCCAGCAGCAGGATGTCCTTGCCGCGCTCACGCAGCGGCGGCACCTGCAGGTTGAGCACGTTGAGGCGATAGTAGAGGTCTTCGCGAAAGCCGCCCTCGATCACCATGTTTTCCAGGTTGCGGTGGGTGGCGCAAACCACCCGCACATTCACCTGCACCTCGCTGCCACCGCCCACCCGGCGAAAACTGCCGTCATTGAGAAAACGCAGCAGCTTGGCCTGCAGGTACGGCGACATCTCGCCCACTTCATCGAGAAACACCGTACCGCCATCGGCCAGTTCCAGCAGGCCCGGTTTGCCGCCCCGCTGGGCGCCGGTGAAGGCACCGGCGGCGTAGCCGAACAGCTCGCTTTCGGCCAGGCTCTCGGGCAACGCCGCGCAGTTCAGCGCCAGGAACGAGGCATCTCGCCGGGCACTCAGCGCGTGGCAGGCACGGGCCACCAGTTCCTTGCCCGTACCGGTCTCGCCCTGGATCAATACCGGCGCCTCCAGGCTCGCCACCTTGTGCAGGCGGGCCTTGAGCGCCTGCAGCGCCGCCGACTCGCCCAGCAACGCCCCCAAGCCTTCGCTGTTGTCATGCAGCAGCGAGGCCAGGCGCTCGCCGATGCGGCTGGGTGGGTACAAGGTCAGCAGGCCACCCACCAGGCCATCGGCGCCACCGCTTATCGGCGTGGCCTCCAGCAGCAGGGCCTGGCCCTGAAAGCCCACCTCGCACATTGGCAGGCGGAAGCCCTTGTCGATCAGGGTCTGGGCCAGGTCCGGCTCGGCAAACAACCTGTTCAACGGCTCACCGGCCGGCTCGCGCCCCACCAGGGCGACCAGGGTCGGGTTCGCCAGCAGCACATGACCGCCAGGGTCCACCGCCAGCACCGGGTCGCTCATCGCCGCCAGCAATGCCTCCAGCTGCAGGCGCCGGCGGTGGCCGGGGAGGAAGTCGACCAGTGCCACCTTCTGCACGCCGTCCACGTCCATCAGGGCAGCGTAGAGTTCGTCCAGCACCACCGGGGACAAGGTTGGGGCATCGATGTAGACGTTGGGCGGAATCATCTCCACCGCATCAAGATTGAGGTTGCGCGCCCCAAGCAGCGAGAGGATTTCCTGAGTGATACCGACACGGTCGACAAAGTTGACGTGGATTCTCATAAAGATTCCCTGCTTGGCAGAAAGACGACAGGGGGACAGCGCAGCGCGCCGTCCCCCTTGGGCAAAACGTGAATAGGGTGATCAATCGGCATCGAATGACAGCTGCATGGCCTGCTGCCTTTTCCGCCGGATCGATCGATAGGCCAGGCCCAGCACGGCAAACCAGACCGGCATCAGGTACAGCGCGCTGCGGGTGTCGGCCTCCAGCGCCAGCAAGGCCAGGATGAAAGCGAAGAACACCAGGCACACCCGGCACATGAACGTGCCGCCCGGCATCTTGTACCTCGACGCCTGGTGCAACGGGTCACGCTGCTTGCGGTACGCCAGGTACGACAGCAGGATGATCGACCAGACGAACATGAACAGCAGTGCCGACACCGTGGTGATCAGCGTGAAGGCCTCGAGCATGTTCGGCACCAGGTAGATGACCAGCGCCCCGCCCGTCAGGCACACACAGGAAAAGATCAGGCCGTTGGAAGGTACCGCACGGCGGGACAGCGCACCGAACTTGCCAGGCGCATCGCCATCCACTGCCAGGCCGTAAAGCATGCGGCTGGTCGAGAAGACGCCGCTGTTGGCCGACGACATGGCCGAGGTCAGCACCACGAAGTTGATGATGCCCGCGGCTGCCGGCAGACCGGCCAGTACGAACAACTCGACGAAGGGGCTCTTGTTGGCCACCACTTCACGCCAGGGTGTGACGGCCATGATGGCGACCAGCGCGAGCACGTAGAAGACGATGATGCGCAAGGGAATCGAGTTGATCGCCCGTGGCAGGTTGCGTTCCGGGTTCTTGGTTTCGGCGGCGGTGGTCCCCACCAGTTCGATGCCGACGAAGGCAAACACCGCAATCTGGAAGCCGGCAAAGAAGCCCATGGCGCCATGGGGGAACATGCCACCGTCATTCCACAGGTTGGCCAGCGATGCCGCATGCCCGGCCGGCGACTGGTAAGCCAGCGCCACCATGTAGAACCCGGTGCAGACCAGCGCGCAGATGGCGACGATCTTGATCATGGCGAACCAGAACTCCATTTCGCCGAACATCTTCACCGTCATCAGGTTCAAGCTGAGCAACAGGCCGACACACGCCAACGCCGGTATCCACAAGGGGATGTCGGGGAACCAGAACTGCGAATAGGCAGAGATGGCGATCACGTCGGCGATACCGGTGACAATCCAGCAGAACCAGTAGGTCCAGCCGGTGAAGAACCCCGCCCACGGGCCGAGCAGGTCAGCCGAAAAATCGATGAACGACTTGTACTTCAAGTTGGACAACAACAGTTCGCCCATTGCCCGCATGACAAAGAACAGCATGAAGCCGATGATCATGTAGACAAAGATGATGGAGGGCCCCGCCAGGCTGATGGTCTTGCCAGAGCCCATGAACAGGCCGGTGCCGATAGCACCGCCAATGGCGATCAACTGGATATGGCGGTTGGACAGGTTACGCTTGAGTTCGTGTGCGTCACCATCAGGCGGGCGGTGACCGTGGGGCAAGTTATTCATTGTTTTCTACCTTGCTAGTCTAATTGTTTTTATAACGTCACAAGTTCAAACCTCGAGACCGGATGAACAACTTTCAAGTCCGATCGCGTGCAAGGTAGAGAGCAAGCTCTGTGCCAAACGCCAATAGCGCTAGTTGGCGGGGTTTTATTCAATCAGGGCTTTCGTGGCTGTAAAGAAGTCACTCCAGAAAACCGTGCCAATCAGGCGTTCGAGCAGCCCCGGGCACACTGAGCGCTGCCCCTCCCCACTCTGTATCGAAATCATTCCAATGGAGCGCATTCAGTCCGCCAGGCTGACGCGATCCCCTGCAGGAGCGGCCTTGTGTCGCGATAGGGCTGCGCAGCAACCCCTGGATTTCAGCGAAGAAGCGAACATTGCCGGGGCCGCTTTGCGGCCCTATCGCGACACAAGGCCGCTCCTACAGGGGATCGTGTCAGCCCGGCTATTTAGCGGACAGGCATCTCGCGCAGCGGCGCACGGCTGCGTTGCTGCTCCTCCCAGCCCCCAACCAGGCCAACCGGCACATCGCTCGGTGCCAGCGGCTGGCGCCCGCGCACCAGGTCGGCAGCGCGTTCGGCCAGCATGATGGTCGGCGCGTTGAGGTTGCCATTGGGCTCGCTCGGGAACACCGAGGAGTCGATCACCCGCAGCCCCTGCAGGCCATGCACACGCAATGTCGAATCGACCACTGCCATGTCATCCTCGCCCATCCGGCACGAGCCGCACGGGTGCATGGTGCTTTCCATGTTGGCGCGCACGAATGCGTCGATCTGTTCATCGGTCTGCACCTGCGGCCCAGGTGCCAGCTCCTCGCCGCGGAAACGGTCCATGGCCGGCTGGGCGATGATTTCGCGGGTCAGCCGCACACAGCGGCGGAAGCCCTCCCGGTCTTCCTCGCTTTCGAGGTAGTTGAAGCGGATTTCCGGATGTTGGTACGGGTCGGCCGACAGCGCCCGCACATGGCCGCGGCTCTTGGGCTTGTTGGGCCCGGTCAGCACCATGAAACCATGGCCCTTGAACGGTTTGTCGCCGTCATAGCGCATGGCCGCCGGCAGGAAGTGGAACTGGATGTCCGGCCAGCGCAGGCCCTTGGATGAGCGGATGAAACCGCCCGCCTCAAAGTGGTTGCTGGCGCCCAGACCGTCCTTGAACAGCAACCAGCGCAGACCGATCATCGCCTTGCCCAGCAGGTTCATCTTGCCGTTGAGGGTCACCGGCTCCTTGCACGCATACTGGATGTAGATTTCCGAGTGGTCCTGCAGGTTCTCGCCCACCCCAGGCAAGGGGTGGAGCACCTCGATGCCAGCCTTCTTCAGCACGGCCTCGGGGCCGATGCCGGAGCGTTGCAACAAGTGCGGCGAACCGATCGGGCCGGACGCCACCAGCACCTCGCGGTTGCACAGGACCTTGTGGGTCTGGCCGCCGTGATCATATTCCACGCCCACCGCCCGCTTGCCATCGAGCAGGATGCGCCGGGTCATGGCATGGGTGATCACGGTCAGGTTCGGCCGGCTCATGGCCGGGCGCAGATAGGCGTTGGCCGTGGACCAGCGCACGCCATCCTTGACCGTCATGTGCATGGCACCAAAGCCTTCCTGCATGTAGCCGTTGCAGTCGTCGGTCTTGATATAGCCGGCCTCGGCACCGGCCTCGACCCAGGCGCCGTACAGCGGGTTCTGCATGTTGTTGCCGTTGTTGGTGGCCAGCGGCCCCATGCCGCCGCGGTAGTCATCACCGCCAAACTTGTACTGCTCGGCACGCTTGAAGTACGGCAGGCAGTTACGGTAGCTCCAGTTCTTCGCCCCCAGGCTTTCCCATTCATCGAAGTCGCAGGCATGGCCACGGATGTAGACCAGCCCATTGATCGAGGACGAGCCGCCCAGCACCTTGCCCCGCGGGCAATGCAGGCGGCGGTTGTCAAGGTGCGCTTCGGCGACGGTCTCGTAGCGCCAGTTGTACTTCTTGGTGTTCATCGGCAACGAGAAGGCACTGGGCATCTGGATCAGCACACTGCGGTCGCTGCCGCCGAACTCCAGGACCAGCACCGAGGTACCGGCGTCTTCGCTCAAGCGGTTGGCCAGGACGCAGCCAGCAGAGCCTGCGCCGATGATGATGTAGTCGTATCGCTTGGTCATGGTTCTAGTCCTGTACACGAAGGCCGGCGGCCTGGATGTTGTGTTCATTGCGCTTTGGGTAGCCGCCCCAGCCCAGGCGCGTCGCCAGCAGCCGGGTCAGGCCGTAGTGCACCAGCCCGGCCAGCAGGCAGGACGGCAGCGAGGCGGTGGCGAAGGTGAAGAAGTCGGTATGGGCCAGGGTCTGCGGGTTGAACACCACCACATAGATCGCGAAGCCCGCCACCAGCGCCAGCAGCGCGATGGGGTTGAAGCCTTTGCAGTAGCGCAACGGCGACACGCTCTGTTCGGCGTAGAGCTGGCGCAGGTTCAGGCGCTGCTTGCGCAGGAAGAAGTAATCGGCGATGCCGATGCCGGCCAGGGCGCTGTTGAGCGCGGATGTCCACACCAGGAAGATGAAGAAGCCGTCGTAGATCCCCGGCAGGAACACCACGATCAATACCGGGATGATGCAGAACAGCCCGATCAGTACCCCCCAGCCTACGCTGCGCAGGCGCTCGCCGCCCAGCTGGCGCAAGCCGATCACCGCGGTGTAGAGGATGTTGACCATGCCGGTCAGGTTGGCCAGCGCCAGGAAGCTCAGGGCGATGACGCCGAACCCCATGCCGCCGGCCAGGCGCATCCACGCGGTAGGGTCGCTGCTGCCCAGGGTAGTGGCGGCGAACAGGCTGATTGACTCGCCCAGCGACGCCGCAGCGAAGATGCCCACCAGGTTGGGCCAGAAGGCCGTGCGCTGGTTGCTGCACAGGCGCGACAGGTTGCCGATGTAGGGCCACCAGGAGAAGCCCGCGGCGATGTTGATCTCCACCGCGACCATGAAGTTGACGTGCGGGTTCTCGAACGGTGGCTGCAAAGGCGGCATGGCCAGCAGTTCGTCGAAGCTGTAGCGACCGGAGATGAAGTACATCAGTGCCAGCATGATCAGGATCAGGCTGGGCGCGATCACCGCGCTCAGCCGGCGGATCATGTCCGGCCCGCGCATGGCCACCAGCGCCGCCAGCACGATGGCCAGCAAGCCTCCCGCGGTTACCAGCCAGCCATCACCGTTGGGCTGGCTCTGCTGTACCAGGGTTTCCAGGTTGTCCAGCGCCCGCCCGCACATCAGCCCCAGCACCGCCAGCCAGCCCATGGTCAGCACCACCACCGAGAGGAAGTACACCAGGCGGCTGCCATTGAGGCCGAACATGCTGCGCAGGAAGGTGAACTGCTCGACGCCGTACTTGCCACACGGCAGGCAGGTGGACGACGCGGCGAGGACCACGCCGATGATGTTGCCGATGATGATTGCGGCAATCCCTTGCAAGGGCCCGACGAACAGCGCGGTGGCGCCGCCGATCAGGAACACCCAGGTGGCCACCGCCAGCGCCGAGTTGGCGTAGGCAAACCCCCAGAAACCCCAAACCCGCTCACTGGGCAGCAAGGGGGTGTCGCCACGTTCCGCGCTCAGGCGAAATTCTTGCTCGCGGGAAGCACTCATGGCTGGCCTCCCAGGTAGTACGCGCCGGCAACCATCACCAGCGTCAGCAGGGCCAGTGCCACCACGTCGGCCACCGTCAATGCGCCCGGCCAGTGCGCTTTGTTCTCCAGTTCTTCATAGGCGCGCAAGCGCCTTTCCAGGTCTTGCGCTCGCTCGATATCCACTTGGCTGTTCATCGGCATCACCTCGACAGGTTCTTGTTCTTGAAATTCGATGCATTCGATAAACCTGCGCCGCTCGCCAACCTTCAGCGGCGCAGGACGGCCCTGTTACCTCAGGGCAAGGTGATCCAGACCGCCTTGGTCTCCAGCAGGAACTCCAGTTGTTCTGCGCCCATGTCCTTGCCGTAGCCCGACTGCTTGTAGCCACCGAACGGCATGGACGGGTCCAGGGTGCTGTGGGCATTGACGTACACCGTGCCCGCGCGCAGGCGCGGAATCAGCCCATGGACCTTGCCCAGGTCGTTGGAGTAGATCGCCGCCGCCAGGCCGAACTCCGAATCGTTGGCCAGGGCCAGCGCTTGTTCCTGGGTGTCGAACGGCTGGGTCACCAGCACCGGGCCGAAGATCTCCTCGCGAACCACGCGCATGTCGTTGCTGCAGTTGGCGAAGATCGTGGGCTGCACGAAGAAGCCCGGGCCGTCGAGCGGCTCGCCGCCGTAGTACACCTGCGCGCCTTCGGCCTTGCCCAGGGCGATGTAGTCCAGCACCCGCTGCTGTTGCTGGAGCGACACCATGGGGCTTATGAAACAGTCCGGGTCCAGGCCCGGGGCGATCTTCAGGGTGGCGGTGTACCTGGCCAGCGCTTCGAGGAACGCCGGGTAGACACTGCGTTCGACATACGCACGGGTGCCGGCGTCGCACACCTGCCCGGAGTTGAAGAACACCCCGTTGGCCACGGCTTGCGCCGCTGCCTCGATGTCCGCATCGGCGAACACGATCACTGGCGACTTGCCGCCCAGCTCCAGGGTCAGGCGTTTCATCTGGTCCATCGCCGATTTGCCCACCGAGCAGCCGACCGGTGTCGAACCGGTAAAGCTCAGCTTGTCGATGCCCGGGTGACGGGACATCGCCTCGCCGACCACGCTGCCGCGCCCGGTCACGATGTTTACCACCCCGTCGGGAATACCCGAGGCCTGCACCAGCTCGGCAAAGCGCAGCGCCGACAACGAAGTCAGCTCTGCCGGCTTGACGACCACCGTGCAACCGGTCGCCAGCGCCGCGCCGAGCTTCCAGGCCATGGTCTGCAGCGGGAAGTTCCACGGCACGATGGCACCGACCACCCCCACCGCCTCCTTGCGCGTGTACGCCAGGTAATTCCCAGGCAGCGAAGGCTCGACCGTGCGGCCGTGGATCTTGCTGGCCCAGCCGGCGAAATAGCGCAGGGTATCGACCGTGCCCTGGATATCGACCGCCCGTGCCTGGGCGACCGACTTGCCCATGTCGATGGCTTCGATCTGCGCCAGCTCGTCGCCGTGGGTCTCGATCAGGTCGGCCAGGCGATGGATCAGGCGCTCGCGCTCCAGTGGCTTGAGCTGGCTCCAGGCACCGCCATCGAACTGCGCACGTGCTGCGCGCACGGCGCGATCAAGGTCATCCGCAGTGGCCATGGGGATGCGCGTCAGCACACCCTCGGTGGACGGCTCGACCACCTCGGCACTGCCGCCGTCGCTGGCCTCGAGCCAGGCGCCGGCAATGAACATGCGCTGCGGTTTGCCGAGAAAGTGCTGGGTCGCCTCGGATACACCAAAGGCCTGCAAGTAGTCTTTTACCTTGTGGTCCACAGGACAGTCTCCGGGTCAGCGGGCTTTGGCGCGCGCGTGGAAGATGAAGCCGATGCTGTTCATCAGCAGTTGCGCGGCGAGGATCGAGGTCATGCCGGTGGGGTCGTAGGCCGGGGCCACTTCTACCAGGTCCATGCCAACAATGCGGCCGTGGCTGCGCTGCGCCAGAGCCTGGATGATTTCCAGCACTTCGTAGTACAAGAATCCGCCATGGCTCGGCGTGCCGGTGCCCGGGGCGATGGACGGGTCGAAGCCGTCGATGTCGATGGTGATGTAGTAGTTGCGGCCTTCGGGGATTTTCGCCAGCACGCCCGCGCAGCCCAGGCGGCGCACGTCACGTACCGACAGGATCTGCGAACCGGCCTCACGTGCGGCATCGTAGTCGTCGCGGTTGGAGGACGACACGTTGCGGATGCCCATCTGGGTCATGCCGACAATGTGTTCCAGCTCCGAAGCGCGGCGCAGCGGGCTGCCGTGCCCGTAGCGCACGCCATGGCGCTCGTCGACGAAATCCAGGTGGGCATCGAAGTGCACGATATGGATCGGCCCATGGCCTTCGAACGCCTTGATGACCGGGGCGTGCACCGAATGGTCACCGCCCAGCACCACCGGCATGGCCCCCGCTGCAAGGATCTGCCGCACCGCCGACTCGATGTTGGCGTTGCTGCTGGCCATGTCGGTGTGCACGATATCGGCATCGCCAACGTCGACCATGCGGACCTGGTCTTCGGTCAGGTAGGTGGCGTCATCCTCGAAGTCGTAGGCGCCAGCATGGCCGAAGGAGAACAGGGTCGATGCCTCGCGAATGCCGCGGGGTCCGAAACGTGCCCCCGAACGCCACTGGGTGCCCATGTCGTTGGGCGCACCGAGGATTGCCACATCGGCGTCGATCGCCGCCCAGTCGGTGCACACCGGGGCCTTGGCAAACGTGCAATGGCCCACGAAGGGCAGGTTCAGGCGGCCGGACTCGTAACCGTGCTTTGCCATGTTCTGGTTTCTCCAGTTCTTGTTCTGTTTCAGGAGACGGGGCGACTGCTCGACCACCGTTGCGATCCACTATGGCAACCGTGCCAGCGAGGAAAAATGCGCAAGTGCAGATACATACATCGCCCTATCCGAAGTATCTGCCGGTGGTTAAACCCGGCGATACCAGGCATTGCAGCGGCCAGGTACTCATGGTTAGCTTGCGCGACAAGAACAATGCACGGGTGTTCATATCAGCACTGGCGATGTGACACCCGGCCGGGAGGCTACGGTGATCCAGCTGCACGATGTCGACCTTAAACTGCTCAGGGTATTCACCACGATCGTCAGGTGCGGCGGCTTTTCTGCGGCACAGGCCGCGCTCAACGCCGGCCAGTCGACCATAAGCGAACAGATGTCGCACCTGGAAACCCGCCTGGGGGTCAAGCTCTGCCAGCGCGGGCGCAGTGGCTTTCGCCTGACCGAGCAAGGGGTGGCCATCCATGAAGCGACCCTGCGCCTGCTCAGTGCCGTTGAGAGCTTCTGCATGGACGCCGACGTGCTCAAGCAGCACATCAGCGGCAAGCTCAACCTGGGCATCATCGACTCCACCCTGACCGACCCCGTCTCGCCCCTGCCGCGCACCACCCAGCGCTTTGTTTCGCGTGGGCACGATGCCCACCTGCACATCTATATCGGTGCCCCGGCGGAACTCGAAGAGCGCGTGCTCGACGGCAGGCTGCACCTGGCCATCGGCCACTTCCCATTGCGGGTCGCGGGGTTGTCCTACCAGCCGCTGTATGACGAGGCACTGGGACTCTACTGTGGCCGGCGCCACCCGCTGTTCGCCAGCAACGCGAGCAACGGTCGGCTGATGGAGGACGTGCGCCAGAGCCGGATCGTGGTGCGCGGCTACATGCAGCAGTACGACCTGGAGCAGTTGGGCATCACCAAGGCCGATGCAACCGTGGAGAACATCGAGGCAGCGGCGATCCTGATCATTTCCGGCGCCTATATCGGCTTCTTGCCGGTGCACTTCGCCGAGCAATGGATCAAGACCGGCGACATGCGCCGCCTGGGTGCCAGCCTGCTGGACCTCTGCTCGCCGTTCGATGTGGTCACCCGCCGCGGCGTATCGCGCCCACCCATCCTGCAGGCGTTCCTCGAAGACCTCGATGCCTGCGCCTCCCAGCCCGGCTCCCCCTGATTCACCCCGCTACTCGAAACGGACGATCCCCGCCCGCCAATACTGCGCTGCCGGCGTTGCCCCCTGCCCGCCGCCCCAATATCAATGACTGGAGAACCTATGAGGGTACTGGTAAGCGTCAAGCGAGTGGTCGATTACAACGTCCCCGCCTGTGTCGCCGCTGACCGGCTACAGGTCGCAGGTAGCTGATCGCGACCGACCGCTTTCGACCCGTAGCGGTCATTTTGCCCCACAGCA
The DNA here is from genome assembly GCF_002112825.1 of Pseudomonas sp. B5(2017). Lineage (NCBI taxonomy): Bacteria > Pseudomonadati > Pseudomonadota > Gammaproteobacteria > Pseudomonadales > Pseudomonadaceae > Pseudomonas > Pseudomonas sp. B5(2017). The sequence continues at coordinate 383,809 of NZ_NEIR01000003.1, forward strand.
ATCATTGTGGGAGCGGGTTCACCCGCGAACACCGGCACGGCCGGTGCCATCCACCGCGGCGCCTGCTTCGCGGGTAAACCCGCTCCCACAGAGTACGCGTCGCGCTTACGAAACCAGTTATCTTTTAGCGTCCGTTTTGGGTCGATAGCAGCCGTTCGTGAAAGCCTCTACCGCTAACCGGCAACGCTTGACTCTACCGTAAGGGGCAGACTTTACCCTTGGCACTTCATTACCTGGAGTTTGTCATGAAGAGCAAACGCATGCTCGTAATCCTCGGCCACCCTTCGAACGACAGCTTTTGCGGCGCTGTATCCGAACGTTATGTCGAGGCCGCCACGCAAGCAGGCCATGAGGTGCGCCTGCTGCGCCTGGACACCCTGGATTTCGATCCGGTCTTGCACGATGGCTATAACCAGGTCCAGTTGCTTGAGCCCGATTTGATCAACGCACAAAACGACATTACCTGGGCCGAACACCTGACATTTGTGTACCCGATCTGGTGGGGCGGCATTCCGGCGCTGCTCAAGGGGTTCTTCGACCGCGTGTTTCTGCCAGGTTTTGCCTTCAAGTACCGCAAGGGCTCGCCCTTCCCGGATAAGCTGCTCAAGGGCCGCACGGCTCACCTTCTGGTGACCATGGACACGCCGCCGTGGTACTACCGGTGGGTGTATCGCATGCCGGGCCTGCACCAAATGCGCAAGACCACCCTGGAGTTCTGCGGCATAAAACCCCTGAAAACCCTGACCTTCGGTCCGGTATTGGGCTCCAAGCCGGAACAGCGTGAAGCCTGGCTCAAACAAGTCCAGGCAGTCGCCAGCCGCTGATCGGCCCCGGTCGGGCCGTGCCCCCGCGCTGCCCAGCCGAGCCTCCCTGCTGTGACACCTTGCCCAACTTGGCTTCCCACCCCCTGACGCTTGTGCAAAGATGTCGCGCGCCTGTGCGGGCCCGCGACACCTTTTCGCTTCCGATGCGTCAAAAAAGGGATTTTCATGTACATCGGCAAAGCCGCCCAGCTGTCGGGCACCACCGTCAAAAGCATTCGACATTACGAAGAAATCGGCCTCTTGCCCCCACCGCAACGCGAAGGCAAGTACCGCATCTACAGCCAGCAAAGCGTAGAGCTGCTGACCTTCATCAAATGCGCTCAGCAACTCGGTTTCAAGCTCAAGGAAATGCAGGCCATTCTGCAGGATCATCGCGGCCAGGAGCTGCCCTGGGATCTGGCCATGCAGGCCATCGAAAACAAAAAGCAGGAATTGATGGGGCAGATCCAGGCCTTGCAGCAAGTGCATGACGGCTTGGTTGAGTTTGAGCTGAGCCTCAAAGATGCTCAAATGCAATGCCAGTTCGAACACCTGGAAAAAGCCCGCTGAATCCGCACCACCGCCGCTGAACGGTCATGGCGCCCCGTGCGGTTTTCAGCACGCAGGCAGCCCGGCGATTTAGCCTGACACAGTCTCACCCCCCGGCTGCTCGCCCTCTTGCACTGCTGGCTGCGGCACAATCGAGGCAAAGAACCACGGCGAAATCAGCATTCTGCCAGCGACGCCAGCTTCGTCAACGGGGCCGAACTGTTCGTCGACGGTGGCCAGGCGCAAGTCTAACGAGTAAAGGCCGCGACAAATGCGGCCTTCCCTCACTATTTGAGGAAGCCTGTCGGTGTCGTCTCGGCCGCCCTCTGGACATTGCACCTTACCTCGAAACATTAAGAAACATCTTTGCTGGAATTTAAGTTGTACGACATCCTATCTACTGTGATCGACTACGCTCCGCTCTCACAAAAAAAACAATGGAGTCACCATGTCGAGCATACCTTCTGTCGAGGGGAAAACTGCCGTAACCCCTCAAAATCGCCTGTCAAAGCTGATCAAATTGCTTGGCCCCGGCGTCATCGCGGTTCTGTCGTGGTTGGGGGCAGGAGATCTGATAACCTCATCTGTCGCCGGGGCGAACTACGGTTACGCCATGATGTGGGTGCTGGCCGTTTCGCTGCTGCTCCGGTACCTGATCGTAAACATCATCGCCCGCTTCCAGCTGTGCAATAACCAAGGGATGACCATTCTGCAGGGCTATGCGCAGCTGCACCCGGTGTTCGCCTGGTTCATGTTGGCCTATGCCCTGTTGATGGGGCACCTGATGAACGCCTACATGATCAAGGGTGCGGGGGAAGCGCTGGCGATGTTGCTGCGGATCGACTACCCACTGCTGTGCTCCATGGCCGTGGTGCTGGCCGTGTGGATGCTGGTGGGGCGCAACATATACGCAATGATCGAAGGCGTCATGAAAGTACTGTTGGCGGTGATGACCTTGGCCTTCCTGGCGCTGGCGGTGATGTCCGGCCCCGACGTGGCGGGTATCGTCAAAGGCACCATCGGTTTCAGCATTCCAGCCGATGAAGGCGTTCACGGCGCACTGCTGGTAGCGGTATCGGTGATCGGTGCCGTGGCAGGTTCTGTAGCCAACTTCGTGCACCCTTATGTCATGCGTGAAAAAGGCTGGGTCGGCCCGCAACACAAACGCATCCAGCGCAACGACCTGCTGTTTGCGGTATTCGTCGGTATCGTCATCAACCTGGCGATCTGGATCGTCGGCGCGGAAATCCTGCGGCCCAACGGCATCGAGGTGAAAACGCTCGGCGATCTGGGCAAGGCATTGGAACTGTTCTTCGGCCCGATCGGCTGGTACATCTTCTTCGTCGGCGTATTCGCCACTTTGTTCGCCAGCATTTCTGGCAAGACCACTGCGTTCCCCATGCTGATCACCGACGCTTTCCAACATGTGAAGCCCGAGCGACGCGAACGCCATGGAAAGGAATTCCACAACGACCCGATGCACAAGTGGTTCATGTTGTTCATCCTGGTGACGCCACTGGTCTGGTCGATCCCGGGCATGCCCGACTTCGTGACCCTTACCATCGGTGTCAGCGCGCTGAACATCATCGGCCTGCCGGTGATCTCGCTGGGCCTGCTGATCATGTCCAACCAGAAATCGCTGCTGGGCAAGGCGTACCGCAACAACTGGTTCGAAAACATCGCGCTGGCATTCGCCACTGGCCTGGCGTTATGGGTAGCCTTCCAGCTTGCAGTGGACCTTATTGCCTGAAGGTAACGGACAGCCCTGGCTCAATGTTGGCCAGGGCTGATTGGCGCTGCGCCTCGGCCTGATACTGGCGTGACCGGTATTTTTTCTGCCTGCATTCCATTACGCAGCGTACCACCGGACTTGTTGGTTTGAACTTTGCGGCCAGCCTTGGCTTCCCCTGCATATCCATCACGCGAAGATGCCTAGCACAGCAAAGGCTGACATTTTCGAGATCTACAGGGGTTCGCAAAATGATCAATCAAGCGACAGGTATGAAATCTGGTGAACGCAATCGCGTGAAAAACACTGGTGGGCGCTGGTCATCGCATCATTCCCTGCGCCTCGAAATACCGGCTCAAGGTAGTCGCCTCCCCCTCAGGATCAGCCAGCGCGACATAGTTGTCAGGCCGCAACAGGTAAGCAGCATTTCTGGCAACGCCGGCTTTCTCGTACGCATGCTCCCAAGCGAAAACATGCAGTGCAATACCGTGTCTTGCGCACCATTGGGACAAATCGGCCTTGGCTTCGCCGTAAACATGCACCTGCCACTGAATGGCTGCCAGTGAAGCGTAGTTGTCCTCGGTGCCCACAGGCAGCCATGGCAGGCGATCACCGCCCTGAACTCCACCGGCCTTGCCTTGGCTCAGCGGGCTTTCGCGGTAATCGAGGGTGGTTTGCGAAACCACTCGGAACAGGTACTCACGGACGTTTTCGCTCTTGTATGCAACGCTCGCGAAGAGCGGCGCGATGCGAGTGCGTACAAAGTCGGCAAATCCGCCCTGAGCGGTAACGAAGGTGAACAGTTTGTCAGTTGTCTCCACCAGCGTGCGGGCAAATGCCTGGCGTTCGATCTGGTAGCTGTCGAGCAATGTGTCGGGCGCCTTCCCTTTCAACACCGCGGCCAACTTCCATGCCAGGTTGATCGCGTCCAGAATGCCGGTGTTCATGCCCTGCCCTCCCGCCGGGCTATGGACATGCGCTGCATCACCGAGCAGAAACGCCCGGCCACGGCGGAAATGGTCCGCGACGCGATGGTGAACACGGTAGGTGGAAAACCAGTTCACGGCGGTAATCCTGAGGTTCAAGCCGTTTATGGCATCATGGCCAACGTCCTCGAACGTCAGATGTTCAGGATGCTCGGCTCGCTCATCACGCACGGTGCCAATCAAGCGGTACTGGTCCCTTTCGCCATAGCACAAGAGCAACACAAAATCGGATTTGTCAAAAGCGATATGCCCCTCACCTGCCGGCTCGACGCCAGCTACCCTGACATCCGCAACATAGAAAAGCTGTTTGTAGGTGCCGCCCTCGAAACCGCCGCCGATCTCTTGCCGAACAAGCGACCGAGCGCCATCGCACCCCGCCAGAAAAGCCGCAGTGCAGGACTCTTCTCGCCCATCAGCATGTTTCAGGAGGGCCGTGACATGGCTTTCACCCTCCTCGAAGGACAGCAGTTCGGTCTGCCGTTCCACGTCCACGCCGAGTGACTGGAGCTGCTGCACCAGCAGGCGCTCATGGCGGTCCTGGGGGTAGATCAACACGAAGGGATACGCTGAAACCTCTCTGCCTGCGTCGCCCAAGGGGATACGCGCCCTGTGCCGACCGCGTGCCCACATGTTCATGGCGGGGGTTTTATAGCCGGCCTCTATCACTGGCTCGGCCAGATCGAGCTGGCGATAGAGCTCCAGCGTGCGGGCTTGAACAGCCATTGCGCGAGAAGCTTCGCCAGGACCACTGCTCTTGTCGACGATCCTTACGGCGACGCCTTGCCTGTTGAGCCAAAGAGCAAGAACCAGCCCGGTCGGACCAGCTCCGACAATGAGAACGTCGGTCTGCGCCATGATCTCACCTCGAACATCAATGACCTTGGAATCATGAATGTTCCTGATAGCGCGCAAAGTCAACGATTTATAGGCCGTTCGCAATCAAGGGGGCATTTGCCCCCCGATTGCACAAGCTTCGCCCCTCACGATCCGAAGCCATGAGTGGCCCTTGCATCGGTCATAGCAGCTCGGGGAATGCAGCGCCAAGCAGGCCCGGATCCTTCAGGATCGATGCGCTGCTGGCGATATCCGGGGCCAACCAACGGTCCTGGGCATACGCCGGGACCCGTTCGCGCAACAACCGCCAGGCAACGCTGGTACCCGCGCCAAAGCGCTGCTCCTTGAGGAACTCGAATGCCTGGGCCGCCAACAGGTATTCGATGGCGAGGATCTGCGTGCAGTTCTCCAGGGCGCGGTGCAGCTTCAACCCGGCATTGGTGCCCATGCTCAGATGGTCCTCCTGCAGGCCGGAGGTGACGTAGTTGTCGACGACTGCCGGTTGTGCAAGCTGACGGTTTTCCGCACACAGTGAAGCGGCCACGTACTGGACAATCATCATGCCCGAATTCACCCCCGGCTGGCTGACCAGGAAGGCCGGCAAGCCGCTGACCAACGGGTTGATCAGGCGATCGAGACGACGCTCGGCAATCGCCCCGATCTCGGCCACCGCGATGGCCAGCAAGTCGGCCGCCATGGCCACCGACTGGCCGTGCGGATTCGCCTGGGAAACCACCCGATACGACTCGGGCGTACCCAGCAGCATCGGGTTGTCGGTGGTGGAGTTGAGTTCGGTTTCGATCTGCCGCGCAGCGTGTTCCAGCTGATCGCGCGCGGCGCCATGAACCTGCGGAATCGAGCGAATGCTCAAGGCGTCCTGGGTGCGAATGCCTTGGCTGCTGGCAATGATTTCGCTGCCGTCGAGCAGGCGCCGCAGGTTACTGCCCACGCGCTGCATGCCGGGGTGCGGTTTCATCGCGATGATTTCAGGGTCGAAGGCATCGAGCTGGCCGCGCAGGGCCTCGAAACTCATGGCGCTGATAACATCCGCCCATTGGCTCAACCGAGTGGCGTCGTCCAGGGACAGGCAGCTCAGGCCGGTCATGCAAGGGGTACCGTTGACCAGGCACAGGCCATCCTTGGCACCCAGTTTGACCGGCGCCAGGCCGACCTCGGCCAAGGCCTGCTGCGCCGGCATGATCTGGCCGCGATAGCTGACCTGGCCGACGCCCAGCAAGCTGATGCTGATATGCGCCATGTGGGTCAGGTACCCCACCGACCCCTGCTTCGGCACCTGCGGCGTGATGTGCTGGTTGAGCAGGGTCAGCAGCGCCTCGACCACCTTGCGCTGCAGGCCGGAACGGCCCTGGCAGAAATTGATGATCGCCGCGCACATGATCGCCCGGGTCTGTTCGTCCGACAGCGCCGTACCCACGCCACAGGCATGGCTGAGCAAGGTGTTGTGCGACAGCTGGCTGAGTTGTTCGTCCTGCAACGAGACATTGCACAAGGCGCCAAGCCCGGTGTTGACGCCATAGGCGCGGTCACCGCTGGAAACGATGCGCTGGACAATCGCCTGGGCGTTCTCGATCCGCGCCCAGGCCGATGGGGCCAGCTCAAGCTTCGCGCCATGCCGGGCCACAGCCACCACGTCCTGCCAACGCACTGGCGCGTCGGCGATGATGATTCTTTCGGCAAACGACATACACGCGTTCCTTAAAGCGAAGCTACGCGACGCTGCACGAAACGATCGACGTATTCGTCCGCAGGCTGGTAGAGGATTTCTTTCGGTGTGCCGACCTGGACCAGGCGACCGTCCTTGAGAATGGCAATCCGGTTGCCAATACGCACCGCCTCGTCCAGGTCGTGCGTGATGAAGACGATGGTCTTGTGCAGGGTCTTCTGCAGCTCCAGCAACTGGTCCTGCATTTCGGCGCGAATCAGCGGGTCGAGCGCACTGAAGGCTTCGTCCATCAGGATGATGTCGGTGTCGGCAGCCAGGGCGCGGGCCAGGCCGACGCGCTGACGCATGCCACCCGACAACTGGTGCGGGTACGACTTTTCGTAACCCTTGAGGCCCACGGTGTTGATCCAGTGCAGGGCACGCTCTGTGCACATGGCCTTGCTCTCGCCACGGACTTTCAGGCCGTAGGCGACGTTGTCCAGCACGGTGCGGTGCGGCAACAGGCCGAAGCTCTGGAACACCATGCTGATCTTGTGCCGGCGGAATTCGCGCAGGGCTTGCATGTCGTACTGCAGAATGTCTTCGCCATCGACCAGGATCTGGCCGCTGGTCGGGTCGATCAGGCGATTGAAGTGGCGCACCAGGGTGGACTTGCCCGAGCCCGACAGCCCCATGATCACGAAGATCTCGCCGCTGCCGATGGACAACGAGAGATCGTTGACCCCGACCACGCAGCCGGTTTCGGCCAGGACCTGATCCTTGGCTTTTTGCTGGCGGATCAGTTTCAGGGCATCTTCGGCGCGAGCACCGAATATCTTGAAGACATTCTTGACTTCGATCTTGTTCATTGTCTGTTTGGCGCTCATTTGCCCACCCCATGCCGTGGTCGGCCATAGGCCTGGGTAATGCGGTCGATCACGACCGCCAGAATCACGATGGCCAGGCCCGCTTCGAGGCCGCGGCCCACATTCAGGGTCTGGATGCCGACCAAAACGTCTTCACCCAGGCCACGGGCACCGATCATCGAGGCGATGACCACCATCGACAGGGCCATCATGGTGGTCTGGTTGATACCGGCCATGATGCTCGGCAACGCCAGTGGCAGCTGCACGCCGAACAGTTGTTGCATGCGATTGGCACCGAAAGCGTTGATCGCCTCCATGACCTCGCCATCCACCTGGCGAATGCCCAGGTCGGTCAGGCGAATCAACGGCGGCGCGGCATAGATGACGGTGGCGAAGATCGCCGGCACCTTGCCCAGGCCGAACAGCATCAGCACCGGTATCAGGTACACGAAGCTGGGCATGGTCTGCATGATGTCGAGCAGCGGCATCAACACCGCCCGCAGGCGATCGTTGCGCGCCGACAGCACACCCAGCGGAATGCCGACCAGGACCGATATCAGCGTTGCGACCAGCATCAGCGCCAGGGTCTGCATCAGCTTGTCCCAGAGGCCGACCGCGCCGACCAGGAACAGCAAGCCGACGATCACGGCAGTGGTCACGACTTTGCGGGTGGCGTGCCAGGCGATACCGGCGACGATGGCCAGCATCAGCCACCAGGGTACTGCGCGCAGCAGGCCTTCGAGGTTGACGATGGCCCACAGCAGGGTGTCGGAGATGTGCCGGAACACATCCCCGTAGTTTGTTACAAGCGCATCGACCCAGCCATTGACCCAGTCGGCAATGGAAAACGTGAAGTTCTTGGGAAACATGGAATTCTCTCGAGCAAGTGCATGAAACGGACTGTCGCGTGCCTTGTCCGGCAGGAGCCGGACGAGCCCACACGCTCAGAGTGCCGCGTCCACCTTTTTGGCTGCGTCTTCGCTGACCCAGCTGTGCCAGACCTCGGGGTGCTCCTTGAGGAACAACTTGGCCAGCTCCGGCGACTCGATGCGATCTTTGCTCATGCGCGCCAGGTTCTGGTTCAGCAGGTCGATCGGCAGATTGACCTTTTCCAGCACCGCCACCAGTTCCGGCGCCTGCTCGTGGAAGGCCTTCGACAGGCCCACTTTGATGGTCAGGGATTTATCCACGCCTGGCTTCTCGTCCAGCTTGACCAGGTCGACCAGGCCCATCAGCGGCGTCGGCGACCAGTAGTAGAACAGGATCGGCTCGCCACGCTTGTAGCTCGACAGCACGGCGGCATCCAGTGCCGGGCCGGTGCCCGGGCGGAAGTTGGTGTAGCTGCTTTCCAGGCCGTAGTGCTTGAGCATCTCGCTGTTGTCCAGCTCGCAGGTCCAGCCGGCCGGGCAATTGTAGAAGCGCCCCTTGTCCGGTTCTTCCGGGTCCTTGAATACCTGGGCGTATTGCCCAAGATCGGCGATGGTCTTGAGGTTCGGTGCCTTGGCTTCGAGTTTGCGCTTGGGGTCGCCTTCGATCACGTAACGCGGCACATACCAGCCTTCGACTGCGCCAACGACCGGCGCGCCGACGCCAACGACCTTGCCGGCAGCGGCAGCCTTGTTCCAGACCTCGCTGCGCCCTACCCACTCTTCGGCAAACACCTGAATATCGTTGCTGCTCAGGGCGTTTTCCATGGAGATGGAGTTACCCGGCAGGCTGTCGGTTTCACAGCCATAACCATTTTTCAGCACGAACTGCATCACGTCCGTGAGCAGCATCCCGCTTTCCCAGTTCAATCCGGCGAATTTCACCGGTTTGCCAGACTCGCACCAGCCGGCCGCCTGGCTGGCACCAGCGGCCGCCAGCAGCCCGAAAGATAGTGTCGTGGTCAGCAGAGCCTTTGTAATTTTCATTGTGACGCTCCCAAACAAGAACATGGATTGCAGTAGTCGAGGGCATCCGGCCCAAAGAGGGTCGCCAAACTGGCTGATCAGCCTTGCAATCGGCATCGGCGTGGCACCTGTGATCGGTGGCCACTGCACAGAGGAAATATTTCACAACCTCAAAAAAGGATAAAATAATATGTCCTGATGTATCACAACGGAAAAACCTATGAAGTTCACACTGCGACAACTGCGCTATGCGCTCGCAGCGGCCAAGCACGGGAACCTGACGACTGCCGCCATGGAGCTTCATGTTTCACAGCCCTCCATTTCGGCGGCCATCAGCGAATTGGAAGAGGTGCTGGGCCAATCGATTTTCGTGCGCCAACGTGGCCTCGGCATATCGCTGACCCCGTTCGGGCGTACCGTCATGGTCCAGGCCCGGCGCGTTCTGAGCGAGGCTCGGACCTTTGCCGAGATCAATGCCAATGCGGGAGAGTGTGTCGGAGAGTTGGTGGTCGGATGTTTTGAAGACCTGGCGCCCTATTGCCTGCCACAGATCGTGCGCCGGATGCAGGAGTCCTGCCCGAGGGTCACGGTCGATATGCGCGAAGGCAGCTTCGATTATGTTGGCAAGCGGCTGAGTGAGGGCGCGATAGAGCTGGCGATCACCTACGATCTGGGTCTGCCGCCGAACACTCAATGCACCCAGCTGTGCCAGCTGACCGCTCAGGTACTGCTGGCTGCCGATCACCCGTTGGCCAAGGAATCGCGCGTCAGCCTCAAAGCGCTATCCGAATACACACTGGTAGTCACCGATCAGGTCCACAGCTGGCAGCATGTGCTGGACCTGTTCAGCTTCTACGATCTTTCGCCCGCCGCTGTGCACCGTGTGCGCACCTTCGAGATGCAGCGTAGCCTGGTCGCCAACGGGTTTGGCGTGGCGCTGATCTACACCCGGCCATTTGGTGACCGCAGCTATGATGGCCAAGCGCTGGTGTGTCGGCCGACCGAGGAAAAATTGCCAACGCACAGCATCGTGCTGGCGCATGATCAGCGCTATCCGCTGACGCCTTCGGCTGAGGCGTTCAAGGAGCTGGCAGTAGCATGGTTCGCGGAACGGCCGTCGTTTGCATCCGAATGAAACTGCCCTCCTCTGCGAGGCGTCATTGCGCTAACGATACCTGGTCTTTCATCATCCCCATCAGTACCTCGTTTTCCAGCGGTTTGCTGAGCAGAAAGCCTTGTACTTCATGGCATTGGTCATCGCTGAGCAAGGCCAGTTGCTCGGCGGTCTCGACACCTTCGGCAGTCACCGTCATGCCCATTGCATTGCCGAGGTTGATGATGGCCTGGACCACGCTACGGTCGCTGCCACTCTTGCCCAGGTGCTGCACGAAGCGCTTGTCGATCTTGATGCTGTCGAACGGGTAGGTACGCAGGTAACCCAACGAGGAGTAACCGGTCCCGAAGTCGTCCATGTTCAGGCGCACGCCCAGCTCCTTCAGTGCAAGCATGGTGTGCAGTGCGCCTTCGACATCGTTGAGCATGACGTTCTCGGTAATTTCCAGCTCCAGGCGGTGGGCTGGCAGCCCGGTGGCGCGCAACGCGTTGCCGACGTCGCGGACCACATCGCTGCGGCTGAACTGGGCCGGCGACATGTTGACCGAGACCATCACCGCCTGCGGCCAGCCCCGCGCCTTGGTACAGGCTTCCTGCAACACCCAGTTGCCAAGCAGCACGATCAGGTCGGACTCTTCGGCAAGCGGGATGAAACGATCCGGGCGGAGCAGGCCCAGGCGCGGGTGTTGCCAGCGCACCAGGGCCTCGGCCGATGCGATCGAGACCCCATCGACCTTGAAGCGCGGCTGAAAATGCAGCACCAGTTCGCCACGCGGTATGCCCTCGCGCAACTCGCTTTCCAGCACACGCTTCTCCATCAATGCTGCGTTCATCTGTGCCGAAAAGAAGCGCCAGGTGTTCTTGCCCGCCTGCTTGGCGCTGTAAAGGGCCACGTCGGCGTGCCGGATCAGGTCGCTCGGCGTACCGGGGTACTCGGCCGACAGCACTACACCCAGGCTTACCCCCACTTGCACGACATGCCCTTCGACCTGAATGGGGCGTTTGATCGCCTCGATCACGCGCATGCAGAATCGGTCCATGTCCTGGTGATCGCCTGGCCGGGTCAGTACGACGATGAACTCATCGCCTCCCAGACGGGCGACCAGATCACTGTCGCGGGTAACTTGACCGAGGCGGCTCGCTACCTCGAGCAGCACCGCGTCGCCGGCCGGATGCCCAAGGCTGTCGTTGATTGGCTTGAAGTTGTCCAGATCGAGCATCAACAGCGCCACCTTGGGTAGCTCAGCGCCAGGGGCTGATTGTTCGAGGAAACGGAACAGCTTGTTGCGATTCGGCAGGCCGGTCAGGGCGTCGTGCAAGGAGAGGTGCTGAATCTGGGCATGGGCGGCCACTTCGTCGGTGATGTCGCTACACGTGCCACGAAAGCCGGTACACACGCCCTCGGCCACGATCGCGCGAGAAGCGATCCTGCAGATACGCTGCTGGCCTAGATGATCCTGGTACTGGCAGCGCAGCGTGCCGGAAGAGCCTGTCGCGGCCAGGCTGTGCAGCGAGGTCCGGAGGTTGCTGGTATCACACGATAGCAACTCGGTAATCGGGCGCTGTCGCCACGCTTCGACGGGGTGCCCGGTGAGTTCGGTAAACCGGTCCGAAAGGTAGGTCAGGCGAAGAAGCGCATCAGTTTCCCAGATCCAGTCCGACGCAGCTTCGGCCACGGCCTTGAAGCGCTCTTCACTCGATTGCAGCGCAGCCCTGGAAGTCACCAGCGCACGGTGGCTGCGATCGATTCTGGTGCTGGCGCGGATCGCATAGCGTGCAAACAATGCCATGCTTAGCGCGATGAATAGAACGGCGATAGCCAAGGGCGCGATTACCGTGTGGATCAGTTCGGTGCCGGGCTGCGGTATATCCCATGTCAAAGCGTGGCCGCTGCCTTCGAGTGGCAAGGCACCGCGCCCTTGGCGCTGATCGGCCGAATCGCCCACGGCCAGGCCGGACAGCCCCGCCGCCTGGCCCAGCGGCAAGAGCACCTGTGGCGATAGAACCCGAATGAACACCAACACCGCAGTTGGTCCCGGCGGGCGGGCCGGCTGGGTCTGCGGGCGGATCAGTGCAGCGACGTACACCGCCGGCTGGCCACGAAAGACCAGATAGCCTGAAGACGCCTGTTCGTGCTGCGCTGCTTGCCGAGCCTCCTGCAGGATCTTGCCGGCACTGACGGTATGCTGCTCCAGGCCCTGCTGGCTGAGCTGACCGTCCAGTATTGCGTACCGAGTGCCGTCGTCATCGAGCACATATACGCCTTCGTATCCATCGGAGGTATAAAGCGTGGCGCCGACGTTGTCCTCGTCGTATGCCCAATGTGCATCGACCTGCCCGCCCAAGTGATCATAGGCGGCCTGCCAGTTGGCATGGGTCAGCAGGAACGTCTTGTCGTTCTTCTGCAGCTGGGCCATGGCGGATTCAGCATAGAAGCGGCTTTGCTCCACTTCTCGGGCGTCCAGCGCCCCGGCGAGGCGGTAGAGGGAGAACAGCCCCAGCAACAAGGCCAACAGCAGAATCAGGGAAAACGCCACGATCAGTTGCCCGACCACATCACTGCGGGTCGACATTTCATTGTCAGCAAAGACGTCCATTGGTTCACCATCGCGGCCTAGGGTCTCCCGGTTGACCGGGCGGCGGGCTTGGAGGTCGATGGAGCTGACGATCGGTGGTTGGCGAAAGGCAACCTAAAGCCTGATCCGGGGCTATGGTCAGTACAGCGCGGGGGCCTGCCAGCGGTGAACGACCGCCAGGTTGGATCTGGTGCGTTCCGCGGATAACGACCCATAGCTGTCGTTTTGCCCAACGGCGATCATTGTGGGAGCGGGTTTACCCGCGAACACCGGCACAGCCGGTGCCATCCACCGCGGCGCCTGCTTCGCGGGTAAACCCGCTCCCACAGGGCCGGCGTCGCACTTGAGATCACGCGGTACCTGTGGGAGCGGGCATGCCCGCGAACACCGGCAAAGCCGGTGCCATCCACCGCGTCGTCTGCTTCGCGGGCGCGCCCGCTCCCACAGGTACTGCGCGGGCTTCGAGTTGGCGCTGAACCTGTGGGAGCGGGCATGCCCGCGAACACCGGCAAAGCCGGTGCCATCCACCGCGCCGCTTGCTTCTCGGGCGCGCCCGCTCCTACAGGTACTGCCCGGGCTTCGAGTTGGCGCTGTACCTGTGGGAGCGGGTTCACCCGCGAAGAGGCCCTCGAGGTCAATCACGGCTGCCGCTTGAGTCCAACAAAGCCCAAACGCTCGTCAGACACCCGGCACCGTCTTCCGCCCAACCAACTGCTGCCTCTCCACCCCATCCAGCAACGCCTCCACCACCGCCTTGGCCGAATCCAGCCCATGGTCATTGCTCAACAACAGATCACGACAGGTTCCCTTGGCCAGCTCCAGTGCCTTGAGATTGGTCGCAAACGCGCCTTTGAGCAGCGTGGACAGATGCACCAGCGCATCTTCGTAGTCCACCCCAGAACGCACGGCAAACAATGGCGGATGGCTGCATTCGCACGTGGAGAAACTGGAGGACGCCGTGGTGGCGCGTACGGGAGGATCGGGTAAGCCTTTTGTCATTGTGTCGCTCCTTGATTCACTGGAGCCGCCACAAATCGCTACCAAACGAGATGGTGACGGCTGTACGCAGGTTGGTAGACCGGGAATCAAGGAAACCGGCGCGCACGGAGGCGCCCTACGCACAGCCGCCATAAAACGAAACAGCGGGCACAAAAAAGCGCCAACTGTATCGCAGAGCGGGCGCTTGTGCGCCTTGATGATTGCGGGTGACCAAACCCGGCCGCTGGACTTACAGCAGCGGGCAAAGACTACCGGTGTCAGGGAAGCGTTTCAAGCGAAGGGAATGTGCAGTAACACTTCCGTTGGCGCCTCTCACTCATCACCTGCTGGCCAATCAGCAGTGTTCACCATGTTGTGTCGCCTGCACCGGCCTCTTCGCGGGTAAACCCGCTCCCACAATGATTGCTGTTGGGCAAAATGACAGCCAAGGGTCGTTAGCAGCCATTCCCGACTGAGCGTCAACGACCCAAAGCGGACGCTTTAATCGGTCTTTTCTGCAGTATCCAGCCACCAACCTGCGCCGGACATCAAAGCCGGACGGATGACTTATCGGGTATCGCTCGCTACCCTGAAAGCCCCGTCGCCTGACGGTTTCCAGGCCAAGTCCCATTTCACCAGACGAGCATGTCATGAAATCCCCCACAGGTTTGCTGCTGTCGGCTATCGAACTGGACCGTGCCAGTGCCATACCCCTGTACCGCCAGCTGTATCTGCAGATTCGCAAACAGATACTCAACGGCAGAATTCAGGGGGGCGTGCGCCTGCCGTCGACCCGGACCTTGAGCATCGAGTTGGGGCTGTCGCGAATCACCATCCTCAATGCTTTCGATCAGTTGATCGCCGAAGGTTTCCTGGCCTCGCGCACGGGTGCAGGTACGTATGTCGGTACTGAGTGGGAAAGCCGGCGTATCGAGGACGAGCAACCGCGCCAGCCACCGCGCCTGTCCGAACTGAGCCAGTCGATGCTGTCGCTGCGCAGCGATCATTTTCGCGGGGTGTCCTATGCAGACTGGGACCCCGCGACGCCGACCTCCTTCCTGCCCAGTCACAGCACCTATGAAGAATTTCCGCAAGCCATCTGGCGGCGCCTGATGAACCGTCATTTGCTCAAGCCGACCAAGGCGATTCTGGGTTATGGCGAGTTGCAAGGCTTGCAGGCGTTTCGCACAGCGATTGCCGAATACGTCTTCGATGCGCGGGGTATCGACTGCAATGCCGAGCAAGTGGTGATCGTTTCCGGCGCGCAGCAAGCGTTCAACCTGCTGGGCATGCTGCTGCTCAATCCGCAGGACAGTGTCTGGATGGAAGACCCTGGGCACATCGCCGCGCGAATTGCGTTGCAAGCCCAGGGGGCCAAGATCATTCCGTTGCGTATTGATGAGCAGGGGATCGATGTCCAGCAAGGCCTTGCCGAGTGCCCTGATGCGCGCCTGGTATTTTGTACGCCTTCGCGTCAGCATCCTTTGGGTGTCACCCTGAGTTATGTGCGGCGCCAGGCACTCATCGACTGGGCTGCGCAGCATCAGAGCTGGATCATCGAGGACGATTGCGACAGCGAGTTTCGCTACAGTGGTCGACTTCTCCCGGCACTGTATGCCTTGGACCAGATGGCCCGGGTGATCTACGTCGGCACGTTCAGCAAAGTGCTCTTTCCGTCACTGCGACTGGGTTACGTGATTCTGCCGCAGGCTCTGGTCGAGCCCTTCTGCACCCTGCGCGCGGTCATGGATCGCAGCCCGCCCACGCTGCTTCAGGCCACAACGGCGGACTTCATGAGCGAAGGCCACTTCCTGGGGCACATCCGCCGCATGCGTGCACTGTACAAGGCGCGCCAGCAGGCATTGATCGAACAACTTGAAAAGCAGATCGGCAGCTTTTTCAGGATTACTCCGACGGATGCCGGCATGCACCTGATCGCCTGGCTGCCCCCCGAACTCAGTGACACTGACATCGCCCGGCAACTGGCCCGACACAACATTCACACCTACGCCTTAAGCGACTACCGCATCAAGCATGACCTGCCGCCTGCCCTGTTGATCGGCTTTGCCGGCACGCCCGAAAAGCAGGCCCGAGAGCGTGTCGAGGAGCTGGCCCAGGCCTTGCGCGCGCTGGGTTACCTTCCGCCAGCCACTTGATGCGAGGCAAGTGGCCTTATCAATTAGTTGATAATGGATCTATCGAGAGTTCCTGACTGGCGCGATAAAGGCTGCGCCGGTAGACCCGGAGTCTGAACCAGGAACGACTCTAATGAACAACAAGATCCAGGAACGATTCAACGCCTTGCTGAGCCACAAGGTGGTCGAACAGGTAGCTGCTCCAGTGCTGACCGAAGCACTGGCCCAGCGGTTGCTTGAGCGTCTCGGGCAATTGCGCCTGTTTGCCCACGCCTATCCGCTACTGACCAACCTCACCCACGGTCGTGTCACCCCCGCCGACCTGCTGGACTTCGCCTATCGCCACGAGCTGCAAGGCCTGAGCCTGCACTTGCTCGACGGCGAGGAAAACAGCCTGAGCCAGATGTCGCCAGAGCAGCTCCAGGCGTTTGCCAGCAAGGCCAAGGCGCTGGGGCTGGATGTGCACCTGGAAATCAGCAGCACGCTGAAAAAGGATGTCGACCAGGTGATCGCCATCGCCAAGGCCCTGGGGGTGCGCAACATCCGCGTCTACTCACGTTACGAGGGCACGCTGTCGCGGGTGATGGACGTGATCGAGACCGACCTGCACTACCTCGCCCAACAGGCCGACGCCAACGATCTTTACTTTGACTTCGAGCAGCATGAAGAACTCAAGAGCAGCGAAATCGCGCAGTTGCTCAACCGTCTCAACCACCCTCGCCTGCATGCCCTGTTCGACTTCGGCAACATGATCAATGCCTGCGAACAGCCCCTGCAGGCCCTGCACAACCTGGCGCCGCACATCCGCCAGGCTCACCTGAAGGGCGTACGCATCGTCCCCGAACAGAACGGCTTCGGCCATTACGGCGTATTGCAAGGCAGCGACGAAGACGACCTGCCCAGCGCCCGCATGCTGTTCGAACTGTTGATGCTGGGCGAAGCAACCCCACAGGTGATCGCATTCATTCTCGAGCAGGAAAATCACTACGTGGCCCCGGCCTTCCGGCAGAGCCTTGAAGCGGCCGATCCATTCATTGCTTACCGGGAGATGAGCGAAACGCCGCTCCCGAAAGGCTACTCGCTCGAGCGCATGCTGGCCGACGAACACCGCTGGGCGAACAATCAGGTGGCCTATGTCCGACGCTTGCTGGGCGAACTGCGCACTTTGGCTGAACTGGCCCTGACCACCCCTTCCAACGCCTGAACCTGACGACCCGATTACGCCCGGAGAACAATAATGACAACTCAAAACAAGGCCAAATGGCTCAGACTCCTGATTCTCATCCTCGGTGGCGGCACCATTTACAAGTTGGCGAACCTCAAGGACGCCTTCTATGTCCCCATGCAGGAATTCATGGGCCTGAGCCACACTGAAATCGGCGTGCTGTTGAGTGCCAACGCGATCATCGCGACTGCACTGTTTGTGGTTGGCGGCCTGCTCGCCGATCGCTATGACACGCGCAAACTGATCCCCCTCGGTCTGATCGGGACCGGAGCTCTTGGGTTGTACCTGGCAACCTTTCCGCCCTTCAGCAGCTTGCTGATCGTGTTCAGCCTGTTGGCCGTCTGTGCCGACTGCCTGTTCTGGCCATCGCTGCTCAAAGCCATCCGTAATCTGGGTGACGATCAGGAGCAAGGCCGGTTGTTCGGCCTGCTGGAAGGCGGGCGTGGCGTGGTTGATACGCTGGTGGCCTTTTCCGCACTGGGCGTGTTCGTCGCCATGGGCTCGGGGGAAACCGGCCTGAAGTCGGCGATCCTGTTCTACTCGGTCATCGACATTCTGGCCGGCACCCTGACCTGGCTCCTGCTCAAGGGCGGTAACACGCAATCGGCCGCCAAGCCGAAAAACGGTCTGGCGAACCTGATGGAGGCGATCAAGGTACCCGGTATCTGGTTGGTCAGTCTCAACGTGTTCATGGTCTACATCGTCTACTGCGGCCTGACCTATTTCATTCCCTACCTCAAGGAAATGTACGGGTTGCCCGTGGCGTTGGTAGGTGCCTACGGCATCATCAACCAGTACTTCCTGAAAATCCTCGGCGGGCCTGCCGGTGGTTTCATTGCCGACAAGCAGTTCAAGAGCACCAGCCGTTACCTGAAGTGGGCATTCCTGGCCTTACTGCCGCTGATGGGCGTGATCATGCTGATTCCCAAAAGCCCGGGCTTCATCTATGCGGGGATGGCGGCCACCCTGTCCTTCGCCCTGATTGTGTTCTCGATGCGCGGCGTGTTCTGGGCACCCATGGGCGAAGTCGGCATTCCCCAGCACATCACCGGCTCGGCCTTCGGCATCGGTTGCCTGATCGGCTATGCCCCCGGCATGTTTGCCTACGTCATCTATGGCGCGCTCCTCGACCACTTCCCTGGTCAACAGGGCTACAACTATGTGTTCACCTTGATGAGCATACTGGCCATCGTGGGCTTCATGGTGTCCAGCCTTCTCTATCAAGCGGTGCGCAAAAAATCCATGCCCACTGGCGGGGTCAATGCGGTACAAGCCTGATCATCGTTGCTCTCGAGGTTGTCGCTGTACCTGTAGGAGCGGCCTTGTGTCGCGAAAGGGCCGCATCGCGGCCCCAGGATTGATGCGCAACAGTTGAAGTTGCCGGGGCCGCTGCGCGCCCCATCGCGACGCAAGGCCGCTCCTACATGGGCCCTGCTGATTCAATGAGTTATGTACAGTTCCATGAGAGATGACAAAAGCTGAGTGGCTTGCCAAGGTCGATCGTTAGCCATTGCAAACAGGCTTGAAGGTGCCATAGGCTGCCTTTCCATGAATCGGCCACTGACACGGGATAAACGATGATCGACCTACAAGGATGTGGAAAGTTTTCAGGCTTGGAGTGCCGGCGTGTCGAGCCCGCTGACGCAGAAATGATCTGCTCACATCGCCAGGAGATGTTTCTTGAGGCAGGTGGCGACCCTGAAAAGCTGCAAGTCATGACTCAGCACTTTCGCCCATGGCTTGAAGAGCGGCTCGGTGACGGTCGGTACTACGGTTTCAAGCTCCTGGATGGCGACCAACCTGTCGCAGCCATTGGCTTGATGAGCATTGATTGGCCTCCCCATCCATCGCACCCGACCCTGGACAAGCGTGGGTACGTGCTGAATGTTTTCGTCCAGCCGGCCTACCGCCGCCGTGGCCTGGCTTCAGCCTTGATGCAAGCTGCTGACGCCGAGTTCGCTCGCCGAGGCATCACCTTCGCTGTCCTGCACGCAACCGAGACGGGTAAACCGGTCTATGAGCAGACCGGTTGGACTGGAACGTCGGAAATGGCCAAATCCATTAGTTGATAGTTACCGCTTTCGTCCGAAAGCGGAGATTGAAAACAAGACAGAACAAACCAAACAGACAACCCACGCTAGTCTGCAACCGGCTGATACAAGCTCACCGCCTTGGCATCCACCGCCTTGGGCAACAACCCTTCGCGGTAGAACGCATCGGCGATGCGCTGCTGCTCGGCCAGGTTCTCCGGCTTCACCGGCTGCACGTCGTAGCTGCGCCGGGCATTGGCCTGCTGCACCGTGGCACTGTCCAGGTTGCCCCACAACGGCCCGAGGATGCGTGCTGCGGCCGCCGGGTTGGCCTTGGTCCAGACACCTGCCTCACGCAGGGCCTGGTACACCTGCTGCAGCACTTCGGGGTGGGCCTGGGCATAGTCGCTGCTGGCCAGGTAGTAGCGCTGGTAGCTGGCCAGTTCGCTGCCATCGGCCAGGATGCGGGCGTTCTGCTGGCGCTGGGCGCTGGCCACGTAAGGGTCCCAGGTTACCCAGGCATCGACCTTGTGGTTCTCGAAGGCGGCGCGGCCGTCGGCAGGGATCAGGTAGGCCGGGGTGATGTCCTTGAAGGTCAGCCCAGCCTTGGCCAGGGCCTGGATCAGCAAATAGTGGCTGCCAGCGGCCTTGGTCACCGCCACGCGCTTGCCCTTGAGGTCGGCCAGGGTCCTGAGTGGCGAGTCCGCGGGTACCAGGATGGCCTGGGCCGTTGGCGATGGCGTCTCCCGGGCGAAGTAGGTGAGCCTGGCACCGGCAGCCTGGGTGAATACCGGTACGGTGTCGGCAACATCCGCCGACAGGTCGACATTGCCCAGGTTCAGCGCCTCCAGCAATGGCAAGCCGCTGGGGAACTCGTGCCAGCTGACGCGAATGCCCTCGGCCTGCAGGCGTTGTTCGAGGCTGCCGCGGGCCTTGAGCAGGGTCAGCAGGGTCGAGGATTTCTGGTAGCCGATGCGCAGGGTCTGTTCGGCGCTGGCGAGGCTCGGCAGCAAGGCGCTGGCCAGTAGCGCCAGGCCAAGCTGGCGCAGGGGTTTGAAGGACATGTAGAGGTCTCCGGAGTCAGGGTTGCGCGGCCAGCGTGGCGGCATCGGGCAGGGTGAAGCCGGTGGCGAAGGTCGGTGCCACATCGAGGCGTTCGCTCATCAGGCCGTGGGCGTTGTAGAAATCGGCGGTGTCCTGCTGTTGCGCCACGGTCTGCGGGTCGATCACCTGCCAGCGCAGCTGGCGGCGCTCGAACTGCAAGCGAGCGGCGTCCTCGGGGAAGCCGATGATCGCGGCCAGGGTTTTCGAGTAGCTGTCCAGGTGCTGGTTGGCCCAGACCTGCGCCCCGGCCAGGCGGTTGAGGTAGTCCTGCAACGCCGCGCGCCGCTCGGGTTGATCCAGTGCCTTGTCGGTGGCGGCGAGGAAGCTGTTGCCGCTGGAAAGGCCGCGGCCGTTGACCAGCACCCGGCCCTGCCCGCTCAGCTCGGCCAGCGCGGTGTAGGGTTCCCACGTCGACCAGGCGTCCACCGAGCCGTTGGCCAGGGCGATCTTGGCATCCACCGGCCCAAGGAAGCGGAACTCCACATCCTTCTCACTCAAGCCGACCTGGTCCAGCGCCTTGAGGGCCAGATGATGGCCGATCGACCCGCGACCGGTGGCGATGCGCTTGCCCTTGAGCTCTGCCGCGCTGTGCAGCTGCGCGTCAGGACGCACCAGCAGCGCCGTGCCATAGGGGTCGGACTTGTCCACGGCAATGGCCTTGACCGGTGCCCCCGAAGCCAGCACGAACAGCAGCGGCGCATCACCGATGATGCCGGCATCGATCGCCCCGGCATTGAGCGCCTCGGCCAGCGGCGCGGCAGCGGGGAACTCGGCCCAGTGGATGTCGTACGGCAGGTCGCGCAATGCGCCTGCGGCTTCCAGCTGGGCGCGCATGTTGCCCTTCTGGTCGCCGATGCGCAGGGTCAGGCGCTCGGCGGCGCCGGCCTGGCTGGCCAGCAGCAGGGCCGCGGCCAGGGTCAGCAGCTTCGATCGGATGGACATGGCGTTCCTCGGTGTCTGGGCGGGCAGCATCATGCGGCCCGTGCCAGGCGACTCTAGCGAGATCCGTCAAATAAATTAAATTGATTTTAGGAATATCCTAATATGCGTTTTCATCTATCAAAACAGAACCGATGGCATTACCCGCCAGGCAGATTATGCTAATGCCTTATTTTCCCTCCGACCCTGTGAGCGCCAATTATGAAAATCGATGATATGGACGCCTTCGTCGCGGTCATCCGCTGCCAATCCACCAACCTCGCCGCCGAGGCCCTGCAACTGACGCAACCGGCGATCACCCGCCGGGTGCAGAACTTCGAGGAAGACCTTGGCGCCACCCTGCTCGACCGCAACACCAAGCCGCTCAAGCCCACCCCCATGGGCCTGCGGGTGTACGAGCAGTGCAAGGCGATCCTGCGCGAGATCGACTCGCTGCGCGAACTGGTGGCCAACGATGGCGCGCCTTCGGGCACCCTGCGCCTGGGTGTGCCGCAAACCCTGGGTGACGTGGTGCTGCTCGATGCCCTGGCGCAGATTCGCGAGGCCTACCCGCAATTGCGCACCCAGGTCAGCAGCGGTTGGGGCAGCAGCCTCATCGCGCGCATGGAAAACGCTGAACTGGACGCCGCCGCCGCGCTGTTCCCACCGGGCAAGATCTTCCCCGAAGGCATCGCCAGCCGTTCGATCGCGCGCATGCCGCTGAAGGTGGTAGCCGCCAAGGGCAGCGTCACCAAGCGCAGCTACAAGCTCAAGGACTGCTACACCCGTGGCTGGGTGCTCAACCCCGACGGCTGTGGTTTCCGCGCCGGTCTGCAGCGGGCGCTGAGTGAACAGGGGCTGAGCCTGTCGATCAACCTGGAAACCTTCGGCACCGAGTTGCAACTGGGCCTGGTCGCCAATGGCCAGGGCCTGGGGCTGGTGCCCGAACCACTGTTGCAGGCCAGCCGCCACCGCGATGCGCTGGATGTGATCAATGTCAGTGATTTCAAGCCGCAGGTAGACCTGTGGCTGTTCCATCCACGTTACCTGGGCAACCTGCAAGAACCGGTCGAGCTTTTCGGTGAGGTGGCAGGGCACAGGCTCCTGGGTTGACCACGCAGGGGCGCCTGGCGCCCCGCCAATAAATGCAATTCATGCATAACAGTAAAAACAATAAATTCTTAAAACAAATAATTAGCATAGAACCAAAAAGACTTTTACAGCGTTCATCCATACGAATACGGTCTTAGCAACACACCGTCATTCAGGGATGAAACCCCATGAGTCACCCCTCCGACAGCGCCCTCGCCGAGCTGACGCAGGCCCTCGCGGCCAACGCCGAACGCTACGACCGCAGCGCGCAGTTCCCCCAGGACAATTTCGACCTGCTGCACCGCCACGGCCTGCTCGCCTTCACCGTACCCCGCGCACTCGGTGGCACTGGCGCGGACCTGGCCAGCGCCCGTCGGGTGATCGGCGCGGTCGGCAAGGGCGACCCGGCTACCGCGTTGATCCTGGTGATGCAGTACCTGCAGCACTTTCGCCTGCAGGACGAGGCCCGCTGGCCCGAACACCTGCGCCAGCGCGTGGCCCGCGATGCCGTGCATCAGGGCGCACTGATCAATGCCCTGCGCGTTGAACCCGAACTCGGCACCCCGGCCCGCGGCGGCCTGCCCGCCACCGTGGCGCGGCGCACAGCCGAGGGCTGGCGCCTGAGCGGGCGCAAGATCTACTCCACCGGCAGCCACGGCTTGACCTGGTACCTGGTCTGGGGCCGCAGCGACGACGCCGACCCGCTGGTCGGCGGCTTCCTGGTGCATCGCGACACGCCCGGCATCACCATCATCGATGACTGGGACCACCTGGGCATGCGCGCCACCTGCAGCCATGAAGTGCGCTTCGATGACGTGCTGATCCCCCTCGACCATGCCGTCAGCGTCAGCCCGGCAAGCGCACCGAAGGCCGAACTCGACGGCGAGAGCCTGTTGTGGATGGCCGTACTGCTGCCGGCAGTGTACGACGGCGTGGCCCGTGCCGCCCGCGACTGGCTGGCGGGTTTTCTCAAGCAGCGTGCCCCCTCCAACCTGGGCGCGCCGCTGGCCAGCCTGCCGCGCTTCCAGGATGTGCTGGGGCGCATCGACACCCTGCTGTTCGCCAACCAGGGCCTGCTTGACGCAGCCACCACCGGGCAGGTCGCCGCGCAGCATGCCGGGCAACTCAAGCACCTGGTCAGCGCCAATGCCATCCAGGCCGTGGAGCTGGCCATCGAGGCCACCGGCAACCCCGGGCTGTCGCGGCGCAATCCGCTGGAACGGCACTACCGCGACGTGCTCTGCAGCCGCATCCACACCCCGCAGGACGATGTGGTGTTCGGCCAGGCCGGCCGCGCGGCGCTGGCGGAGGTGCAGGCATGAGCCATTCGATCATCGCCAGCCAGCTCGACGCCCAGGCCAACCAGCACCTGCGCGAACACCTGCCGGACCATGAAGTCATCGATATCGCCCCCGGCCAGCTGGCCCTGCAAGCCCCTGCCGATGTATTCATCCTGCGCCCGATCAACGTGCGCGGGCAGCGCATCGACACCCCGCCGCCAGGCTGGCCCTGGGGCCTGAAGTGGGTGCAGCTGGTGTCCTCGGGCATCGACTTCTACCCCGACTGGGTGTTCCAGGGCACACCGGTCACCAGCGGCAAGGGCGCCAATGCCGAGCAGGTGGCCGAATTCGCCCTGGCCCTGGTGTTCGCCGCCGCCAAGCAACTGCCGGGGCTGTGGGTCAAGGATGCCGACTGGCGCCTGACCCCGCTGGCGCCATTGCGCGGCCGCACCCTGGGCATTCTCGGTTTTGGCAGCATCGGCCAGAGCCTGGCGCGCAAGGCGGTGGCCCTTGGCATGCAGGTGCTGGCCTTGAGCCGCCCCGGCCAGGCCATCGCCGAGGTGCCCGGGGTGGAGCGCGCCGCCGACCTGCAGCAGTTGTTCGCCGGCAGCGACCACCTGGTGCTGGCCGCCCCACTCACCGCCGCCACCCGTGGCCTGGTCGACCGTCAGGTGCTGGCCCATGCCCGCCCTGGCCTGCACCTGATCAACATCGCCCGCGGTGGCCTGCTTGACCAGCAGGCCCTGCTCGAGGCCCTGGACAGAGGCCTGATCGGCCGCGCCAGCCTGGATGTCACCGACCCCGAGCCGCTGCCCGCCGGCCACCCGCTGTATCACCACCCACGGGTGTTCCTGTCGCCGCACACCTCGGCCATTTCCGAGGACGGCTACCCGGCCCTGCTTGAAGCCTTCATCGCCAACTTCCACCGCTACCGCGAGCAGGCGCCCCTGGCCAACCTGGTCGACACCGCGCGCGGCTACTGATTACCGGAGAGCACACCATGAGTTCACTGTCTGCCGTCACTACCAGCACCGACAAGGTGCGCGACCGGGTCAGCGCCGAAGAGTGGGAGGTACGGGTCAAGCTGGCTGCCGCCTACCGCCTGGCCGCCCTGTTCCGCTGGACCGACCACATCTACACGCACTTTTCGGCCCGCGTACCGGGGCCGGACGAACACTTCCTGATCAACGCCTTCGGCCTGCTGTTCGACGAAATCACCGCCTCCAACCTGGTCAAGGTCGACGTCGACGGCACCATCATCGACGACCCGCTGGGGCTGGGCATCAACCAGGCCGGCTACGTGATCCACAGCGCAATCCACCGCGCCCGCCCCGACCTGAAGGCCGTGCTGCACACCCACACCCGCGATGGCGCAGCGGTATCGGCCCAGCGCGACGGCCTGCTGCCGATCTCCCAGCACGCCTTGGCCTACTACAGCCGGGTGGTCTACCACGACTACGAAGGCGTGGCCCTGGACCTGGACGAACAGCAGCGGCTGGTGGCCAACCTGGGCGACAGCAACATCCTCATCCTGCGCAACCACGGGTTGCTCACCGGGGGGATCAGCGTCGAGCACGCGTTCCGTGAGCTGCATGGGCTGGAGCGGGCCTGCAACATCCAGGTGGCGGCCCAGGCCGGGGGCAATGACCAGCTGCTGCATGCATCGCAGGCGGCGATTGCCAAGGTGCATGAACAGTCGAAGCGGTTTTCCGATGGCAAGGGGGAAGGCATCCAGCGGCATTGGGATGCGTTGATCCGGCAGCTGGACCGCGAGGGCCGCGATTACCAGGACTGACTGGAAGGCAGCTGTCGCCTGTACCGGCCTCTTCGCGGGTAAACCCGCTCCCACAGGGATTTCACCTCCCTTGAGTGGAGCGCCGTACCTGTGGGAGCGGGTTTACCCGCGAAGAGGCCGGCACAGATAACCCCAATTCAATGAAGGACCATCCCATGCCCCCACTGCACCGCCTGTTCGCCATCGGCTCCCTGGCCTTGGCCCTGACCGCCTGCTCCCCAGCCGACAAGACCTCGGCCAGCAACACCCTGAACATCGCCTTCTGGGGCGACAACACCACCCTGGTCAGCGTCGACCCCTTCCAGGTCTACTGGCTGGAGCACCGCGTACTGCTGCGCAACGTGGCCGAGTCCCTGACCGACCAGGACCCGCAAACCGGCCGCATCATCCCCTGGCTGGCAAAAAGCTGGGAGGTCAGTGCCGATACCCTGAGCTACACCTTCCAGCTGCGCCAGGACGTCACCTTCAGCAACGGCGAACGCTTCGACGCCCACGCCGTGAAAACCGCCTTCGACAGCAACAAGGCCTTCGCCACGCAGCTGCCGGCCACCTTCGGTGCTACCTACCTGGCCGGCTATGACCACGCCGAGGTGCTGGACGACTTCACCGTGCGCCTGGTCCTGGCCAAACCTAACGCCGGTTTCCTGCAGGCCACCTCGACCACCAACCTGGCCATCCTTGCGCCGGCCTCCTACAAGCTGACTGCCCAGGCGCGCTCACTGGGCAACATCATCGGCACCGGCCCGTTCATCCTCGAGCACTACACCCCGGAGGTGGGCGCCCGGCTGGTCAAGCGCGCCGACTACGCCTGGCCATCAGCCAACATGCACAACCAGGGCCCGGCGCACCTCGATGCCGTGGACATCAGCTACATCCCCGAGGAAAGCGTGCGCAACGGCCTGTTCCTGCAGGGCAAAGCCGACATCCTGTGGCCGCGCAACCCGTTCTCGGAAGTCGACCTGAAGCTGTTCCAGTCCAAGGGCGCGACCATCCAGAGCCGCTCGCTGCCGGGCCCGGCGCTCAACCTCTACCCCAACACGCGCAACGACCGCCTGCTGGCCGACCGCCAGGTGCGCCTGGCACTGCAGAAGGCCATCGACCGCACCAGCTACGCGCATACCGTGTACAACGCCGCGTTCCCGGTGGTGAGCAGCGTTTACGACGTCACCACGCCGTACTTCAAGCCCCAGGCCGACAAGCTCGCCTATGACCCTACGGGCGCCGAGCAACTGCTCGAGGCCGCCGGCTGGCACAAGGGCGAGGACGGCTACCGGCACAAGAACGGCCAGCGCCTGACCCTGCGCTACAACCTGACCCCGGCCGAAAGCGCCGGTGACGTGCTGGTGCAGGACCAGTTGCGCAAGGTCGGCATCGACCTGAAGCTCAATGTGCTGACCCGCGCCGAATGGGTGGCCGGGAACGCGTCCGGCAACTACGACCTGACCTCCACCTACATGACCCGCGCCGACCCGATCATCCTGCAGACCATCCTCGACCCGCGGGCAGCAAGCAGCACCACGTTGGCCACCAACACCTACGAACCGCACACCCTGGCCAGGGCCCAGGCGCTGTTCGACAGCGGCATCACCGCCACCGCCACACCGCAACGGGCCCAGGCCTATGGCCAGCTGCAGGACCTGCTGGTCGACGAGGCGTCGGCGTTCCCGCTGTACGAGCGCGTCTGGCAAGCCGCCACCGCGCCGCGGGTCAAGGACTTCCGCTGGACTGCAGAAGGCTTCGCGCTGCTCAGTGACATCCAGGTCGGCCAGCCATGAAACGCTACCTGATCGGCCGCATCGGCCAGGCCCTGTTGGTGCTGTGGGGCGCCTACACCATCACCTACTTCATCCTCTACCTGCTACCGGGCGACACCCTGGCGATCATGCTCAGCGCCTCGGGCATGGAGGCCGATGGCCTGTCACCCGAGGACCTGGCCAAGGCCCGTGCCTACTACGGGCTGGACAAGGGGCTGCTCGAGCAGTACTTCGACCTGCTGTGGCGCGCCCTGCACGGTGACCTCGGGCAGTCGTTGTCACTGGGCCGGCCGGTCACCGCGCTGCTGGCCGAGCGCCTGCCGCAGACCCTGGCCCTCGCCGGCGCGGCCATCGCCCTGTCGCTGCTGGCCGGGGTCGGCCTGGCCTACCTGACCGCCTACCTGCAATGGCGGCCACTGAAGACCGCCCTGGCACGCCTGCCGTCGCTGGGTTTCTCGGTGCCGGTGTTCTGGATGGGCCTGCTGCTGATCCAGGTATTCGCCTTCGCCCTCGGCTGGTTCCCGGCCACCGGCAGCCAGGGCCTGGCCAGCCTGGTGCTGCCGGCGATCACCTTGGCGATCCCCAGCGCCGCGGTGTACGCCCAGGTGCTGCAGCGCGGCTTTCAGGGCGTATGGCAGGAACCCTACATCACCACCGCCTTCGCCAAGGGCCTGAGCCGGGCCCAGGTGCAGGCGCGCCACGGCTTGCGCAACGCAGCCTTGCCGCTGCTGACCCTGATCGGCCTGCAGGTCGGCAATACGGTCTCCGGCGCGGTGCTGGTGGAAACCATCTTCTCGCGCAACGGCGTCGGCCGCCTGGCCCAGGAGGCCGTGCTGCGCCAGGACATCCCGGTGGTGCTGGCGATCGTCGCGGTATCGGCCACCGCCTTCGTGGTGGTGAACCTGATCGTCGACCTGCTCTACCCGTACCTCGACCCACGCATCACCCACACGGCCAAGGTGAGCTGAGATGACCATCGACCTTTCCCTGACCCCGATCGACACCCAGCCCACGGGCGAGGTGGCACATCCTGCCAGCGCCTGGAAGCGGCGCACGTACCTGCAGCGCGCCCGTCAGGCCCTGATCCCGCTACTGCGCCGGCCCGGCTTCAGCCTGGCGCTATTGATCGTGCTGTTCGCCCTGTTCGCGGCACTGGCCCCACAGCTGTTGACCAGCTTCGACCCCTACGCCACCTCGCCCGCCGACAAGCTCAGTGCCCCCGGCGTGGTGCACTGGTTCGGCACCGACGAGCTGGGCCGCGACCTGTATACCCGGGTGGTCTATGGCGCGCGCCTGTCGGTGCTGGCCGCATTGCTGGCGGTGGCCATCGCCCTGCTCGGTGGCCTCGGCCTGGGCGTGCTGGCCGGCTTTGCCGGTGGGCGCGTCGACGCGGCGCTGATGCGCCTGATCGATGTGTTGCTGGCACTGCCCGGCCTGCTGCTGGCATTGGCCATCGTCACCGCGATCGGCTTCGGCACGGTGCCGGTGGCAGTCGCCGTGGGCGTCGGCATCATCCCGGGCTTTGCCCGCACCACCCGCGCCGAAGTGCTGCGCATCAAGACCCTGCCCTATGTCGAGGCCGCCCGCCTGGGCGGTGCCAGCTGGGCGCGCACACTGCTGCGCCATGTGCTGCCCAACGCCTGGGGCCCGGTGGCGGTGCTCGCCACCCTGGACTTCGGCGCCGCCATCCTGGCCACCGCCGGGCTGAGTTTCCTCGGCTTCGGCGCGGCGCCGCCGGCGGCGGAATGGGGCACGCTGATCGCCAACGGCCGCCACTTCCTGATCACCGCCCCTTGGGTCTCCCTGCTGCCAGGGCTGTTCGTGGTAGCCGTGGTGTTCAGCCTCAACCACCTGGCGCGCAGCGCCGAGGAGCATGCCCGATGAGCCTGCGCCCCCTGATCGAGGTCCGCGACCTGAGTGTCAGCTACACCTTCGCCGGGCAACCCATCCAGGCCTTGCGCCAGCTGTCGTTCAGCCTGGCCCAGGGCGAGACGCTGGCCATCGTCGGCGAGTCCGGCTCGGGCAAGTCGACCCTGGCCAATGCCCTGCTCGGCCTGCTGCCGGGCAATGCCCGCATCGAGCAGGGCCAGCTGTGGGTCGACGGCGTGGATGTGGCACGGGCCAGCGAGCGCACCCGGCGCCAGTTGCGCGGGCGCACCATCGGCCTGGTACCGCAGGACCCGATGGTCAGCCTCAACCCGACCCTGCGCATCGGCCGGCAGATCGCCGAGGCCTTGCTGCTGGCTCGCGGCCGGCGCTACCCGACGGTGGATGCCGATGTGTTGGAGTTGCTGGCACAGGTCGGCCTGGACGACCCGGCGCTGCGCGCCCGCCAGTACCCCCATGAACTTTCCGGCGGCATGCGCCAGCGGGTGCTGATCGCCATCGCCCTGGCCGGCGAGCCGCGGCTGATCATCGCCGACGAGCCCACCAGCGCGCTGGACGTGACGGTGCAGCGGCGCATCCTCGACCACCTGCAACGGCTGGTGGCCGAGCGCGGCATCTCGCTGCTGATCATCACCCATGACCTGGGCATGGCCTGCGACCGCGCCGACCGCCTGCTGGTCATGAAACAGGGTGAGCTCGTCGAGCAGGCCTCGCCCAGGCAGATTCTCTGGGGCGCACGGCAGCCCTACACCCGCGACCTGCTCAACGCCGCGCCGGCCTTCGTGCCACGGCGCAGGCCTGGCGCGCCGAGGGGCCAGGCAGCGCTGCTGCGCCTGAGCAACGTCGGCAAGCACTTCGCGTTGCCCGGGCAGGATGCCCACTTCACCGCCCTGCATGACCTGAACCTTGAGGTGCATGCCGGGCAGACCCTGGCCATCGTCGGCGAGTCGGGCTCAGGCAAGAGCACCGCACTACGGATCGCCCTCGGGCTGGAAAAGCCCAGCCACGGGCGGGTGGAGTTCGCTGGCGTGGACGTCAGTGCCTGCAGCTGGCGGCAGTTCCGCCCCCTGCGCCGGCGCATCCAGCTGGTGCAGCAGAACCCGTTCGCCGCGCTCGACCCGCGCTTCACCGTGTTCGACAGCATCGTCGAACCGCTGGTGTCGTTCGGCCTGCTCAAGGGCGAGGCCCTGGAGCGCAGGGCCCGTGAACTGATCACGCGGGTACAGCTGCCGGTGCACTTCCTCGATCGCCTGCCCCGGGAGCTGTCGGGCGGCCAGCGCCAACGGGTGGCGATCGCCCGGGCATTGGCCCTGGAGCCCGAGGTGCTGCTGCTCGACGAACCGGTCAGTGCGCTGGACGTGTCGGTGCAGGCGCAGATCCTCGCCCTGCTGGATGAGCTGCAGCGCGAGCTGGGAATGGCCTACGTGCTGGTCTCCCACGACCTGGCGGTGGTGGCGAGCATGGCCGACCAGGTGCTGGTGCTGCAGCGCGGCCAGGTGGTCGAGCAAGGGCCGGCGGTGCAGGTGTTCGGCCAGCCGGCCAGCGCCTATACGCGGGCGCTGATCGAGGCGATACCCGGGCATTCGCGCAGCGTGCTGCCCGTGGCGGTTTGACCGTTTTGCCGTGCGGCACGGGCGTGCCGCGCGGATCAGACATTGAGGCTTATCTGGCAAGAGGTATTGAACATGAGCAAAAGACAGATCCATCTTGGCGCAATGATCCACGGTGTCGGCCACGGCTGGGGCGAATGGCGCCACCCCGAGGCGCTGGCCGACGCCAGCGTCAACTTCGGTTTCTACAAGCAGCAGGCGCAATTGGCCGAGGCGGCCAAGTTCGATTTCGCCTTCATCGCCGACAGCCTGCACATCCATGCCCGTTCCAGCCCCCACTACCTCAACCGCTTCGAGCCGCTGACCATTCTCTCGGCACTGGCGGCGGTCACCACCCATATCGGCCTGGTGGCCACGGTCACGGTCAGCTATACCGAACCGTTCCAGGTCGCCCGCCAGCTCGCCTCGCTGGATTTGATCAGCGGCGGCCGCGCCGGCTGGAACGTGGTCACCTCATGGCTGTCGGGCACCGCCGACAACTTCGGCAAGGACCAACACCCGCCCCACGCCGTGCGCTACCGCATCGCCCGTGAGCACGTCGAAGTGGTCAAGGGCCTGTGGGACTCATGGGAAGACGACGCCTTCACCCGCGACAAGCAGAGCGGCGAATTCTTCGACCCGGCCAAGTTGCACACCCTGGGCCACAAGGGGGAGTTCTTCAAGGTCAAGGGCCCGCTGAACATCCAGCGCTCGCCCCAGGGCCAGCCGCTGATCTTCCAGGCTGGCGTGTCAGAGGACGGGCGCAACTTCGCCGCGCAGAACGCCGATGCGATCTTCGTCAACCCCGAGTCGTTCAGCGATGCCCGCGCCTACTACCAAGATTTGAAGCAACGCGCCGCAAGCCATGGCCGCGACCCGGACCAGCTGTTCATCCTGCCGGGCATCCGCCCCATCGTCGGCCGCGACGAAGCAGAGGTGGAGCGCCGATACCAGCAGGCCGTCGACCTGGTGAGCATCGAGGACGCCCTGGTCGCCCTCGGCCGCCCGTTCAACGACTACGACTTCAGCCAGCACGAGCTGGATGCACCGTTCCCCGACCTGGGCACCCTTGGCGACAACAGCCACAAGGGCACCGCCGACCAGTTGAAGCAACTGGCCCGCGACGAAAGCCTGAGCCTGCGCCAACTGGCCTTGCGCTTCTCGCGCCCAAGACGCGACTTCACCGGCACCCCCGAGCAGGTCGCCAACGCCTTGCAGGACTGGTTCGAAGACGGCGCCGCCGACGGCTTCATCATCAACTCGCTGCTGCCCGATGGCCTGCAGTATTTCACCGAGCTGGTGGTGCCCCTGCTGCAAGCACGCGGCCTGGTGCGCAGCGAATACAGCGGCAGCACCCTGCGCGACAGCTTTGGCCTGAGCGTTCCGACCAACCGCAACACGCTGCGTCGCGGGCAGATCGCAGCTGCCTGAATCCGCCCCACACGAAAAGGAGTTCCATTGCATGAGCCTAGAATTCATCGGCCTCATCGGCCCCCAGGAAAGCAGCGAATCACAGGCCCCGCGCGGCCCGCTGGTCGACCTTGATTTCATCAAGGCCTTCGCCCAGGCCCAGGAATACGCCGGCTTCGACAAGGCCCTGCTGGCAGTCAACACCAGCGCGCCGGACTCGATGATACTGGCCAGCTACGTAGCCGCGCTGACCGAGCGCATCGGCCTGCTGGTGGCGCACCGCCCCGGGTTCCAGGCGCCAACCTTCGCCGCTCGCCAGTTCGCCACCCTCGACCAGCTCAGCCGCGGCCGCGCCTCGATCAACGTGATCACCGGCGGCGACAGCGGCGACCTGCAGCGCGACGGCGACTTCCTCGACAAGGACGCCCGCTACGCCCGCACCGACGAATACCTGCAGGTACTACGCAACACCTGGACGCAGACCACACCCTTCGACCACCACGGCGAGCATTACCGGGTGGAAGACAACCTGACCCTGGTCAAGCCGGTGGGCAAGCTGCCGGTGTACTTCTCCGGCGCTTCGGACGCGGCGGTGGAGGTCGCGGCGAAACACGCCGATGTGTACATGATGTGGGGGGAGCCACTGGAGCAGGTGCGCGAGCGCATTGCCCAGGTGCGCAAGGCCGCGGCCCGTCACGGGCGGGAGAATCACATCCGCTTCAGCCTGTCGCTGCGGCCGATCCTGGGGGCCACCGAGGAAGAGGCCTGGGCGCGGGCCGAACGCATCCTGGCCGATGCCAGGCAGCGCATCGGCATCCGCCAGGGCAACCGCCGCGAGAAGAATTTCGGCAAGAGCAATGTCGGCTCCGAGCGCCTGGTACAGCTGGCCGGCCAGCGCAAGGTGCACGATACCCGGCTGTGGACCGAAATCGCAGCTTTGGGCGGCGGGGCCGGCAATTCCACCTCACTGGTGGGCACGCCCGAGCAGGTGGCCGAAGCGGCGCTGGCCTACTACGAACTGGGTGTGAGCACCTTCCTGTTCCGTGGCTTCGAGCAGTTGCGCGATGCCGTGGAGTACGGGCAGGAGCTGATTCCGCGGATCCGCGCACTGGTGGCCCAGCGTGATGCAGGACGCGGTACGCGTTCTGCATAGGCCCTGCCGCCTGTGCAGGCCCTTTCGTAGCCTTGACAGGGACCTTGTGGGAGATTGCCCAGCCCTTTGGACCGCGCTGTCGGACAGCTAACTGAATTCGCAAGCGATCCTCGCACCCTGGACTGCCCCCGAAAAGTTGGACAGTTTTAGCCCGTGGCCTGAGTCCTGTAGCTGACAGGGCTCAGGCCATTGAGTTTCAGCCTGATGCGGTCATGGT